>JAFYAC010000058.1 GCA_017540905.1 Kiritimatiellia bacterium | reverse complement strand
TGGTGCGCGGCGGCGATGTGTTTCAATTCACGCGCGCACGGGGCGCGCGACGGCGAGGCGCTGGACGGGGGACGGGGTCATTGGTTTCAATTCACGCGCGCACGGGGCGCGCGACGTTCGAGCACCACGTTTCCTCGTAGTCCTCGCAGTTTCAATTCACGCGCGCACGGGGCGCGCGACGGGGACGCTCTGCGCACGAAAGGGCGGGGAAGATGTTTCAATTCACGCGCGCACGGGGCGCGCGACTCTTGCCCCCTTCCGGCTCTTTCCAATGCTTGTTGTTTCAATTCACGCGCGCACGGGGCGCGCGACCCGTTCGCGTCCAGCACCGCGTAGTCCGCGGAGTTTCAATTCACGCGCGCACGGGGCGCGCGACATACGCGCCGGACTTGAGGAAGGCGCAGTATGGTTTCAATTCACGCGCGCACGGGGCGCGCGACACCTCTGATTTCAAGCCAGGTTGCGCGGCAAGGTTTCAATTCACGCGCGCACGGGGCGCGCGACTCTTCTCGGCCATCAGCTCTCCGCGCCGGTTCCAGTTTCAATTCACGCGCGCACGGGGCGCGCGACACGGCGTTCACGAGCAACTACATCGCTGGCGGGTTTCAATTCACGCGCGCACGGGGCGCGCGACGGGCGGCAATCATGTTCGGGTGTGTGATGTGCGGTTTCAATTCACGCGCGCACGGGGCGCGCGACCACGCGGCCGAGTGGATTCTCGCCAAGTCCGAGTTTCAATTCACGCGCGCACGGGGCGCGCGACACCCCATCACGCGCGCCATGGATGGAGGCACGGTTTCAATTCACGCGCGCACGGGGCGCGCGACCTGACCTTCGAAGATGCCAAGCGAGCGGAAGGGGGTTTCAATTCACGCGCGCACGGGGCGCGCGACTGGACGCGGCCCAGTCCACGGCGCGCAATACCCAGTTTCAATTCACGCGCGCACGGGGCGCGCGACATAGTGACCCCATAGGCTTTTCTTTCGGGAACAGTTTCAATTCACGCGCGCACGGGGCGCGCGACACGCGGCATGGATGGCGGCACCATCCAATGTAGCGTTTCAATTCACGCGCGCACGGGGCGCGCGACTGCGGAAAATGCGGGGGAAAACGCGCATTGGCCGCTGGAGGGGGGAGTGTAGCGGAACGGGGGCGGATGGCAAGTGTGCAAAAAAGGCCCATAATGGGCTATTCAGTTGTCACAGAACGGGAGCGGGACGCCGCGAACCTACCGGGGTGGGGATGTGGGCATGGGGTTCGCGGCGCGGGAAAAAGGGTCAGATGGACAGGAGGTCGGTCTCTGGATCGGGGGCGGGTTTGGCACCGTAGTGTTCGGTCTTGCCTTGGTAGCGGCTGCCGAGGTTGTAGTAGCGGAGGCTGTCGGTCTTGGGATCGCAGATGGTTTCGAGTTCGGCCTTCAGCCGGACCCACTGGGCGGAATCGACGTGGCACTCGAATACGGAGTTCTGGACGCGGATGCCCCAGTTGGTGCAGGTCTTGGCCACCTTGCGGAGGCGAGCGCGGCCGGCGCGGTCCACGGTGGAGACGTCGTAGCTGACGAGCATGAGCATGGCGGGGCTCCTATTTGGGCATCCAGGGCGGGTAGGCGTCGAGGTCGCCGCGCAGGTGGCGGGCGAGCAGGAGGGCCTGGAGGTGGGGGAGAAGGCCGACGGGGACTTTTTCGTCGAGGAAGGGATGGGTGACGGTTTCGAGCTTCCGTTGCTGCCAGGCGAGAAGGACGTCCTTGCGGGCGGATTCGGAAAGCTGCACGGCGCCGGATTCGGTGGTCTTGAAGTCCTTGGGGGCGAGTTGCTGGCGGTTGACGAGGGTGAGGGCGAGCCGGTCGGCGACGGGGGCCCGGAATTCTTCCATGAGGTCGAGGGCGAGGCTGGGGCGGCCGGAGCGGAGTTCGTGGAGGAAGCCGACCTGCGGGTCGAGTCCGACGCCTTCGAGGGCGCCGCGGCAGTCGTGGGCGAGGAGGGTGTAGAGGAAGGAGAGGAGGGCGTTCATGGGGTCGGTGGGCGGCCGCCGGTTGCGGGAGGCGATGGCGAAGGCTTCACGGTTGGCGAGGAGGAGGTCGTTGAAGGCGGCGAAGTAGGCGGCGGCGGCTTCGCCTTCGAGGCCTCGGATGCGGGCGGCGTCGGGCGGGGAATCGCGGAGGCGGAGGAGGACGTCGGCGAGGGCGGCGGCGGCCGTGCGGAGGGCGGGGGTGTCGCCGTGGTCGCGCATGCGGCGCAGGATGAGGTTGCGGTCGTTGGCGATCTTTCCGGCGACGCAGGAGCGGGCGATGTCGCCCTTGCGGTCGGGGTCGTCGTGGGCGCGGACCTGGGCGACCCGGAGGAGGACGTTGCCGGAGACGGGGCCGGTGGCGCGGGCGAGGAAGCGTCCGTGCTCGGAGAGGAAGGAGATGGCGACGCCGCGTTCGGCGCAGAGATGCAGCAGGAAGGGGGAGCACATGACGTTGCCGAACGTGACGAGCCCGGAGAGGGTGTGGATGGGCAAGCGCATGAGGACCTGGCCGTCCTTTTCGGCGACGACGGTTTCGCCTTCCTGGCGGAGGTAGATGCCCTGGGTCTGGACGTAGAGGGTGTTGAGGAGTTTTTTCATGACACAGCATCCCCGATGGCGCGGTCCAGCCAGGCGCGGGCGGAGCGGCGGGAGGAAAAGGCCTTGGGTTGGCATTCTTCGACGAGGGAGCAGGCGGCGCAGTGCTTGCCGTATTCGGGCGGAGGTGTCCGTCCGGACGCGATGAGGGCTTGGACGCCGTCGGCAACCTCCTGGGTGATGCGGCGGAGGGAATCGTCAAAGGGAACGTCGGTGCGATGGCGGGTTTCGCCGTAAAAGAGGGCTCCGGCGGGGATTTCGACGCCAAGCATTTCTTCGAGGCAGAAGGCCTGGGCGCAGAGCTGGACTTCGTCGGCTCGGTGTGCCTTGGGTTTGCCGCGCTTGTATTCGACGGGAAAGGGCCGCCAGAAGCCGGACGCACCGGGGAGGGGGGCGGCCATCTTGCGCCCGTGGGCATCGTATTCGCCAGCGACGCGGTGGAACTCGACCATGTCGGCGACGCCGGCGATGCGGAGCCGCCGGGAGAAGATTCGCAGGGCCGTGGCCTGTCGGAGGTCGCGGCGGGTCTCGCTGGCGCGGGTGTCGACGCGTTCGTGCATGACGCGGCCGGTGGCGGTGAGCCAGTTCTCGGCCCAGACGCCTTCGAGGTGGATGAGGGCGCACTGGCGCTTGCAGAACAGGAAGTGCTGCAAGGCGGAAATCATGGCGAAATCGTCGCCGCTGTCTGGGATATCAACCGGCACCGGGTTCTCCATCCTGCCGACCGCCGGATGTCGGGTTGTCTTCCTTCCCGTGTTCCTGTACGGCCTGTTCCAATTCCATCAGATAGCGGTCGTAGTCGCTTAGGAAAATCTTGTCCTGGACAATCCGGTATTTCTCGAACTCCGTCTCGGCCCACAATTGGGCCTTGTAGGGGGAGTCCGGGTCGCCTTCGTACGGGAGGGGGTGCTGGTCGAAGAGTTGCAGGAACTTGTCGAGACGCTTTTTCCAGTCCTCCATGGTGAGGGGAACGTGCTGGCGGGTCTTGGTTTCGGCGAAATCGAGGAAGGCGGAAACCATGCGTTCCATCACGTAGAGTTTGTCCGCGGAGAGATAGTTTTTCGCGACCGAGACGTCGGCCTTGCGGATTTTGCCGTCCGGGCCGTCGCCCCACGAGGTGAGGCCCATGTGCTCCTTGCCGGCATCCGCGCGCGTGTAGATCAGTTCGGACGCGGTGTGGCCGTGGACGGCCTGGTGCATCTTGTTCTGGACGGTGGCGTAGAATTCCCGCGTGGTCCGTGCGCTGCGGTCGTAATCGACGGCTGTCGCGTAGAGGTCGGTGACCTTCTGGTAGAACTTGCGCTCGCTCATGCGGATTTCGCGGATCCGTTCGAGTTGTTCCTCGAAATACTTGTCGGAAAGCGGGGAACCCTTGATGAACCGCTCCGAATCCATCACCCAGCCTTTGATGGTGTATTGGCTGACGATGCCGTTGGCCCATTTGCGGAACTGCACGGCCTGGTCGTTGCCGATCTTGAAGCCGATGGCGACGATGGTTTGGAGGTTGTAGTGTTTGACGGAGAATTGCCTGCCGTCGCCGACATCTATTAAAAACTCTTTAACAGATGTCTCCGGACTTATCTCCATGTCGGAAAATAGCTTGCGCAGATGGTAGGAGATGTTGGGGACTTCGACGCCGTAGACGGCGGCGAGGGTTTTCTGGCTCATCCAGATGTTTTCGTCCTCGTAGCGCAGTTCGAACCGTTCGTCGCCAGCCCCGGTGGAGGCGATGTAGGTGAGGAACGTCGCCGCGGAAGACTTCTGGAGAGTCAGGTTCAGGGACTTCCTGTCTTGCTTCTTGCGTGTCATGGACTCTCTGTCGTGGTTTTCCGGCCATTCCTGCTCTCCGGTTCGCGCGTGGCGGGACCGGAGAACAGAAATGCCAGGATGCGTTTCACTGCCGGGAAACTACATTTCGATGACTTCGACGCCAGCGGGGATTGAGCTGCGGTCGATGGAGACCGTGTAGTCGGCGAAGGAGCGGGGAAACTCGATGCCGGGTTTGCGGGTGACCTTGACGGCGTCGAAGAGGACGTGGGCGGGTGCATTGCCGAGTTTGGAGGCGTGCTTGAAGATGACCAGTTTGCGGGTAGCCATGAGACCGCGGGCGGCGGAACGGTCGATGTCGAACATCCGGACGAGGGCATCCCAGAAGACGGCGAGGTCATCATCGGAGAATCCGGTCTGGTCGGCGAAGAAGGGATTGACGAATCCTTGCTCGCGGTAGAGAGCGTAGGGGAGGGTGAACTTGCGGCCCATGGTGCGGTTGTCGCCGCCCTGCTTGGCGGCCTCGGCTTCCGTGGCGACGGCCATGCGGGTGATGGAGTGCTCGGAGGAGAGGACGGGATCGATGGACCGCGCGAAGGTCATCTGGACGGGGCCGCGGACCTGTCCGGCGTTGTATTCCTTGAGGGACATGACGGCGCCGAAGGTGCGGATGTCGAAGAAGTTCTGGCACATCCAGGCCTTGGCCGCCGAGGCGTGTTCGGGCTTGTTTTCGAGCTTGAGGGCGTCGTAGGCCTTCTTCTGCTGGTTGGTCAGGACGGCCTTTTCGGCAACGTAGATGTCGAAGCCGGGCTGGCCTTGGCGGGAGAGACCGACGTAGTTGCGGACCTTGCGCTTGAGGCAGACGTCGGTGACGAGGCCATTGTTGGTTTCGGCGTCGACGCGGGGGAGGTTGCCGGCATCGGGATCGCCGTTGGGGTTGCCGTCCTGGACATCGAAGAGGAGGACGAATTCGTAGCGGTTTTCAAGGGACATGACAGTATTCCTTTCGTTGGATGGGGGTTAGTTGCTTTCGGCGGGGGAGGCCGGTTCGGTTTTCTTGGTGAAAAAGGCGCGCATCTGCTGGTAGTAGCCGAGGGCGAAGAGTCCCCGGTCCTCAAGCGAGAGCTGGCTGGGGAAGCCCTTGGCGGGGTCGATGCCATCGAGGATTTCGCCGACGAGCTTCTCGCGGACGACGGCGAGGCCGGGCTTGTCGGCGGACAGTTTCTTGATGTGCTTCCGGAAGAGGTCCAGCAACGTCGGAAAGACGATGCGGGGGGTGGCGGAAGCGGAGCTGTAGAATTTGTCTCCGACGCCGGCGTTGACGCCGCCGGAGGCGTCGTTCTGGACCATCTCCAGAGTCGCGAACAGGCGGCCGAGGAGGTAGGCTGGGGTTTTGTTTTCTGGATCGAGGGCCATGGCGAGTCCTTTGGTTTGTTTGTTTCTAGATAGGAAGGCCTTGATGACGGAGGCCTGGAAGTAGGAGACCTTGCCGCCGACCTTGTATTTGTCGCGGGCGACGTTGACGCGGTTGAGGGTGAGCTGGAAGAGGGCTTCGGGATAGGGGAGCCCTTCCAGAACGGCCCGGAGCAGGGAGCCGGCCAGGAGAGGGGGAATTCCATCGGCATCCCGGGCGGTTTGCCGGAGCAGCATCCACAGGGGGATGTGGTCGGGTTCGTCGGGGAAGGTCTTCTGGATGGCCATGTCGCGGGCGTGGCGGCGGAGGCGGAGGATGAAGTCGCCGAGGGAGCTCTCATGCCAGAAACGGATGACGATGCGGGCGGCGTTGGGTTCGATGCCGAGCATGTCGAAGGGGGTCGTGGCGTCGTCGCCGAGGGCGGCTAGGTCGGGATCGCCAGCTTGGGAGACGATTTCCCAGAATGTTTTCAGCTGTTGCGCGAGGGCCACATCCACGGAGGGGCCGTCGGCAGGTGGCGGTGAGCAAATCCATGCAAGGAGGTTTTCGGTGACCGTTTTCCGCCCGGTCCAGAAGACGACGGTGGTGTCGGCCAGCTTGAAGTGGTAGCGGGTGTCGGCAATGAGGAGATTGAGGGCGTTGTGGGCCTTGAAGGAGGCTTCAAGGGAAAGGGGAGCGTTGTAGGTCTGTTCCTTGCCGTAGGATTCGTAGGCGGGGGCGTTGAATGAGGCAATGGCGCCGCCGCCGACGGAGGTCCCGGCCAGTTTGACCTTCGTTTCCACGGTCGAGACAAGGGGCTGGTCCGTTTTGCCCGTGATCAGGCAGGTGCCGCGGGGGGCGCCGGGATCGGTTTCGAGGGATTCGCGGAGGGCGGCCTCCATGACGGCCGGGGTTTGGTAGACGTATCCGGGCCGACCTTGGATGGCGAAGGTACCGAAGTTGTCGCCGAAGCGTTCGATTTTCGTGCGGACGCCGTCCGGGATTTCGTCGGGATTCCATGAATCGAGGAAGGCAACAACGGCGTCGAGGCCGGGGTCGTGGATGCCTGCGGCATCGCGGAAGGCACGGTGTCGTTCGCGGAAGGCAGGGAAGAGGACGTTGCGGGCTTTTTTCTGGTCCTTGTCCTTCTTTTTGGCCTTGGCGGGATAGCAGCCGAAGATGTAGGCGGTGCTGTCCCAAAGGAGACGCGGGGTGGCGGCGGAGCCGGACGGGTGGGCACCGCCGGGGACGATGAGGTCGCGGGGAACGAGGACGGTCTTTTCCTTTCCGTTCTTGCCCGCCACAATGGTTTCAATCTTGGCGTCCTGGATGTCGAAGAGTTTTCCGTCGGGTGTCAGGACAACAATGAAGGACACCTTCTGCTTGCTGGTGCCGAGCTGCGGGAGGGCATCCTGGAATTCGGGATCCTGTGCCAGGCGGCCGTAGAGTTCGTGGAGCTTGGAGAGAATCATGACACGACCTCCTCTCCGTCGAGGGAGGGGACGCGGATGACGCCGTTTTCGGCGACGGCATGGAAGAAGCGCGGTTCCGCGGTAAGGCGGCGCCCCTTGTGCGATTCGACGATTTTGCCCTTCGGGTCCTCGCGGTAGATGAAGTCGTGGAACATCCAGCCGAAGTCCTTGTTCCGCTGGCCTGGAGGCAGTTCGCAGGGCGGCAACGGGGTGCCGTCGGGAATCAGTGCAAAGCGGGCCGGGAACTCGCGGCAACCGAGATAGGGCTGGTGGAAGGCCTGACCGGACGATGCCCGCCGGGTGAAGATGGCGATGTGCTTGGCGGCGCAGACGTCCTTGGGCTGTTCGGGACCGCCGGGTTCGAGGGTCCGTTCGACGACGTCGAAGTGGGCCTCGATGAGGTAGCCGACGTTGCGGAGGACGAGCGAGGCGCGTTGCTGGCGGTCGTCTTCGGGGCAGAGCCCGAGGACGGCCTTTTCGGAGCCGGCCATGACGGCGGCGGAAGGGGTGACCGCCTTGGAGGCGACCTCGTTGCGGCGGACGGAGGTGAAGGCGATGGGCTTGAGGACGTGGATGCGGTCGACGACCCAGCGGATTTGCGGCTTCCAGTAGATTGCGGTGAGGATGTTGCGGGCGGCGGAGGGCGTCATGACTTCGTAGGAGACGCGCTCGACTTTCATTTCGGGGCGGGTGAAGAGCGCGTAATCACCCCAGACGTGGAGTTTGACGGACATGTCGTTCCTTTCGTTGCTAGATTCCCAGATAGTCGGTTTTGGCTTGGTTGGAAATGCCGAAATCCTTGTCGTAATGCAGTTCGGGGCTCGTCAGGACCCACCAGGTTCCGTGGACGAGCTCGGCGATGGGGCCTCCGTCCGCCCCGCGGGGCTCGGGGCCGTGGAGGCTGACGGCGAACCGGGCGAGCTTGCGGACGATGCGTCGGCGGTCACCGGGGGCGTATGCGCCACGGAGTTCTTCGCAGAGGCGGCGGCCTTCGGTGCCGTAGGGGACGAAGACGGTGACCGATGAATCGGAAATCAGGCGGAAGGAATTGCCGAGGGTGCTGAATTTGTAAGCGAGAAAGTCGCCGCGCTTCGCCGGAAGGGCCGGTGGAAGCATGTCGGAGAGGACGGAGAGCCGGTCGAGCGATTGTTCCCGGTCCGCGTAAAGTAGCTCGAAATAGCGCGTGACCAGGGCGGGCGCGAGCAGATCGTGCGCGAACTCGGGCAGCGCGAGGACTTCGTTGCCTTTCGCGGCCGCCGTGGCGAGGAAGCCGGGAGGGGAGTGGTTTTCGGAGGATTCGAAGAAAAACACCCGGCCGGGGGAGGACAGTCTGCCTTCGCGGTTGCAGCGTCCCGCCGCCTGCGCGAGGGAGTCGGCGCCGGCCAATTCGCGGAAGACACAGGGGAAGTCGATGTCGACGCCCGCCTCGATGAGCTGCGTGGAGACGAGGAGGCATGGCTCGCCGCGGCGAAGCAACCCTTTGACGGTGTCCAGTATTTCCGCGCGGTGTTGCGGGCACATCTGGGCGCTCAGGTGGAAGACCGGGCGCTCGGTGAAGCGTTTGCGGGCCGCTTCGAAAAGTTCCCGGGCATGGCGGCGGGTATTGACCACAACCAGGGCGGAGGGGTACGAGTCCACCCGGTCCAGCAGTTCGGCATCCGAAATCCGGCCGGGGATCCGCTCCGCCATCACGCGGCGAAGGCGCTCGTGCAAATTCCGTTCCTGCGGAATGATTTCGCGGCAGCCTTCCGGACCGCCGGACAGGCCGCCCTTGGCCAGCTGTCCGGCCAGGACGGCGGGCTGCGTGGCGGTACAAAGGACGACGGTCGTGCCATAGTGGCGGACCAGTTCGTCGAGAGCGCGCAGGCAGGGCCGGAGGAGGTCGATGGGGAGGGATTGTGCCTCGTCCAGGATGACGACCGAACGCGCGAGATTGTGGAGCTTGCGGCAGGCGGAAGGACGGTTTGCGTGCAGGGATTCGAAGAACTGGACGCTGGTGGTGACGACGATTGGCGCATCCCAGTTCTCCGAGAGGAGGTGCATGCCGTACGGGGCGGCATCGTAGTCCACGTTTCCGTGGTGCTCCAGGACGGCCGCATCGCCGAACACGCCGCGGAAGACTTGCGCGTTCTGCTCGATGATGCTGGTGTAGGGGATGACGTAGATGACGCGGTCGAGACCGTGTTGCCGGGCGTGTTCCAGGACGAACGCCATGGAAGACAGCGTCTTGCCGCCGCCGGTCGGCACCGTGAGCGTGAAGAGACCGGGGGGAAGTTTTGCGGACGCCATGCAATCCGCACGCACCTCTTCGCGGATGGCATTGACAGGGGAGAGGCCCGCACCCGCGGCGGCTTCCGCGGCGAGCGTGCGGAAGTGGGAATCCAGGTGGGATTGCAGGGAGACGAAATCCCGGGACGCCGCGTCTTCCCTGCAGGCGGCTTTTTCGCCATCCATGAACCGTTCCGTTTCCAGATAGTCGGCATCGACGAGGCAGGAGAAGAGCATGCGCGCCAGGAAGGCGAGGGCATAACCCTCGCCGTTTGCCAGGAAGGGGCGTATTTCGCGGGCGATGGCGTCGCGGTCGCAGGCGAACCATTCAGGCGGGAGCTGTGCACGGGCCGGCGTTTCCCAGTCCGGCAAGGCCTTGGCAAGGCGCCGGGCGAGCGAAGCGCGGGAGGGGGCGATCCCATCGGGCATGCCCGTGTGGTGGCCGGCCGCGGCATAGGCCAGCAGGAGCCCGAGACCGGGGAGGACGCGTTCGGCGTACTGGGCGCCGGCCGTGGAATGGTCGGGACCGCGGTGACTGCCGGGAGGGGTGGGGGTCGCGTCATCTTCTTCCGAGCAATCCCCGGCGAAGGACCAGAGATACTTCTGGACTTCCGGGTCCGCTTTCCCGAAATCGTGGATGCCGCCTGCGAATGCGGCCGTGGCGGCGCAACCGAAGCGGGCGCCGAAGCGGAAGGCCGTCGAGCGGACGTTGGCGGCGTGGGTCGCCAGAGATTCCGTGCGGGAAGGGTCGGAGGGATCGATGTGGGCGATGAGTGGGCGGGTGCCGGGGGCGGACGAGGAAGATGGAGAATGGCGTGTCATTGTGAACATTCAATCACGAACGACGGTTTTGTCAACATTCTTTTTCATGGAAAGGCGGATGGCTCCGGAGCGGGTGGCGGGCGGATGCGTTCCGAACGGAGGAAAACGCTTGAGGACGGGGGGGGGAACAGGATGGGCGCATGAACGAGATGGCTGGAAACGGGGCGGCGGTCCGCGCGCGGATGCGGGAGTTCCATGCCACGCAGGATTGGATTTCCCGTCTGGGTTTCCTCCGGTAATCTCCATTCTCCAGTCCGCTATCCGCCCCGCGGGCGGGACGTCCGCGTCCCGACTGCACATCCACTTCCCTCCCTCTTTCCATGTCCGCAAAGCGGTTTTCATGGTTTCCATGTTGGCATTCCTCCCGCTCTCCAGTCGCCCCTTTTGTTTCCTTTTTGTCCTTTTGTGCAAAAGCGTCCTCCAAGCCCTCCGCGTCTCCGCGGCTCCGCGTGAGCTTTTCCCGCCCGCTCTCCATCCGCTTTGGCGCGGCAGGATGCCGCACCCCCGGAAGTGGCGTGGCACCTTCTGAACAAGCATCGCGGGGATTTCGGCGGGGCGGCTTCCGTTCGCGCCGCTGGATGTGAGATTACAGAAAACATTGGCCTTTTCGCTTGTTTTCCGCTTTTCAGACGCATCGCGGGCGGGACGCCCGCGGCCCGGCCCGGGGATCAGCCGATGCCCTGGCGTGTCCGTGGACGGAAACGGGGATCGGCCAATGCACGGCGCAGGAGGAAGGCGAGGCAGTGGGGGAGGGTGAGGATGGCGTTTTCGAAGCCGATGCTGCCGGATGCGAATTTGACGCCCCAGCGGATGTCCGGATAGCGGTCGGACGCAATGAGGGTCCGCAAGGACTGGCTTCGCCCGCGCGTGGCCTTGACTTCGACGGGCACCAGGTTGTCGTGGGAGCGGACGAAGAAATCTTCTTCGAGGGTGGAGTTTTCGCGCTTCCAGTAGTAGAGGGGGAAGCCGCTCTTGGCAAGGGCTTCCGCGACGATGTTCTCGTAGAGGCCGCCTTTCCAGCCACCGAGATTGCGGTTGGCACGCAGGTCCAGCTGGGCCTCATCGTCGAGCATGGCGACCAGCAGCCCCGAGTCCGCCATGTAGAGCTTGAAGCGGTCGGGATCGAAATTGCCGCCGAGGGGCAGTTCGGGGAAGGAGAGACAATGGCATTTGCGGGCGATTCCAGCGTCGCAAATCCACTCGACGCAGCCGTTGTAATCCCGGAAACGGGCGCCTTTTTCCATTTTTGAGAGCTGGAACTTCTTGTTTTCCTTGGCCAACTGCGGGGGAATGCTTTCGAAGACTTTCAGGATGCGCGACTGGTCGAGGCCTTCGACGTATTTGCGTACGTCCGCCCGGTAGCCGGCCAGGATCTGGCGCTGGATCGCGAGGGTCCCCTCGAACGTGCCCTGTCCGGCATACCGGCTCACGACCGCGGGCATGCCCCCGAGAATGCAGAAGTCGAGGAAGCGCGCAGCGAGGACGTCGGAATCCACTTCGCGGAGGGGACGGGCTTCCACGATGCGCCCGAGGGCGTCGTCCACGAGGTCCCGCCCGTGTCCGCAGGCCCAGAGGAACTCTTCGAAGTCCATCGACTGCATTTCGATTTCCGTCTGGCGGCCGACGGCGATGTGGGAAATGCGCTTGCAGTGGACGCCCAGGAGGGAACCGCTGCAGATGACGTCGAAACGGCCGTCTTCGGCAAAAGGCTTGAGGGCGGTCGCGATGTCGGGGAACTCCTGTATTTCGTCGAAGAACAGGAGTGTTTTTCCGGGCAGGAACCGCATCGAGGGGGCGATGCGGCTCAGGTTGCGGAGGATGTCGCCCACGGCATAGCCGTCGGCGACGATGCGGCGGAACTGCGGTTGGGTGGCGAAGTTGATTTCGATGGTGTTCGCGTAGTTGCCTTGTCCGAACCGCCGGATGGTTTCCGTCTTGCCGACCTGCCGGGCCCCTTTGACGACAAGCGGACAGTGCCCTTTTTCCTGTTTCCAGGAAAGGAGCCCTTCGTCCATTCTTCTTCGCAAATATTGCATGTTTTTTCTGTTTCAACCTGTTTCCATGCTCCGGATGATATCTGATTGGCAACCGGATACAACACAAAAATGAGCCTGTATATATGACATTAAAACATAAACATGAGCCTTGTATGTCTATTTGTGGGCACAAAACACGGGAACGGATGGTCAGCAATGGACGAGGGCGGGGTGATGGTGCCGGAGGCGAGTTGGGCGTCGAGGAAGGAGTGAGGAGAGAGGGGAAAGGGCGGTACGCCCTGCGGGTGTGGAGTGGAAAGAAAGCGGGCGGGTCACCCGCGCCCCGGCTGCACAGCCGCTTTCCTCCCTCTTTCCATGTCCGCGAAGCGGTTTTCATGGTTTTCAATGCCGATCTTCCTCCCGCTCTCCAGCCGCCCTTTTGTTTCCTTTTGGTCCTTTTGTGTAAAAGCGTCCTCCAGGCCCTCCGCGCCTCCGTGTCTCCGCGGGAGTTCTTCCCTCCCGTTCGCCTCCCAATCCCTTTGCGGCCTTGGCGGACTTGGCGTGAGTCGTTCTTCCGCTCTCCATCCGCCATGGCGCGGCAAGATGCCGCACCCCCGGAAGTGACGCGAAAGCTTCTGAAGAAGCATCGCGGGGCTCTTGGATCATGCGGCTTCCAGGCGCGGGGTGGGATGTGAGATTGCGGAAAACATTGGCGTTCTCAAGTGTTTTTCGTTTTCCTGTTTGCGGTCTTTGTGGGTGGTATTGCTTCCGCGAAAAATTTTTCCAATCATTGGAAAATGCGTGAAAAATTTTTCCAATCATTGGAAAAAATGGGCCTGTTTTTCCAACCATTGGAAAACTTTTTTCCAATCATTGGAAAAATCGGTTTGGCCGCCGGGCTACCGGATTGTGCGCCCCCCGGGGTTGGCGGGGGGGCAAGGAGTCTCAAGGGAGGGGCTCTCCGGGCGGCCCGGTCATTTTACCGGGTTCCAATGCAGGATGGGCGGCGGAGTGGGCGGGATGTCCGGAACGTAAAACCATATCGTCTTCTCCGTGCCTCCGTGCCTCTGTGCGAGGTTTTCTTCTCAAGCCGTCTCGAAGGCCGGGTGCCAGGCGGCGAACTGGGCGAGCTGGGCGTCGGTGCGGGTGTAGTAGCGGACGCCCTTGTCGAGGGCCGCGATGGCCGCCATGTCGGCGTCGGAGAGCGCGAAGTCGAGGATGGCGAGGTTGTCGCGGATGTGGTCCACGTTGCGGCTGCCGGGGATGACGGCGAAGCCCGTCTGGACGTGCCAGCGCAGGATGACCTGCGCGGGGGTGCGGCCGAGGCGGCGCGCGATTTCCGCGACGGCCGGCTCCGCCAGCAGCGCCTTGTCGCCGTGGCCGAGCGGATACCAGCTCATGAGGCGGATGCCGAGGCGGTCGAGCGTCTTGCGCAGCTCGTGCTGCGGGAAGTAGGGGTGCGCCTCGACCTGGACGAACTGCGGGACGACCTCCCACTGCCGCTCCAGCTCCTCCATGTAGCGCCCCTCGAAGTTCGAGATGCCGATGGACCGCGCCTTGCCGTCGCGCAGCGCCTTCTCCAGCTGCCGGTAGCCCGCGGGCCAGTCGCCGGCCGGCTGGTGGAGGAAGAGCAGGTCCACGTAGTCCGTGCCGAGCCGCTCCAGCGTCTCGTCCACGGCGTTCGGGTTCGCGTAGTCGCACGGCCAGAGCTTGGTCGAGAGGAACACGTCCCGGCGCGGGACGCCGCTGGCGCGGAGGCCGCGTCCGCAGGCGCGTTCGTTCTGGTAGGCGGCGGCGGTGTCGACGAGCCGGTAGCCCATCTTGAGCGCCTCGCGCACGCTGTTCTCGGCGTCCGCCGGGGAGAGCATGAAGGTCCCGATGCCCACGGCCGGGCATTCGACGCCGTTGTTCAGGGTGAGGGTGGTGGTGTGCATGGGAGTCCTTTGGTTTGCGGGGTTCAAAATCTCACACAGAGGCACAGAGGCACGGAGGTCAAGCATATCCGTTGACGACACGGGCGTAACCGTCGCGGAGGGTTTCCATGCCGAAATTGACGACAAGTCCCAGATGGAGTTTCATGATGACCAAGTAGGTCTTGACCTGTTTCATGAAAACAGGGTTCATCTGTTCCGTCGACTTCAGCTCCACGACAACCGTGTTGTCCACAAGCAAATCCAGCCGGAATGCGTTTTCAAGGCGGACTCCTTCGTATTCGAACGAAATCCACTTTTGCCGCTCAACCTTGTGTCCGCGTTTTTCCAGTTCGATTGCCAGGAGCGTCTCGTAAACGCATTCGAGCAGCCCGGGTCCGAAAGCCCTGTGTATCTTGATCGCCGCGTCCAACACGTCGCCGCTGATTTCATTTTCCGTCATCGTTCATTCCTCGAAACAGTCGGCATTGATAACCCCTCCGTGCCTCTGTGCCTCTGTGTGAGTCATTTCCCGAGCCACCGCTCCACGGCGGTTTCGGCGGCGGGGCGGTCGTTCTGGGCGACGTGGCCCTGGATGGCGAGCCCGTCCGCCACGGTGGCGCCGGGGAGCGCCTTCCTGAGCGCGCGGACCGAGCCGCCGAGGCCGCTGCCCTCGTGCGTGCAGAACGGGCGCACCGTCTTGCCGGCCCAGTCGTGCTTCTCGATGAACGTGAAAACGCCCATCGGCGGCACCCCCCACCAGATCGGGTAGCCGACGTACACCGTGCCGTGCTGCGCGAAGTCCGCCACGTCCCCGGCGATTTCCGGCCGCGCGTCGTCGCGCAGCTCGCGCTTGGCCTCCTCCGTGCACTCCGTGTAGTCGGCGGCGTATTCCTTGACGGTGCGGATTTCGAAAAGGTCCGCGCCCGTCTTTTGGGCGATCATCTTCGCGACGATGGCGGTGTTGCCCTCGGCGATGTCGCCGACGGCGTAGTTCTCCCCCGTGCGGGAGTAGTAGACGACGAGCGGTTTTTGCGTCCGGTGCATGGATGGGGTCTCCTGTTGGGTGGTTCCGGCTTCGGTGTCCCGCGCACATCCCGCGAACGGCAGGAGGGCGGATAGTACGAACATGGCGGTTGCTTTCATGCCCCCCATCCTACGGCCCGCCCCCGCGGCCGTCCAATAGAACCTTTGCATGGTTCCATGCGTACGGCGCATGGACAAGATCGGTGCATCGTGATACTTTCCCCGCCCATGATCGAAACCTACAACAGGTCTGGCGCTTCGGAAGGGACACGCAAAACGTGTTAGCAGCGGTGAAAAAGCCCAGTCTTTCAGCTTTCACGCCACTGCAGACGCTTGTGGTTATCATGCCGGAGCGCGAAATCGGTAAATTGCCAATTTCGCGCTCTGCATCTCCCTGCGACTCCCCAAACGCCTTCCTTCCGCGCCGCGGACCGGGAGCAAGACCACCATGATCGAAACCTACCTCCTCCGCGGCATCGCGGAAATCGACCGGTGCGGGTCCTTCACGGCGGCGGCGAAGGCGCTGCACGTCTCGCAGCCCGCCCTCAGCCGCGCCATGCAGAAACTCGAAGGCGAACTCGGGGCGGCCCTCTTCGACCGCACCGCCGGGCGCACCGTCCTCGCCCCTCTCGGGCGCCTCGCCGCCGAACACGCCCGCCTCGTCCTCTCCGCCCTCGACGGACTCTCCGCGGCCGTGCGCGAAGCCGACCGCGCCGCCCGCGTCTTCCGCTACGGCTCCGTCGCGCCCATGCCCGTGTGGGTCCTCGCCCCGCTGCTGGCGCGCGCCCTGCCGGGCAAGACCGTCGAATCGCGCCTTGCCGACGCCGACGCCCCCCTCGTCGCGGCCCTCGAAGAAGGAACCCTCGACGCCGCCGTCCTCCTCCGTCCCCCGGCGGGCGGCGGCTGGCAATCGAAAGCCTTCCTGCGCGAGCGCCTCGGCGTCCTCCTCTCGCCGGTGCATCCCCTGGCGCGGCGCAAGACCCTGCGTTTCGCGGACCTGGCGGGCGAGACCTTCGTCCTCTTCGGCGACAGCGGCTTCTGGATCCCCCTCTGCCGCCGGAAGATTCCCCGCGCCGAGTTCCTCGCCCAGGGCACCACCGAAGCCGCCCGCCACATCGTCGCCAACTCCGACCTCCCCGGCTTCTACTCCGACCAGGCCGCCCGCCTGGGCCCCTATCCCGGCAACCGCGTGAAAATCCCTTTCCGCGACCCCGAAGCCACCGCCACCTACCACTTCGTCTGCCGCGCCGACCGCGCCGGCACCCTCGCGCAGGTTTTCGATGCGTTGCCTTCGCCATGAACGGCGAGACGAGCGGCGAGAGCGGTTTAGAGCGGATTATATCCGGTCCAGGGCAGAAAAACTCCGATTTGTCCGATGCCTCCGCTAACGCTCCGGCGATGCGGTCCAATCGCTTCTTCAACTGCACTTCAATGTGCGCAGCGACGGATGTCCCGGATGTGGGGCATCCGTCGCTGCGCACACGGCGAAGAATTTTTCCGATTCCGGGAAGCGACGCGTTGAAAAACTCCTTGCAAGATTGCGCGAATGCTCTGCGGGCCGGAATGGGAAAAATGTCCATCGTGCGGGTAGCGACGGAGGGCCCGGGTACGGGACATCCGTCGTTGCCCGCGTTGTGGAATGCCATGGGACCAGCCATTGGGAAACTTTGCCGGAGCGTTAGCGCAGGCATCGGATAAATCGGAGTTTTGTTTTCCTTCCCAATGCGGCCACACTGTTTCTGAAATCGCTCGAAAGACGGGAGACGGGCTGCGGGGCGGCCTGCGGCCGCGGCGGCTTGTTGGGGGCGCGGCTGGAAAGCCGCACCTCCGGAAGAGGGGCGAGGGGGGGGCGGGAGGTTCGGGGCAGGGGGGGCGCTTCGCCGCAGGCAAAACAAAGGGAGGTGCGGCGGTCCGCCGCACCTCCCGTGCGTCCTCGGCTGGCGCGGGCGGGGTCAGCCGATGGCCTGCTGAAGCTGCATGACGCAGGCGTTGGCCGCCGACCAGTAGCGCGCTTCGTGGGCCACGATCCGCGCCTGCTGCTTGTCGGCTTCGGCCGCGGCTTTGGCCTGGATTTCGCGCGACTTGCCGGACGAAGCCCGCTCGGCGTCCTCGAGCAGCTTGCCGCGGGTGTCGGCGTCGAGGCCTCGGACGGTTTCCACGAGGTCCGGGTTCAGGACGAACAGCAGTTCCGCGGCGGTGCCCATGAACCCCGAGTAGTCGTCCGACCCCTCTATGGACGTGAGTTCGGCCTTGTCCGTGAGCATCGCGTTCGTCTTGGCGATGAACCGGGAGAACTGTTCGGCGAACTGCCTGCCGTCCCCGGCCTTGGCCGCCGCGACCAGCTCCTTGGCATCGAAGGCGGGTACCGTCTTGAGCGCCATCTTGACGTGTCCGGCATCGACCTTGTCTTCCATGATCTTGGCGAGGAAGGCCTTCTTCTGCTCGGGGGCGAGCGCGGAGGCGCCGATTTCGGCGGCTGCCTGGCGGCAGGACGCCAGCCACTTCTTTTCGACCCGGTCGAGGAGGGCCGCCTTGCACTCGTCCACCGTGAGCGTCTTCTGGACGCCGGCGGCGTCCAGCTTCTCCTTGAGTTCTCCAAGGGCCTTTTGGGCGCCCTCGTCCTCGAGGGCCTGCCGCCCGAACATGGTCTTGAGGAGCGTTTCCGCCTTGTCCACCGCCAGCGCCGCGATGGCGTCCGGGTCTTCCTCGACGTATTTCGCGTCGAGGGCGTCGAGCGCGGCGATCACGGCGTCGCCGTGGTGGAGGGCGGCACTGTCGAGAATCTCCCCCCCTTGGCGGCGAGCTTGTCCGCGAAAACGGGCGCCAGATGCGCGGGCACGCCCTTGGCGCGGAGCATCGGCTCCAGGCGGGCCGCGGCGGCGACCCGGACGGCCTTCCGCAGGCCCAGTCTCATTTGAGAATGTCCTCCATCATTTCGCGGGCGGAGGAGTAGGTCTTGGCATCGGGCGATTCGGCAATCCCCAGCGCCTCTTTCATGGCCGCCAGGGTTGCCTTGTTGGGCTGTTTTTTCCGCACAGGAAAGGGCAATCCCTGTTCCTGGATGGCCTGCCGGAGGAAGATCTGGAAAGCCGTCGCCAGACTCATGCCCAAATCGGTGAAAAGCGTTTCCGCCTCCCGCCGCAAGTCGGCATCCAGACGGATGGTATAGTTGCTGGTCATGGCTTCATCTCCTTATGTTTTGCGTGCAATCTACGTATAATATACGCTTTTTACAGGATTGTTCAACAGGGAAGATGCCAGGTTGGAAGCAAAAGGGACAAAACGGGTTGCAGAACAAGGAAAGAACAAGGGCTGTCAGACAATTGCGACAATGGTTTTCGACATTGAAAACCAAGAAAACCGCTCCGCGGACAGGAACGCTTGGAGAGCGGATGGAGGGAGACAACTTGGACAACTCGGGACAACTCTTGCAAGGTGCGCCGCCCAACCGGGCGGCGGCCGTCAAAGAAAAGGGCCGTCGAATCGACAGCTGGAGGTGCGACTTTCCAGTCGCGCCCCAGCGGATGGGTTGCGGGAGGGAGGAGAATGGGGGGCCACCAGAACTACGCATCGCCCGCTTCCCCTTCCACTTTCCGCCCGCAGGGCGGCACCGCAACTTCGTCTCCCGTCTTTGCAAGGGCGGTAACGTCCGCTGGAGCGGGTCAAGAAATGGCGTGGCCGCATCCCCGCTGGGATCACGGGCAGCCTGCCCGTGCAAGAAGAAGGCACGGGCAAGCTGCCCGTGCTCCCAGTACCCCTCGTATGGCCTTTTGGCCCCTTCCACCCGGCCGCGACGGAGCGCGGCCCTCCGGGAAAACCCGAAAGAAAAGGCCGGATGCCGTACTTGGTTTCCCCGCGGGCGCCGATGCGGCATTTGCCTTGCCTTGGAGGGGGCTTGCGGCTACAGTCCGGGAGCGTCGGGCGCGGTCTCCCATCCCGGGGAGACGCCCGGCGGAAACGGAGTCCCTTCAAGCATCATCCAGCTGAATCCTTAACCATTTTTTAGCGAACTGCTAAACGACGCCATATCGGAAACATTCCACACATTCCAACGTCGTCGTAAAACGGCAAGGCCGAATCTCGGACTTGTGTCAATCCACCAGCAGACGCGCCCCCACCGGGCGCGTTCTCCCATGCGATTGACACGGGCCCGTGGAATGGCCTCCGAGATGGGCATGGACCGAGAACGCGCTTTTTCGTTTCCCTCCCATGCCGGCCGTGGCAGCCGCACCACGGAGTCCACCATGTGCGCACGCAGGAAAACGAAATCCATCGAACCGGGGACGCGGAACGCGGAATCGGCCTTCAAGGCCATTGACGACCTGCTGCGCGGGTCCGGCGGGGGGTGTTCGGGGTCGCTGGAATACATGGAGCAGTCGAGCTGGCTCCTCTTCCTCCGCTACCTGGACGCGCAGGAGGGAAACCGCCGCCTCACGGCCGAGATGCAGGGGAAAACCTACGAGCCCGCGCTTCCGCCGGAGCTTTCGTGGGGGGCCTGGGCGTGGCCGACCCGGCCCGACGGGTCCTTCGACCTCGACCGCTCGCTCAAGGGCGACGCGCTGCTGGACTTCGTGAAGCAGCGGCTTTTCCCCGGCCTCAAGGCCCTGCGCGACGAGGCGGCGGGCACGACCTCGCTCCAGTACCGCATCGGCAGCATCTTCAGCGAGCTCACCTGCCGCTTCGCCAGCGGCTACACGCTCCGGGAGGTCATCGACCTGATCCAGCCGCTCAAGTTCCAGACGAACGAGGACCGCCACGAGATGAGCGTCCTCTACGAAAACCGCCTCCGCGAGATGGGCAACGCCGGGCGCGACGGCGGCCAGTACTACACCCCGCGCCCCCTCATCCGCACCATGGTCCGCATCCTCGCCCCCAAGCTCGGCGAGACGTTCTACGACGGCGCCTGCGGGTCCGGCGGCTTCCTGTGCGAAGCGTTCGCCTACCTCGCCGAAACCGCCCCCAACACCGCCGACAAGTGGGTGACCTTGCAGGAAAGGACGTTCTTCGGCGGCGAAGTCAAATCGCTCGCCTACGTCACCGCGCAGATGAACTGCATCCTCCACGGCCTCGAATCGCCCGACATCCATTTCGGCAGTTCGCTCGCGCAGAACCCCTCCTCGATCACCGACGCCGACCGCGTGGACGTCATCGCCGCCAACCCGCCCTTCGGCGCGAAGGTGGAGAAGGGCGAAAAGGAGAACTTCACGACCCGCTCCGGCGAATCGGCCTACCTCTTCATGGAGCACTTCGTCGCCAAGCTCAAGGAGGGCGGACGCGCGGCCATCGTCATCAAGAACACGCTCCTTTCCAACACCGACAACGCCAGCCGCTACATCCGCCAGCTCCTCCTCGAACGCTGCTCCCTCGAAATGGTCCTCGACCTCCCGCCGAAGGTATTCGCCGCCGGCGTCAAGGCCGTCGTCCTCTTCTTCCACAAGGGCGGCCCCACCACCGCGCCGATCAAGTACTACGAGCTGGACATGCAGGGCGTCTCCCTCGGCAAGACGCGGCCCCTGCGCGAAAGCGACCTCGCCGAATTCGAGGCCATCGCCACCGGCAGGCAGAGCGGAGAGGGCGTGGAACGTTTCTGGACCGTCGATCCGGCCCTCGTCGACAAGGACACTTTCGACCTCTCCGTCAAAAACCCGAACCGGAAGGCCGAAACGCGCGCCTCAGCCGCCGAATGCCGCGAGGGCATCAAGGCCGCCTTCGAGGAAATCGGGGCCATCATCCAGGGGTGGTGAGGTGGAGGCTTTGGGCACAACTCGGGCGAAACACGCATGGCCGGCGGTTCGGCTGGGGGAGGTGTGCACCGTTGTCTTGGGAGGCACTCCCAGCACAAAAATACCGGAGTATTGGGGTGGGGGCATTCCTTGGTTGACCCCTGGTGACATGGGAATAGTTCGTGGCATTTGCGTGGAGAACACCTCGAGGACCCTTACCGACCTTGGTTTATCCACGGGCAGCACGCTCTTTCCCGCAAATTCCGTGATTGTTTCAACCCGGGCCCCCATCGGCTACGTGCTGATCAACAAATGCCCGATGTGCACCAATCAAGGATGCAAGACCTTGGTCCCCGATGGGCGCATCCTACCTGCATATCTTTGCCACAATCTTCGCGGCAGGACTGCTGAACTGAATGCGTTGGGAAGTGGAACTACATTCAAGGAACTATCAACAGAGCGCTTGAAAAATCTCACAATTCCTCTCCCTCCTCTCCCCGTACAGCGCGAGATTGTCGAGCGGCTGGAGAGAGAGTTGGCGGAGGCCGACAGCCTTGCAGCGAATTTCAAACGGATTGCGGAACTGGCCGATGCCGAGTTCAAGGCGGAGCTGGAGGAGACGTTCAGGAGGGTTGAAGGCGAAAGGGTTCGGCTGGGAGATGTGTGCCAACTCAAGAATGGTTACACGCCCAAAGCGGAGGAACTCGTGGAAGATGGCGATGTCCCTTACTATCGAATTTCCGCAATGAACCTTGCAGGGAATGAAACGATGTTAACTGTTCCAACTGGGTGGTTGTCGAATTGCAGAAGATTGTTTCACTCAGGCTCAATTGTTTTTCCAAAGAATGGTGGGGCTGTGTACACAGGAAAGGTGAGGGTGCTGAAGTTTGACTCGGTTGTTGATTTGAACACGGGAGTTTGTTCCCCATATCCGGAATTGAGAAGTGATTTCCTGTATTACTGGGTGGTTTCATTTGACATGCGCTCAACAATTGTTGAAGGAGCGATTCCCTTCGTCGATTTCGAGAAGTTGGGAAACGCTGACTTTGTATTGCCCACCGAAGATGTCCAATGCGCGATTGTTGCCCAACTCGACGCCGCAAAAGCACGGTGCGAAAAGCTGAAGACATCTGCGGAGCGAGGCCTTCGCGCATCGGAAACCCTCCGCGCCGCCATCCTGTCGGAGGCCTTTGCCCCATGAAGGAAGCCCAGACGCGGAAGCAACTGATCGACCCGGCGCTCCGAGCGGCGGGGTGGGACACGGCTCCGGCGCGGTGGGTGGACGAGTTCCCGATCGCGCCCGGCCGGATTGGCTCGGACGCCCGGCACCACAAGCCGAAAGCCGCCGATTACGTGCTCTTCCACGGGAAACGGCGCGTGGCCGTGCTGGAGGCGAAGCGGTCCTGCAAGGACTTCGACGCGGGGGAGACGCAGGCGCGGTTTTATGCCGAAGCGCTGGGGGTGCGGTTCGTCTATGCATCGAACGGCGCCAAGGTGCTGGAAATCGACATGGCAACCCAGCAATCGCGGGAGTTCCCGATGGGGGCCTTCCCCACGGTGGCGGAGTTGCTTGCCAAAGTCGATGCCACGCCGAAAACGGACCTCGAAACCGCGTGCGCGAAAGTTCCGTGGTCCCGTGCGGGCGGCAGGGAAATCCGCTACTACCAGGAGCGTGCCGTGGAATCCGTCCTGCGCCTTTTCGGGGAGGGGACGCGGCGGGCGCTGCTGACGCTGGCGACGGGCACGGGCAAGACGTTCATCGCCTACCAGCTCGTCCACAAGCTGGCGGCGGTGAAGTGGAAAAAAGACGGCGGACTGGGCAAGGAGGAGCCGCGCGTGCTCTTCGTGACCGACCGCAACTTCCTCGCCGACCAGGCCTTCGACAGCTTCTGTTTCCAGACGGGCAAGTGCTTCCGCTACGAGGCGGGGACGGAGTTGAAACTCGACCGCCAATTCTACTTCACCCTCTTCCAGACGCTGCTGGGAGAGGACGGAACGGCCGAAAAATACAAGGCGTTCGGGTGCGGTTTCTTCGACCTCGTCATCATCGACGAGTGCCACCGCGGCGGGGCGAACGACGAAAGCGAGTGGCGGAAAATCCTCGACTACTTCGACGGCGCCGCCTACCTCGGCCTCACCGCCACGCCCAAGGCCGACGTCAACGGCTCGACCTACGAGTATTTCGGGAAGCCCGCCTACGTCTATTCCCTCCGGCAGGGCATCGACGACGGCTTCCTTTCGCCCTACCGGGTGGAGCGGTGCTGGTCCACGCTCGAAACCTACCGGGTGGAGGACGGCGACATCATCAACTTCCCCGGGGAAATCGACGACGGCAAGGTCTACGCCAACGACGAAATCGAACGCCGGCACATCCGCATCAAGGAGCGCGACCGGCACTTCGTCGACGAACTCTTCAAGCGGATGCCGCACGACCAGAAAGCCATCGTCTTCTGCGTCAACCAGCGGCACGCCCGGCGCATCGCGCGCCTCGTCAACGAAGAGGCCGTCCGGCGCGGCTTCCACAAGCCCCATTACTGCGAAACCGTCACCGCCGACGCGGGGCCCTACGGGGAGTATTACCTGCGGCTCTTCCAGAACAACGAACTCGCGGTCCCCACCATCCTCACCACCTCCCAAAAACTGTCCACCGGCCTCGATGCCCGCAACGTCCGCGGCATCGTCTTCTACCGCAACGTCAACAGCATGGTGGAGTTCCGGCAGATCATCGGGCGCGGGACCCGCACCTATTCCGGCAAGCCCTACTTCAAGGTCTACGACTTCGTCGGCGCCACCGAAAAGTTCAAGGACGACGGCTGGGGCTCCCCCGACGTGCCCTGTCCCAAGTGCGGCCAGTCCCCCTGCGTCTGCGAAAAGCCGGAATCCAAACCCTGCCCCGTCTGCGGGGAGCGCCCCTGCGTGTGCGAAAAATACTGCCTCCGCTGCGGAATGCCCAAGGCCGAATGCACCTGCCCGCCCAGGGAAACCCGCGAAGTCGAAATCAAGCTCTCCAGCGGGCGCGACATCTCCGCCGTCTGGGAAAGTTTCATCTTCTTCGACGACGAAATGCTTTCGACCAAAGACTTCCTTGAACGCTTCGTCTCGGCCGTCAAACAGGCCGCCGCCGGCCCCGACGAACTCCGCGCCCGGTGGAGCGACGAAGCCAGCCGCCGGGACTTCCTCGACGCCATCGCCGACGCCGGCTTCACCGAGGACGCCCTCAGGGACGTCCAGAAATACGCGGACTTGCAGGCCTGCGACCTCTTCGACGTCATGCTCGACCTCGCGTACGACGTCCGGCCCGTCACCCGGGCGATGCGCGTCGAACGGCTGGCCGAAGTGCTGGAGACCATGTCCGGCCCCCGGCGGAAGTTCGCCGAAATCGTCCTCGCCAACTACGTCGAAGACGGCGTCTGGAAGCTCACCCGCGCCACCTTCACCGACGTCATGAACCAGCTCTACGGCGGCAACATCCAAACCGCCCTCGCCGACCTCGGCTTCCCCACCCCCGCCGCCGCCCTTGCCTTCTTCGGCGACATCCAGCACCGCCTCTACGCGGCCTGAGCGGGCGGGCCGCCCGTTCTCCAATTCCTCTCCCGCTCAGCCACCCGCCATGGCGCGGCAGGATGCCGCACCCCCGGAAGTGGCGCGGAAGTTTCTGAACAAGCATCGCGGAACTTCCGGAGGTGCGGCTTCCAGATCGTCTCCAACAGCCGGGCCTACCTCGGCCACCTGATGGACAAGGCCCCCGGCGGGGACCGCCTCGAAGTCGCCGACTACGGCCTCTCGCGGAACCGCAACGCGGTGCGGGACGCCAAACTCGTCGAGGCCCTCAACGAGAAGTTCGGGGCGACGACCGGCCGGAAGCTCTTCTTCAACCAGATCGACGCCTACAACTCGCTCTTCTCCATCGAGCCCTCCTCGTTCTCGCCGATGCATTTCGCCGGCACGCTCCAGCAAATCAGGACCGGGACCCTTCCCCTGAACACGAACGTCTCCACCGCGGACTTCGACATGGACACGGCCAACGCGTGGAAATCCTTCCTCGCGCGCCCGGAGAACGTGGCGAAAATCGACATTCCCGGCAAGCTCCACCGCCTCCTGAACCTGCCGTCGGGGCACGTCCCCGCCAAGCAGACCGGCTGGGAGGCGACCTTCGCCAACGCCGCCGACAAGGACGAAGCGCTCGCCCAGTTCGTCCTCAAGAACCTTCCCAAAAGCGCGAAGGACATCTCCCCGGACGAGTTCAAGGACCTCTGCTCCCGCGTGAAACGCTTCGCGGAACTGAGCGCCCTGCCCGAGGGGGAGGACAAGAAACGGCAGCTGGAGGAATTCTTCAAGCGCCAGAACTGGCTCGGCACCGCCGAAGACGGCAAGCTCGACGAGCTGCGGGCCGACGAGTCCTACAAAGACTGCACGGAGGAGGAAATCCAGGGCCTGTTCGAGTCTTACACGCCCACGGACCGCTGCCAGCGCTACATCACCTTCAGCAACATCTTCACGAACGCGATGTTCCGCCAGACGAGCAAGATGGGGCTCGAATTCTTCAAGGAGCAGGGCATCCCGGTCCTCTTCCAGTACGCGGACAACACCGGCAAGTCGATGGAAGGCCGCTTCCGCGCCGAAGTGAAGGGCGAGGCCGCCAAGCGCAGCCTCGACGACATCCGCCGCTCCGGCGGCTCCCCCATCACCTGCTCCGAGATGCGCCGCGCGGCGAAGATCTCGAAGGCGGCCTCCCTTCTCCCGGACGACCGCCTCGCCACCACCCCCATCGTCTTCACCCCCGGCGCCAAGACCTGAGCGGTTGCCACCGCCCCGAATGCCGACCGGACAAGGCGTTGCCGCAGGGGAGCGGGCCCGCGGCGCGAAACACGGAGGGAACGGAGGAAGGAGGCACTGCGGGTTTTGGGAGGTGGCGTTTGCCGGAGGGGGGCACGCACCGAAAACACACTTCAAACTCTTTTCCGGTGGCCAAGACAGGAAAAGAATGGATGGCGCCGGAGCGAAGCCCCCTCCCGGCAAGCTCTGCGCTCGCGTTGCGCCCCCCACGGGGAGGGACGCGCTTCCGCGCGTCCCGTCCAAGGGTGCGGCTGGCCGGTAGGGGCCGACCTCCGGGCGGCCCGGCATGGGCCATCCTGCCGCACGGCCCGCCCGGAGGTCGGGCCCTACCGGTGGGGGGCATCACCGCCCAAGCACAGGATTCTTCTCCCAGCTTCAAACCGGTCAATTCCGCCGGGAGGGCCCGGCTTCGTCCGGGCCGTCTCCAGAGGGCGCTTCAAGGACATGCCAGGAACACCCCGTCCGCGCGGCCGTGACGAAGCGCGGCCCTCCCCGGACGTTTCCCTCCCATTTTCGGGGTAGGGCGGCGAGTCCCTTCGCCGCCGTGTGCCTGTCTTGCGCATGGATTTGCCTGCATTCCGCCCCCCTTTCGCACGGCGGGCAGGGGACTGCCCGCCCTGCCCGCAGCCGACGAATACGAATGTTTGGACTTGATGCTGTACCAGTGGAACCGTCTCCCGAATTCCGCGGATGCAAGGATCAAGGAGGGGGGCGAATGCTTGCGCACTCTCTTCTCTCCAAATCTCTTTCCGACATCTCGCGGCCGGCATCCCCCCAAGGGGCGCCGCCCAACCGGGAGGCGTCCGGTGGGGGGGGCGCGATCCATCGTCCAGTCCGCGCAGCCGTCCCCCGGAAAAAAAATTTCACAGCGCGCGGGCGGCATGATAGGGTGGGGGACAATCAAGGAGCGGTCCGATGACCATCGACAAGAAACTGGAAAACGCCAAACTGACCCTCGCCCTTACCGGGCGCCTCGACACCAACACCTCCCCCGACCTGGAGGGGGCGCTGAAGCTCGACGGCGTGGAGGAGCTGGTGTTCGACTTCGCGGGCGTGGAATACATCGCCTCGTCGGGACTGCGCGTGCTGCTGTCGACCCAGAAGGCGATGTCCGCCAAGGGCGGCAAGATGCTCGTCGCGAACCCCAACGAGATGGTCCGCGGCGTCTTCGAGGTCACGGGCCTCGACTCGGTCTTCGAGATCGCCTGACCGCCGCGTCGCTTGCGCACGGCGGGCAGGGGACTGCCCGGAATGCTGATCAGACAAGAATTTCCCTTGCGGTCGGGGCCCGCGGCGCGAAACACGGAGCGCGCGGAGGAAGGAGACACGGAGAGGTTTTGGATGGGGTGTTTGTTGGAGGAGACTCCGCACCCGGGAAACGCAGGACAAACGTTTCATTGGGACGTTTTTGGACGCATGAAGCTCCTCCCTGCAAAACCTCCGTGTCTCCTTTCTCCGCAAGCTCCGTGTTTTGCGCCGCAGGCAGAAGCGAAAGAAGCGCGTCCCTCCCCGTGGAGAGCGCAAGGGGAGGGCCGCGCTTCGCCGCGGCCGCACGGACGGGGTGTTCCTGTCTTGTCCCCGAAGCGCCCTGCGGACACGGCCCGGACGAAGCCGGGCCCTCCCAAGATGCGGTTGCCCTTTGGCAAGACGGATATTTTCCACGGAACTTGGAGCGGCCGGACAAATCCGAAAGGGCAACGGCAACGCGGTCCTGCCGGGGCTCTTTCCCGGCTTGTAACGCCTTTTTGGGAAGCGTATGCCGGTTGGGACAGACGGAAGGAACAGACAATCGTGAGCAACGACAAACTGGATTCGGTCGCCCCCGCGGAGCGCGGCGACTACCTCTCCCCCGCGGCGGCCTGGGCGCTGGCGTTCGGCAGCGCGGTGGGCTGGGGTGCGTTCGTGATGCCGGGGACGACGTTCCTGCCGGTGGCGGGGCCGTTGGGGACGCTGCTGGGGATCGTCGTCGGCGCGCTGGTGATGGGGGTCATCGCGCTCAACTACCACTTCCTGATGCAGCGGCATCCGGACGCCGGCGGCGCCTACGCCTACGTCAAGGAGCTGTGCAACCACGACCACGCCTTCCTCTGCGCGTGGTTCCTCGTGCTGACCTACGCGGCGATCGCCTGGGCGAACGCGACGGCCCTGGCGCTGATCGGCAGGACCATGTTCCGCGGCGTCTTCCGCTGCGGCTTCCACTACGGTTTTCGCGGCGCCTGGCGGGATGGGTGATGGGGGCGGCGCTGGCGGTGTCGGCCTTCGCCTATCGCGGGGCGGACGGCGATCGGGTGGATCGTGGACGTGACGACGATCGGCGCCTCGGTGGCGTACGGCTACGTCTCGTGGTGCGCGCTGGTCGCGTCGCACCAGCACGGCGGGTCGCGGCTGTACGCGGCGACGGGGATCGCGGGGGTGCTGGCGGCGGTGGCCTTCGCGGTGTACTGCCTGGTGCCGCACTTGGTGTCGGTGGTGACGTTCGCGACCGACTCCTACCTCATCCTGGCGGTCTGGGGCATCCTCGGCTCGCTCGTCTTCCGCCACCTGCTGGTGCACGACAAGACGGGGCGGCTGGGCAAGTCCACCGTCGTGTGGCTGGCGCTGCTGCTGCTGGTCTTCTTCGCCTCGCACATGTGGGTGCGGCTCGCGACGTACCACATCGCCGACGACGCCAAGATGAACCTCATGGTCCTCAAGGCCCTCCTCAAGCGCCTGGGCAACTACGACATCGCGATGGCCGCCGACGGCAACGAAGCCCTGGAGATGCTCCGCCACGCCGGCGACCGCCCCTTCTCGCTGGTCCTGACCGACTACTGGATGCCGAACCTCGACGGCGGCGGCCTGGTGGGCGCCATCCGTTCCGACCCGCACCTGATATCCCTGCCCGTCCACGTCGTCACCGCCGACGTCGAACTCCAGGCCGAATACGTCGCCAAGGGCTTCGACTCCCTCATCCTCAAGCCCGTCACCCCCGACGCCCTCCGCCCGCTTCTCCCCAAGACCTGATCGTCCACGCCGCCGGGGCGTGGCCTCCCGGAACATGGCATCCCACAACGCGGGCAACGACGGACGTCCCGTGTCCGGGACCTCCGTCGCTGCCCGCACGATGGTCATTTTTCCCATTCCGGCCCGTAGATCATTCGCGCAAGCTTGCAAGGAGTTTCCCAACGTTTCGCTTTCTGAAATCGGGAAAAACCTTCGCCGTGTGCGCAGCGACGGATGCCCCACATCCGGGGCATCCGTCGGTGCGCACATTGAAGTGCAGTTGAAAAAGCGATTGGAACGCATCGCCGGAGCGTTAGCGGAGGCATCGGACAAATCGGAGTTTTCCTGCTCTGGAACGGATACACCATTTCTTCACCCGTTCTAGTGGATCGTGGCGATGGGGTTGGGACGATGGGGGTCGTATTCGGCGCATGGTGTGCGCGCAAGCATTCGCCCCCCTCCGAGAGGGGGGGGGCCGCCGAAGGATTGGCAATGGGATTGAGCCAGCGGGGCAGATGGAAAGGGCGGCGGGGGGAGTACTGCGGGAGGCCGTCGATGTAGGCTTTCGCATGGTCCATCCGCAGAGGGATTGTTTCTTTTGTTGGCAATGGAAAGTCGTGATTCTCACGACGGCCGAGCGCAGTACTCCCCCCGTCGCGGCCCCTTCCGTTTGCCTTCTTCCATGCATGGACATCCCATCCATGGCCGCGCCACCCCCGTCTCGGAGGGGGGCGGATCCTGGTGCCCCCCTTGGTCTTTGCATCCGCTGAAGGTTCCCAAAACAGTGTGGCTTCCAGCCGTTGTCCCACCAGCCATTTCCCACTGCGGACGCGCAGAAGCGCGTCCCTCCCCGTGGAGAGCGCACGGGAGGAAAGCGGGCAAGGGGGGATTGTGCCGGGGGGGGAATGGAAGTATAAGGGAGAGGATGAACGGAATGGGTACATCGCAACGCCCCCGGCGCGGGGCGCGGGCCGGGATGACGCTGGTGGAGGTGCTGCTGGCGATCGTGATCCTGGGCTCGGCGCTGGCGGCGCTGCTGGGGGCGGCGTCGCAGGCCATCGGCGTCGTCAAGCAAGCCCGCAACTACGAAACCGCGCGGACGATGCTCGCGCTGGTGGAGGTGGAGAAGCCGCTGCGGCTGGAGGACGAAATCACGGTCGGCGAGGACGGCGGGTCGTTTCAGGACGGGCCGCCGGGATGGCGGTGGACGCGCAAGATCGAGGCGGCGTCGGAGGAGGGCGAGGACGACGAGAAGATGGGTGGGCTGTACCTGGTGACGACCACGGTGTACTGGGGGAGCGGCAGCGGGAAGACGAGCTCGGAGGAGACGGTGAGGTATTTGTACGTGCCTGAGAACATCGACGGGAAGCGGACGCTCAAGCCGAAGGGGTTGTAGCCGCAAAGTACGCAAAGGGCGCAAAGACTTTGAAGAGCTGATGGAAAGCGGAAGGAACAGGATTGGGGGTTGCCGGCGGACCGGCAAAGCGGGTTTCACGTTGCTGGAGCTGCTGCTGGCGCTGTCGATCTTCACGCTGGTGGCGGGGATGGCGGCGGGGTCGTTCTGGAGCATCACGCGGACGTGGAACCGCGCGAACGATTTGCTCGAAAACCTGCATTACGGGGAGTTCGCGATGGACCAGCTCGTCGCGGCGCTGCGCGGGGCGGCGTGGTTCTCGTCCAAGCCCGAGGCGTTCGGGTTCTGGCTCGACGACAGCGGGGGGACCTCGGACCGGGCGGCGAACGAGATCAGCTGGGTCACCAGCGGGACGGCCTTCCTGCCGCCGGATTCGCCGCTCAAGGACGGCCTGCACCGGCTGTCGGTGACGGTCGAACACGCGCGCGGCGGCGGCCAGGGCCTCGCGGTGCGCGCCTGGCCCCACCTCTCGGAAGAAACGGACGGCAAGGACGTGGAGCCGTGGATCGTGGTGCCGGACGTGCGCGGCTTCAGCTGCGAGTGGTACGATTTCGAGGAGGACGGCTGGAGCCAGGAGTGGGAGGAGACGAATTCGCTGCCCAAGGTGCTGAAGGTGTCCCTCACGATGGAGCCGCGCGAGAAGGACGGCGACCCGGTACGCTTGCAGCGCATCGTGGAGCTGGAGGTCGCCCCCGACCTGCCCGGCCGGGAACGCAAGGACCGCACCACCCAGGACGAGCTCGACCGCGAGGAGAGCGAAGCCGCGCGCGAGGAGGAGAACCGCAACGGCAACGGCGGCGGCGGAGGGCGCCCGGAACCGCCGCGGCACGAGGACTCCGGCGGGGGCCGACGGCCCGGTTTCTCCGGAAGTTCCGGAAACTCCGGAAGCTCCGGTCCTTCCTGGCGGACGGGCACAGGGCGCCCCGGCGGCGGCAACAGCGGCGGCCCCGGCGGCGGCCGAACGGGCGTGCGCACGGAGGACGGGTCGCTCGTCATCACGGGCGGCGGCCGGGGAGGGGGTCGGCCATGACGTCCCGGCGCAACCACCGCGAGAACGGCGCGGCGCTCATCGTGGCGCTGTGGACGATCCTGCTGCTGAGCCTGCTGATCGGGTCGCTGGCGTACGAGATGCACGTGGAGGCCGGCATCACGTCGCACTCGCGCAAGCTCGTCAAGGCGCGCGCGGCGGCGGCGGGCGGCGTCGAGTACGCGAAGTTCCTGCTGGCGAAGAGCTTCGAGACGAGCGTCTTCGAGGAGGACGACGAGGAGCACGAGTCCCTGCGCGTCATGGCCCTCAACCTCGAAAAGGGCATCGGCGCGACCAGCGTGGAAGTCACCATGGGCGAATCGACCGCCACCGTGGACATCCTGCCCGAGAGCGGCCGCCGCAACGTCAACAAGCTCGAGGACGAGGACTGGGAGGAACTGCTCGACCAGTGCGGCGTGCCGGAGGAGAAGTGGCCCGACCTGATCGACTGCTTCATGGACTGGATCGACGAGGGCGACGCGCACCGCCTCAACGGCGCCGAGGAGGACGACGCCTACTACAAGGAAAAGGGCTACGTCCCCAAGAACGCGCCGCTCGACACGGTGGACGAGCTGCTGCTCGTCAAGGGCTTCACGCCCGAAATCGTCTACGGCGGCCCGCCGCCCGACCCCAAGGCCGAGCCGCTGCGGGGGATCGCCCACCTGCTGACGACGTTCGGCGACGGCAAGGTCAACGTCAACACCGCCTCGCGCGAGGTGCTGCTCACCCTCACGGGCGCCAACGGCAAGATGCTCGACGACTGGGTCGTGGACGACATCCTCAAGTACCGGCTCGGCGACGACGGCGAGCCCAACACCGAGGACGACGGCTTCGGGAGCGTCGCCGAAGCCATCGCCAAGACCGGGCTCGACGCGTCGCTCTCCGACCGGCTGTCCGTGAGCGACCGCACGTTCGTGCGCGTCACCTCCATCGGCGAGAACGGCGGCGTGCGCTGCGGCGTGTGGGCGATCTTCGAGGTCGGCAACCGCAAGGTCACGCCCATCTACTGGCGCGAGGAGCAGATGCAGTGAAGCTGCTGTTCATGGGCACGGGAACCTCCTACGGCATCCCGGTGCCCGGCTGCGGATGCCCCGTCTGCACGTCGGACGACCCCCGCGACAAGCGCCTCCGGACGTCCATCCTGGTCACGGCCGCCGACGGCACCGTGCTGCTGCTCGACACGCCGCCCGACCTGCGCACCCAGTGCCTGCGGTACGGCGTGAAGCGCATCGACGGGGTGCTGGTTTCGCACGACCACGCCGACCACGTGTTCGGCTTCGACGACCTCCGCGCCTACACGAACCGGATGCCCGCGCCGATGCCCGTCTGGACCTCGCCGCGCACGGCGGAATCGCTGCGCCGCGTCTTCGACTACCTCGGCCGGCCGCCGCTGCCGGGCACGTCGCTCGCGCGCGTCGAACTGCGCGAGGTGGAGGGGCCGTTCGCGTACGGGCCGTTCCGCGTCACGCCGCTCCCCGTCGAGCACGGGCGGTCCTTCATGACCGGCTGGCGCATCGAGGCGGACGGCCGCGCGTGCGTGCTCATCACCGACTGCAAACGCATCCCGGAAACCACCTGGCCGCTCTGCCTCGGCGCGGACCTCGCGGTCCTCGACGGGTTGCGTTCGGAACTCCACGCCACGCACCTGAGCATCGGCCAGGCCGGCGAACTCCTCCTCCGCATGGGGGCGAAGCGCTCGTACATCATCCACATGTGCCACGCCGCCTCCCACGCGCAGGCCGACGCGCTGTTGCCGGAGGGCATCCATCCGGCCTGGGACGGGCTCGAAATCCGGCTGTGACGGGCCCCGCGGCGCGTTCGCCGGGTGCGGCGACAACAAAGCCCTTGCCAATCGCCGCGCGGAACCCTAAGCTCCCTCCAGCACTCCAAGAAGGGCAGCGAACATGAGCAAACTTTCCATCGTCATTCCGGTTTACAACGAGGCCGCGACCATCCGCACCATCGTCGACACGGTCAAGTCCGTTTCGATCGGCCCCATCGAAAAGGAGCTGATCCTGGTGGACGACTGCTCCTCGGACGGGACGCGGCAGGTCTTGCAGGCGATGCAGGCCGAAGACGCCGCCCTGAAGGTGCTCTTCCACGAAGTCAACCAGGGCAAGGGCGCCGCGCTGCGCACCGGGTTCGGGGCGGCGACGGGCGACTGGGTGCTGATCCAGGACGCGGACCTGGAGTACGATCCCCACGAGTATCCGCGCCTCCTCTCCCCCCTGCTGGTGGGGCGGGCGGACGTGGTGTTCGGCTCGCGCTTCCTCGGCGGCGGGCCGCATCGCGTGGTGTACTACTGGCACTACATCGGCAACCGCTTCCTCACCACCCTCTCCAACATGACCACGAACCTCAACCTCACCGACATGGAGGTCTGCTACAAGGTCTTCAAGCGCGAGGTCATCCAGTCCATCCCCCTGAAGGAGAACCGGTTCGGCTTCGAGGTCGAAATCACCGCCAAGGTCGCCAAGCGCCACCTGAAGGTCTACGAGGTCCCCATCTCCTACTACGGCCGCGACTACTCCGAAGGCAAGAAAATCGGCTGGAGGGACGGCTTCTCCGCCCTCCGCTGCATCCTGAAGTACGGCTTCGGCGGGGACTGAGCGGGCGGGCGCGCCGGGGCGCGGCGGGGTGGGGGATTGGACCGCTTTTTGCTGGCATTGCGCGCGGCGGTGTGGGATGCTCCCCGGCCAAAGGAAAACCAACGGCCCCACCGGGCCTGGAAAGGACTACAGAATGAAAACCTGGAAAATCTGCGCCTGCCTGCTGGCCCTGCTTTCGGCCGTTCCCGCCGTCCGCGCGGACGACGGCGACAAGGGCTACTCCGTGTTCAACCTCGGCCTCGGCGCCCAGTACTGGATGGCCAAGGACATCGACGGCGACAAGGGCTTCGATTCCGACGGGATGTGGGGCGGGAACATCATCTTCCGCATCCGGCCGATCAAGTACCTGGGCATCGACTTCCGCGCCGGCGCCTCCGCCAACTGGGAAGGCGAGACCTACTGGATCGACGGCCGCCGCTACAAGGAGGACGAAACCTTCTCCTGCGTGCCGCTGGAAGTCGGCCTCGTCCTCATGATGCCGCTCGGCAGCGTCGTCACGCTCTACGGCGGCGGCGGCGCGGGCTACTACATCTACGACTACAACGAGAAGTCCTATTCCTCCCGCCACGGCCACCACTACCGCAAGGAGTACGACGAGGACACCGACCTCGAAAACGACGTCGGCTGGTATGGGCTCGCGGGCCTCTCCTTCCAGCTCTGCCCCCACCTCTCGATTTTCGGCGAAGCGCGCTACACGGGCACCGAGACCAAGCTCAAGGATTTCCACGAGGTCAAGCTCGACTGCAGCGGCGTCGCCTTCCAGGCGGGCGTCATCTTCGACTTCTGACCCCCCTCCATCCCTCCCGCGCAGCCCCCGTCCCCGGGGGCTGTTTTTTTGTCCCCGCCCCATGTCCGGCCCACTCGCGAGATTACGGAAAACACCGTTGTTTTCCGCGGTTCCGCAACCATCTTCCCCCCATGAACGTTTGCCGCCTCCCCGGGCGGCGGCGCGGGCGCCGTCGCCGCGGTGGATGGGGAAGGGGGGGCCGGGATGGCGGGGCGGAATTCGGGGAATGGAGCGCGTGCAAGCGGCTTCCCGTACGCCAAGGCCGCGCGGAAGCGCGACCCCCGGGCGCGCTCCAGGGGGAGGGACGCGCTTCCGCGCGTCCGCAGCGGAAATGGCCGGCGGAACGGCGGCCCCACGCCGCACGGTTCCCGAAACCGCCCAAGAGCCCCGGAAAACCCTTCCGCCGGAGGGCGAAAATTTTTTCCAATCATTGGAAAACGGCCGAAAAATTTTTCCAATCATTGGAAAAAACGGCGCAAGTTTTCCAACCATTGGAAAAAAGTTTTCCAATCATTGGAAAAAATTCCGCGGCCCGGTCGGCAACCGGGTCGCGGCGGGGGAGGGGCGCGGAGGATGGCGCGGGCGGTCAGTGGATCTTGCCGGCCTTGCGGCGGGCCTTGATGATTTCTTCGGTCAGGAAGAAGGGGACCGCTTCGTAGTGCTCGAATTGCATGGAGAAACCGGCGCGGCCCTGCGTCAGGCTGCGGAGCGCCGTCGCGTAGCCGAACATTTCGCCGAGGGGGACCATCCCGGTGATGACCTTCTGGTGGCCTTTGTCTTCCATGGTCTCGACGCGGCCGCGCCGCTGGCAGATGCTGCCGGTCACCGCGCCCATGAATTCTTCGGGCGTCACCGCCTCGACGGACATGACGGGCTCCAGGATGACCGGCGAGGCCTTGGAGAAGAGTTCGCAGAAGCATGCGCGGCCGGCTTCCTGGAAGGCGAAGTCGGAGGAGTCGACTTCGTGGTAGCTGCCGTCGTAGAGGACGACGCGGACGTCGACGACGGGATACCCGGCGTAGGGGCCTTTCTGCATGGCCTTCGCGACGCCCTTCTGGACGGAGGGGATGAAGTTGGAGGGGATGCGCCCGCCGACGACTTCGTTGACGAATTCGAAGCCGCTCCCCGCCGGCAGGGGCTCGAGCCGCATGCAGACGTGGGCGTACTGGCCGCGGCCGCCGGACTGCTTGACGTGCTTGTACTGGCCGTCGGCGATCTGGGTGGCGGTTTCGCGGTAGGCGACTTCGGGGCGGCCGACCTGCGCGGCGACGTTGAATTCGCGCTTGAGCCGGTCGACGATGATGTCCAGGTGCAGTTCGCCCATGCCGGAGATGACGGTCTCGCCGGTCTCCTGGTCGAAGGCGACGGTGAAGGTGGGGTCTTCTTCGGCCAGCTTGAAGAGGGCGTTGGAGAGTTTTTCGTTGTCGGCCGTGGAGTCGGGCTTGATGGAGATGGAGACGACCGGCGCCGGGAATTCGATGCTCGTCAGCTGGATGGGGTGGTCCTTGTCGCAGATGGTGTCGCCCGTGCGGGTGTGGGCGAGGCCGACCACGGCCACGATGTCGCCGGTCTGCGCGGTCTCGAGCTGCACGGAGTGGTTGGCGTGCATGCGCAGGATGCGCCCGATGCGCTGTTCCTTGCCGAGGGTGCTGTTCCAGACGTTCTGGCCGGCGGTGAGGGTGCCGGAGTAGATGCGGATGTAGGTGAGTTTGCCGGCGTGCTTGTCGGCGACGATCTTGAAGGCCAGGGCGCTGAAGGGGGCTTCGTCGGTGGGTTCGCGGCGCTCGGGCTCGGCGCCGTCTTCGGTCTTGGCGGAGATGATGGGCGGGATTTCGTTGGGCGCGGGGAGGAGCCCGACGACGCCGTCGAGGAGCTGCTGGATGCCTTTGTTCTTGAAGGCGCTGCCGCAATAAACCGGTACGATCTTGCGGGCGATGGTCGCCTTGCGCAGGATGGCGCGCATCTTGTCGGCCGGGAGGGTGCCGGTGGAGAAGAATTCCTCCATGAGCGCGTCGTCCTGCTCGGCACACTGCTCGACGAGGTTTTCGCGCCACTTCCTGGCCTTTTCGAGGCGGTCGGCCGGGATGTCCTCGATGCGGACGTCGGTGTCGTCGCCTTCGCCGTAGTAGATGGCCTTCATGTCGATCAGGTGGATGACGCCGCGGAAGCGGTCCTCCTTGCCGATCGGGATCACGATGGGCACGGGGTTGCAGTGCAGCTCGGTGCGGATTTCCTCGAGGACGCCGTAGAAGTCGGCGCCGGTGCGGTCCATCTTGTTGATGAAGGCGATCTTGGGGACTTCGTACTTCTCGGACTGGTGCCAGACTTTCTCGGACTGCGGCTGCACGCCGCCGACCGCGCAGAAGAGGGCGACGGAGCCGTCCAGGACGCGGAGGGAGCGCTCGACCTCGACGGTGAAGTCGACGTGTCCGGGGGTGTCGATGAGGGTGACGTAGTGGCCCTTCCACTGGAGGGTGGTGGCGGCGGACTGGATGGTGATGCCGCGCTCGCGCTCCTGGACCATGAAGTCCATGGTGGCCTGGCCGTCGTGGACCTCGCCGAGCTTGTGGGTCTTGCCGGAGTAGTAGAGGATGCGCTCGGAGACGGTGGTCTTGCCGGCGTCGATGTGGGCCATGATGCCGATGTTGCGGACGTTGGAAATGGGGACTTCTCTGGACATGGTTCGTACCTCCTCGCCCGGGCTCGCCCCGGGCAAAACGGGCGCGCATCATGGACGGAACGGGCCCGGAAATCAAGGCCAAAATGCGGATGGAGGAAAAATTGCCTAGGGTAAAACGTTTTTTGAGATGGCGCCGGCCCCTCGTCCGCCATGACGTGAGATTACGGAAAAACAAGCAAAACCATCCGATTCCAAGCATGGTCGAACCCAAGAAAACAACGGCCGTTGTCCTCCCCCCGACCGCCCCCTCTCCCCCGCCATGCCGGCCGCGCGCAGGCTACTTGAAACAGATGCGGCGGATGAGCTGCTGGAAGTCTTCCTCGCCGCTCAGCAGGTCGATGGCGATGCGCAGGAAATAGACCGGGATGTCGCGGCGGTCGATCTTGGGGAAGCGGACGGCGTCCTTCTCCGTCGTCAGGATCAGCTCCGCGCCGCGGTCGCGGCTGTCGTTGATCATGTCGAGGATTTCCTGCTGCGTGTAGCGGTGGTGGTCGCCGAAGCGCTTGCGGTAGACCAGCTCGCCGCCCATCCGCTCCAGCGACTCCTCGAAGCCGCGCGGGGCGGCGATGCCGGAGATGGCGGCGACCTTCTTGCCGCGCAGGAAGTCCAGGTCCTCGCGCTCGCCGGTGTAGACGTTGGTGAAGTGGCGCGGCGTGTGGCGGCATTCGGCGATTTCCGCCGTGGGATTGAGTTCGCGGATGCGCGCGCGCAGCTCGGGCGAGCCGTCGCCGGCGGACTTGGTGATGAAGATGAACGACGCGCGGGAGAGGTGGCGGACCGACTCGCGCAGCAGCCCGCGCGGGAGCACGCGGCCGTTGTCGAAGGGGTTCGTGCGGTCCACGAGCACGATGTCCACGCGGTGCTTGAGGCGCAGGTACTGGAAGCCGTCGTCGAGGATCAGCGTGTCGCAGCCGAGCTTCTGGATGGCGTAGCGGCCGGACTTCACGCGGTCCTTGTCCACCAGCACGCAGACGTCGGGGAGGTTGGAGGCGAGCATGTAGGGTTCGTCGCCGCCCATCGCCGAGTCCAGCAGCAGGCGGCGGCCGTCGGAGACGATGCGCGGGGGCTGCTGCTTGGGGGTGTTGAAGGTGACGAAATTCTTGAATTTTTCCGAGAACGGCAGCTCGGCCTTCTTGTAGCCGCGCGAGAGGATGGCCACGCGACGGCCGTTCTTCTGCAACTCGCGGGCGAACACTTCCACGACCGGCGTCTTGCCGGTGCCGCCGACCGTGAGGTTGCCGATGCTGATGACCTGGCAGCCGAGCTCCTCGGAGCGGATGATGCGGTGTTCGTAGAGCGCCAGGCGGAGGTTGACGATGCCGCTGTACAGGCGCGAAAGGCCGGAGAGCGCCCAGCGCAGGGCGTTGGGCCCCCAGCCGTGCATGCGGTTGGCGATGACGGCCAGGAAATACGCTTCGAGGCGCTCTGGGGACTGCTTGGGCATATCGGGACAGTATGGCGGCGGAAGGCGGGTTTGCCAACCGTTTTCTGCCGGGGGGCGCATCCCCCTTTGCAAGGGGCGGGCCCGGGGCCTCAGGCTTGGCCCCCGGATTGCAGCCCCGCGAGCCATGCCTTGATGCGGTTTTGCAGGTGCAGGGCGGTCCCCGCCAGATTCCGGGCGGCCAGCACGCGCCCCATTGCCTCCTTCGTCGCCTCCACCCGCTCCGGCGACACATTGGCCCTCCTGTCTCGCGAGATTGCGGAAAACTCTGATGTTTTACGCGATTTCGCACTTCTCCTCCCCCATGATTTTCTCACCGCCACCAGCCGCACGATGCCGAGCTTCCGCTCCGCGTAGCGACCCAGCGCGGCGAGCGTCGGGTTCTCGCGGATGATGGCGGCGAGCCGACGGGCGGCGGACGCAAAGGCGTTCTGGAGGTCGGCGGGGAGGTGTTGTTCCGCCGGAATGCCGGAGAGCAGCCATTCGAGGGGCATGCGGTCGTCCAGCTGCAGGAGTTGGCGGAGTCGCTGGGCGAGCTTCTTGTAGCGCATGGCGGTGGAGTAGGGGATGGCGACACGGCGGTCTTCCAGCCAGCCTTTCATGCCGCCCTTGCGGGAACGGATGACGGTCTTGCCGCTCGGGAGGGTGGTGCGGAGGATGGAATGGTCGAGCGTGGGATCGAGGTCGGCCAGGCGCGAACCGAGGCGGAGGCGGATGGCGAGGGTACGGGGCTTTTCGCGCCAGTCGGCGGTGAGTTCCTTGGGCGTGGGCGTGCCGCGAAGGGAGGGGGATGCGGGGCGTTTTTCGTGGATGCGGATTTGCCGTCCGATTTCGTGGATGACCCAGGCGCCGACTTCGGTGGCGGCGTATGCGGCGAGGATGGGGGGCGTGATGGCGAGGAGGAGCATCCAGTCGTTGTCGCGTATGGTGGCGTTGACGCTGAAGACGGAGTGGATGGCCGAGAGGGTGTTGGCCGTGTTCGAAACGATGCGGGGGGCTTGGGTTTTCATGGGGGCGAGGATGGAGGATGGTTGGAGGAATGTCAATCATTTTCTGTAATCTCATGACTTGGGTCGGCATGCCTTCGAGGCCAACGCGGCGGTCCGGCGCTTGAAGGGGGGGCAGGGGGATGTTGGCAAAAATGTTGGCAGACGGGGGGAGGGGACGGTATGGGGGGCGTGCTGCCGTGAGGCGGAGGCAAGCAAAGCGAAGGGGACAAAAAAGAACGCTGGCTTTTGGGAAACCAGCGTCTTTTCGGTGTTTTGTATTGCGTACGAAATTGGTAGCGGGGCTTGGATTCGAACCAAGGACCTTCAGGTTATGAGCCTGACGAGCTGCCGGGCTGCTCCACCCCGCAATCGGTGATTTGTTGGTACCATACGCTTTTTGGCGGAGGATGCAAGAAAAAAAGTCGGTTTTTTTCGGGCGCCCGGAGGGCGGGGCGAACGGGGGGGCGGATGCGCGGGGGTGTGATTTGGATTGCTTTCCGGGGGGGAGACGGTAGGGTGGCGGGAGTTTTGACGGAAAGGATTGTCCCATGACCTTGGAAGAACAGATTGCGAAACTCACCGCCCGCACCGTGGACCTGCACAGCGCGGAGGAACTCAAGGCCCGCCTGGAGAAGGCGGCGGCCGAGAAGCGTCCCCTGCGCATCAAGCTGGGGGCCGACCCGTCGGCGCCGGACCTGCACCTCGGGCACTGCGTGGCGATGAACAAGCTGCGCGAGTTCCAGGAGTGCGGGCACACGGTGGTGTTCATCATCGGGGACTTCACGGGGATGATCGGCGACCCGTCGGGGAAGTCGGCGACGAGGCCGCAGCTGTCGCGCGAGCAAGTGAAGGAGAACGCGAAGAGCTACCAGGAGCAGGTGTTCAAGATCCTCGACCCGGCGCAGACGGAGATCCGGTTCAACTCGGAGTGGTTCAGCCCGATGACGTTCGAGCGGGTGATCCGGCTGAGCGCGCACGTGACGGTGGCGCAGCTGCTGGCGCGGGACGACTTCGCCAAACGCTACGCGGCGCGGCAGCCGATTTCGCTGGTGGAGTTTTTGTACCCGCTGGTGCAAGCGTACGACTCGGTGATGGTCAAGGCGGACGTGGAGCTCGGCGGCACGGACCAGCTGTTCAACCTGCTGCTCGGGCGCGAAATCCAGAAGGCGCACGGCATGGACCCGCAGATCGTGATGACCCTGCCGCTCCTGGAAGGGTTGGACGGGGTCCACAAGATGAGCAAGAGCCTCGGCAACTACATCGCGGTCAACGACACGCCGCGCGAGACGTTCGGCAAGACGATGAGCGTGAGCGACGAGCTGATGTGGCGCTACTTCTCGCTGGTGCTGTGCATGCCGGAGGACGAGATCGCGGCGATGCGCGCGGCGGTCGCGGACGGTTCGCGGCATCCGCGCGACGTGAAGGACGAGCTCGGGCGGCGCATCGTGGAGAAGTTCCACGGGGCGGCGGCCGCGGAGGAGGCGTCGGCGGAGTTCAAGCGCGTGTTCTCGCAGGCGCAGCTGCCGGACGACATGCCGGAGGTGACGGTTCTGGCGGAGCCGATCGGGTTGCTGAACCTGATGGTGAAGGCGGGACTGGCCGCCAGCACGGGCGAAGCGCGGCGGCTGGTGTCGGCGGGCGCGGTGCGCATCGGCGACGAGAAGGTCACCGACGTGCGCGCGCAGGTGACGCCGGAGGAGGGGATGGTGATCCGCAGCGGGAAGCGGGGGTTCGCGAAGGTGCGGATCGGGTAGGGGAGAGGGCGGCGGGGGAGGGGCGGCGGGCTGACAGCCCGCCGTCAGGATGGGGAAGGGGGGCTCAGTCGTCGAGGAGGTCGGGGGTGTGGGAGGAGAGGAAGGTGCGGCAGGCGGAGAGGATGGCGTCGGGGGTTTCCAGGGTCAGGACGTGGTCGGCCAAGGTGCGGGCTTCGTCCAGGCGCAGGGAGCGGATGACGTGCTTGATGCCGGGGATGGCGTCGGGGGAGGTGCTCAGGGCGCTGACGCCGAGGCCGACCAGCAGGGGGGCGAGTTCGGGGTGCCACGCCATTTCGCCGCAGACGCAGGCGGGGATGCCCGCGACCTGCGCGGCGGCCGCGGTAAGGCGGATGAGCCGGAGGATGGCCGGGTGCGCGAGGGGGCAGAGGTGCGCGACGCGTTCGTTGCCGCGGTCGGCCGCCAGGGTGTACTGGGTGAGGTCGTTGGTGCCGATGCTGAAGAAGGAGACGTGCGTGGCCAGCCAGGCGGCGGTGAGCGCCGCGGAGGGGACTTCGACCATGACGCCGACGGGGATGTCGCGGCGGTGGGGGATGCCTTCGGCGGTGAGTTCGTCGGCGCACGCCAGACGGACGGCTTCGGCGGCGCGCAGGTCGGCGAGGTCGTTGACCATCGGGTACATGATGCGCAGGTTGGAGCTCTCGGCCGCGGCCCGGAGGAGGGCCCGGAGCTGCGGCTTGAAGAGGTCGGGGCGGGCGAGGCACAGGCGCAGGGCGCGGCAGCCCATCGCGGGGTTGTCTTCGGGGGGGAAGTCGAGGTGCCGGGTGAGTTTGTCGCCGCCGAGGTCGAGGGTGCGGACGGTGACGGGCGCGGGGGCGAGGGAGCGGGCGATGGAGGTGTAGGCGCGCAGTTGCCGGTCTTCGTCGGGCAGGGTGCTGCCGTCCATGAAGAGGTATTCGCTGCGGAAGAGGCCGACGCCGTCTGCGCCCGCGGCGAGGACGCGCGGGGCGGCGTCGGGGGATTCGATGTTGGCCCGCAGGGCGATGGGGGTTCCGTCGAGGGTCTCGGAGGGGAGGTCGCGGAGTTTGGCGAGGCGGGCGCCGAGGCGGTTCCTGGCGCGGATGCGTTTGGCGGCGGCGGACTGGCGGGCGGGGGCGGGCCGGAAGACGAGGAGCCCGGCGGTGCCGTCGAGGAGGACGGGGCCGGGGGCGGGCGGGGCCGCGGGGCCCCAGTCGGGGATGCCGACGAGGGCGGGGATGCCCAGGGAACGGGCGAGGATGGCGGTGTGGGAGGTGGGGCCGCCTTCGGCGGTGGCCAGGGCGAGGAGGCTGTCGCGCGGGGCGGCGGCGAGGTCGGAGGGAGACAAGTCGCGGGCGTAGAGGATGTGGGGGGTGGCGGGAAGGTCGGCGGAATCGGCCTGCCCGGCGAGGAGGCGCAGGAGGCGGAGGGCGACGTCGCGGACGTCGGCGGCGCGCTCGCGGAGGTAGGGGTCGGCGAGGGCGGCGAGGGCGGCGGCGTATTTGCCGGAGACGGTCTGGACGGCGCGCGCGGCGTTGAGGCGGCTGGCGCGGATGGCGGTGCGGATTTCGCCGGTGTATTCGGGGTCGGCCAGGGCGGCGAGCTGGGCCTCGAAGAGGGCCGCGGCGTCGGGGTTGCCCGCGGCGGCGAGGTTGGCCTGCAATTCGCGCAGGCGGGCGGTGGCGGCGGCGAGGGCGGCGTCGAGCCGACGGAGTTCGACGGGTGCGCGGGAGGGGGGGACGGGGTCTTCGGGGACGGGCGGGGGCGCGGTTTCGAGGCGGTGGAGGGGGCCGAAGGCGATGCCGTCGGCGACGCCGATCCCGCGGAGGATGATTTCCGGGAGCGGGGGGGGCTGGGGGGGGGAGGAGGGGGCTTCGGACATTTTCAAAACAACTCCAACAACTTGGAAGACAATTCGCGACAATTCGCTGGACTGGTTGCGGAAGGCCGGGAAAAACGATCTTGCCGCATGACCCTATCCGGTCTTCCAAATCGGTTGTTTGGAGTTGTTTTGGAGTTGTTCGAGTTGTTTTTGGGACCGGATGCCTGGAGGGGCGGCATGGGGGCTAGTCCTCGAAGAATTTTTTCTCGAAGAGGTCGACCATTTCGTCGAGGGCCTCGGCGGCTTCGGGGCCTTCGGCGGTGAGGACCATGACGGCGCCGCAGTGGCCTTCGAGGGTCAGGAGGCCCATGATGGACTTGGCGTTGACGCGGAGGCCTTCTTTTTCGATGTAGATGTCGCAGGGGTGGCGGCTGGCGGCCTTCACGAGGAGGGAGGCGGGGCGCGCGTGGATGCCGTAGCGGTTGAGGACGGTGACGCGCCGGACGTGGGGGCCGCCGGCGGGGGCGCCGGGGGCCGCGGGGGCTTTCTTCTCGGTTTTCGGTTGGGGCTTGTCGCTCACGGGTGGTTGGGTTTTTCTTTCCTGGAAAGGGTTTCCATGATGCGGGCGTCCAGTTCGCGCGCCGCGTCGTGGCCCATCTGCTTGAGGCGGCAGTTGAGGGCGGCGATCTCGACCACGTTGGTCACGTCGCGCCCCGGCGCCACCGGAAGGGTGATGAGGGGAATCTCCACTCCTAGCACGTTCCGGGTGGTCGTGTCCAGCCCCGTCCGGTCGATGTCGTCGGGGGCGGTGCCGGCGCGGCGCATGCGGATGATCAGGTCGAGGGTCGTGGAGTCGCGCATCGCCGCCGCCCCGAAGAGGCTCGGGACGTGCATGATGCCCAGGCCGCGGATCTCCATGTGCTCGCGGATGATCCCCACGGCGCTGCCCAGGACGGAGCCGGTGGAGAGGCGGGTGAGGACGATGGCGTCGTCGGAGATGAGGGAGTGTCCGCGCTTGATGAGGGAGAGGGCGATTTCGGACTTGCCGATGCCGGGTTCGCCTTCGAGGAGCACGCCGATGCCGTTGATGTCCACGAGGGTGCCGGGCAGGCGCAGGCGCGGGGAGCCGAGGTTCTGGAGCAGGACGGTGGCCGCGTTCATGAAGTCGCCCGTGATCATGCGGGTGCGCAGGACGGGGACGTGGAGGCCGGAGAGGGCGGCGCGGGCGTACGGGGGCGTGCGGCGGCCGCGGCAGAGGACGATGCCGGGGACGTCGCCGAGGGCGAGGACGCGGGCGGCGCGCTCCTCGGGGGGGAGGTAGGAGAGGTAGCCGGTTTCGGCGAGGCCGAGGACCTGGATGCGCTTGTTGGCGTAGTGGCGGAGGTAGCCGGCGAGGGCGAGTCCGGGGCGGTTGAGGGCGAGCTCGACGATGCGGTGGGAGGCGGCGTGCTCCTCGTTGAGCTCCCAGTCGAGCTGGAGGGATTCGCGTCCGGCGCGGTAGAAGTCCGCGACGGTCAGGACGGGCCGGTGGTAGTTGGGAGGGACGCTCATGGGAGTGACGAGTGACGGGTGACGAGGGGGGGGCGGGGGGGCGGAAGGGGGCGGTGGGTTTGACCGTGGAGGGGGTCGAAACCTGGGCTGGACGGGTATCGGGGGATGGAATGGGGCTCACCGCATGTTCCTCGTTTGCCCTTGCAGTGTACGGCGCGCGGGCGGGGTGCGCAAGTTTTCTTTGCGGGGGATTTGCGGTCGGGCGGTGGGACGGGGGGATTGCCTGCGGCGCAAACACGGAGGGGACGGAGGAAGGAGGCACGGAGGTTTTTTTGGGGGGAGAGTTTATGGGAGGGGTATCCGCGCGCTCCAAACTTTTCAACAAGGGCCAAGGAACGAAAAAAGAGGTTGCCGCGGGTGCGGAGCTCCCTCCCGGCAACCTCCGTGTCTCCTTCCTCCGTGCGCTCCGTGTTTGCCGCCGGCGGCTGGGGAGGGGCACAGGCGCTTGCGGGCCCCGGGTTTTGCACAATCCGGTGGCTCATGGGGGGCGGAAAAGTTTTCCAATGATTGGAAAATTTTTTTCCAATGGTTGGAAAAAATCGGACAATTTTTCCAATGATTGGAAAAAATTTTCGGGAGTTTTCCAATGATTGGAAAAATATTTCGGGGCACGGCATCGCCGTTCCGGGGCGTCGGGGGGCATTTTCCCGCGGCTTTCCAGGCGCTTGCCTGCCACATGGTCGCGCGGAAGCGCGACCCTCCCGGGGGGCGTCCGTTGACGGGGGGCTCCGCGGCAGCGGATTCAGCGGCGTCGGCGGCGGCGGACCGCGCCGGCGGCGATGCCCTGGTCGGCGACGTTCAGGAGGACGCCCACCATGAACAGGGTCACGATCAGGCTGCTGCCGCCGAAGCTGATGAAGGGCAGGGGGAAGCCCTTGGTCGGCGCGCAGCCGGTCACCATCGCGACGTTCACGATGGCCTGGATGCTCATGAGCACGGTGATGCCGAAGGCGAGCAGGCGTCCGCCCGCATCCGCCGCCCGGCCGCTGATGCGCATGCCGCAGACGAAGAACACGACGAAGGCGACGACGACCGAGAGCGTCGCCACGACGCCCAGCTCCTCGCCGACGATGGCGAAGATGAAGTCGGTGTGCGACTCCGGCAGGTACAGGCGCTTCTGGAGGCTCGCGCCGAGACCCACCCCCCAGGGGCCGCCGGAGACGAAGGCGTAGAGCGCGTTCAGCAGCTGGTAGCCCTCGCCCTGCGAGTACTCCTCCGGGTGCAGGAAGGAGACGATGCGCCCCATGCGTTCGCTGTTTTGCGAAACGATGTACCCCAGCAGCCCCGCCGCCAGGGGCGCGAGCGCCAGCAACGGCGCCACCGGCACGCCGCCCACGAACATCAGCAAACCGCCCACCAGGCCGATCAGCGCCGTGGAGCCGATATCCTTCTCGAACAGGATCAGCGCCAGCACCGCGGCGAACACGGCGCCCGGGAGCAGCAGGTCCCACACGCACCGGCGCCAGTACACGGGCATCTCCCGGCGGCGCCGCCCGTACCACCAGGCCATGAGGTTGATGATCGCGAACTTCGCCAGCTCCGACGGCTGGAACGTGTAGCCCAGCACCCCGACCCAGCGGCGGCTCCCGTTGATGTTTTTCCCGATCGGCGGAATGTACACCAGCACCAGCAACACCGTTGTCACCCCCAGGATGGCCCAGACGCCCTTCATCCAGACGTGGTAATCCACCTTCGCCCCCACCCAGCACGCCACCAGCCCGAACGCCACCCACACGGCGTGGCGGACGATGAAGTAGTCCCCGTGCCCCACCCCGTACTTGTTCTCCGCGAACGGTCCGCTCGTGCTGTAGATCATCACGATGCCGAAGATCAGCAGCGCCAGCACGGTCAGCATCAGCGTCACTTTCGCCTTCACGCCCGTCCTCCCGCCGCGCACGGGGCGGAGCCCGCGCCGCCCGTTGGAACCCGAATGCCCATGTCCGTCGCCGTTTCCGACAAAAAAACGCCCGGTGCAGACCGGGCGTTTTCCCGCGGAAGCCGCCTCACAGGGCGGTGGGGGGAATCTTGATGACCTTGCCCTGCGTCACTTCCGCGTCGCTGGCCAGGCCGTTGAGTTTGCGGATGTCGGCGGCGCTGACGACGAAGAGGCGGGCGATGGATTCGACCGTGTCGCCGCTCTGGACCGTGTAGTCCAGGACGTCTTCCATGTCGGCGGCGGCCGCGGACGCGGCTTCGGCGGCGGCGGGGGCGACCGCGGGGGCGGCGGGAGCGGCCGGCGCGGGCGCGGCGGGCTCTTCGGCCGGCAGCGGGGCGACCCAGGCGGCCGGCTTTTCTTCGGCCTTCGCTTCGGCCGGCTTGGCGGGTTCGGCGGCGGCGGCGCCCGGCAGCTTGAGCTTCTGGCCGATGCGGATCTTGTTGGCGTCCTTGATGCCGTTGAGCTCCATCAGCTCCTTGGTCTTGCAGCCGTGCTTGGCGGCAATCTTCGAGAGGGCGTCGCCCTTCTGCACGACGTACTCGCCGGGGCCGGCGACGGGCGCCTTGGCAGCGTCGTTCGCCTTGGCGGGGGCGGAGGTGGAGGGCTTGGAGCCGTCCGGGAGCATCAGCTTCTGGCCGATGCGGATCTTGTTGGGATCCTTGATGCCGTTGAGTTCCTGCAACTCGGCGGTCTTGCAACCGTGCTTGGCGGCGATCTTCGAGAGCGAGTCGCCCTTCTGCACCACGTACACGGAGGATTCGGCCGGGGCGGCCGGAACCGGGGCCGGGGCGGCCGGCGGCTGCACCGCGGCGGGCTGGAAGGCTACGGGTTCTTCGGGCGGCAGGACGACGGGGTCGACCATCGGCGGCATCTCGGGGGCCGGCGGCGGTTCGACGGCTTCGACGCCATTGTTCACGCCCGGCCGGTGCTGCGTGGTGCAACCTTGGACGGCCACGGACGCAATCACGACCACGTGGATTCCCACGATCAAGCTGGCGATAACCGACATTTTCATGCTTTTCTCTCCTTGTTGGACAAAATCACGCGGATGGCTTCTCCGCCACCCAACACGCCGCCGACTATGCCAAGTCCACCCACCCTTTTCAATCCCGTTTTTTTCCTCATGCCGGAAAAGCGGCGGACGAGGAACGGAACGCGGGAGAAAAGGCCGGGGGTGGGGGGGCGGGCCGGGCGGGGGCAAGCGGTCTGCGGCTATTCGGAAGTTGTCCCGTGGGGGGCGCTTCCGCGCGAACCGAACGGCGGGGGGCGTTCGGAAGCGCGTTGGGGTTCATGGGGGAGGAAGGCATGGAAACACGGTGGATTTCAATGGATTTTCCATAATCTCGCGAGATGGTCCATGCGGGGGAGTTTTGCGGCATGGGGTGCGGGGGGCGGGGGAGGTCAGAGGGCGCGGGGGGAGGGGGGCGCTTCTGCGCGACCGTGCGGGAGGGAGGGTGCGGAAAGGCGGGCGCTCAGGGGCCGAGGGGGTGTTTGCCGCCGCCGCCGGGGGTGTCTTGCATGAAGAGGGGGATGGCGTAGCCGGGGACGGTGCCGTTCAGGGCGCGGAGAAGGGCGCGGCCGCGGGGGATGGAGGCGCGGAAGTGGGCGGTGCCTTCGGCGGCGTCGGTGTAGTGGAGGTAGTAGGGTTTGACGCCGTTGAGGACGAGATTCTCGAAAAGGGTGCGGAGGGTTTCGGTGTCGTCGTTGACATTGCGGAGGAGGACGGTCTGGGAGCAGAGGGGAATACCGGCGTCGAGGAGGAGGCGGAGGGATTTTTTCGTGTCGGGGGTGAGTTCGTCGGGGTGGGTGAAGTGGAGGCTCAGCCAGAGGGGGCGGTGGGCGCGGAGGATGCGGACCAATGCCGGCGTGATGCGCATGGGGAGGGTGGCGGGGACTTTGGTGCCGATGCGCAGGAGTCGGACGTGGGGGATGGCGCGGAGGGAAGTCAGGAGGGCGTCGAGGGTTTCGTCGGGGAGGAGGAGGGGGTCGCCGCCGGAGAGGAGGACGTCGGTGATTTCGGGATGGGCGGCAATCCAGCG
>JAFYAC010000057.1 GCA_017540905.1 Kiritimatiellia bacterium | reverse complement strand
CGCCCGGATGTCGCGCATGATGCCTTCGCGATCCAGTTTCTTCTTCAGGCGGCGGAGCGCCTTTTCGACGGATTCGCCCTTCCTGATCTTCACTTCAGTCGTTACCAAAACAAATCACCTACTTTCGGGAGTATTTCCCGCGCGCCGGGCGCGGGATCGCGGGACCGGACGGCCCCGCAAAAATCGCCGCGCACCATACCTTCCCCCCCCGTCCCTGTCAATCCGCTTTTCCAAATGGAACGGAACGCGCGTTCCCGTGCGGGATGGGGTGTTTTTCCCCCGCCTCGTTCACTCCAAGGCCGGGGGAGCCGCTGGAAACCAGGCGAGGGCGGTGCGTCGGAGGCGTTCCCGGCGGGGCGGGAGGTCGCGGGCTTGCAGGAAGAGAGTGAGTTCGCGGCGGGTGTTTTCCAGGAGGTCGCCGTCGAGCGGGGCGGCGGCCGCGCGGCGGGGCGTGGGGAGGCGGTAGAGGCCGAGGGCGGCGTTGACGTGGCGGGAAAGGCGGGTGAAGTTCCAGTGGTCGCGGAGGAGTTTGGCGAGGCGGCGCCGCGCGGCGGTGTGCGCGGGGAGAAGGCCGGGCGGCAGGGGGCGGTCGGGGGCCGCGCCGGGGAGGAGCCACTCGAGGGGCATGCGTTCGTCCAGGCGCAGGAGGGCGCGCAGGCGGACGGCCAGGAGTTTGTAGGACATCAGGGTGCTGTAGCCCAGGGGGATGCGGTTGTCTTCCAGCCAGCCTTTGAGGCCGCGGCCCCGGCCGGCGATGCGGCGGGCGCGGGAGTGGGCGGGGAGGGGGCCGTAGCGGTTGGCGGAGTCGAGGGTCGGCGCGAGGTCGGCCATGCGGGAGCCGAGGCGCAGGCGGACGGCGAGGGTGCGGGGGCGGGTGGCGAGGTCGGCCTTGAATTCCTTGGCGGTCGGGGTGCCGCGCAGGGAGGGGGACGGTGGGCGCGGGGCGCGGAGACGGGCGCGGCGGCGGAGTTCGGAGAGGATGGCGTGGCCGGCTTCGGTGGCGAAGGAGACGGCGAGGGTGGTCGCGGCCAGGGCGGCGACGCCGGCGATGGCGGCCGGGATGGCGAAGGGCAGGAGGGGTGCGCCGAGGGTCAGGGCCGCGCCGGTGGCGGCGATGTCACGGGCCTCGCGGAGGGTGTGCTTGAGGGCGTTGTTCATTGGGGGGGAGCATGGGGGGAACGGGAGGGAAAGTCAACGTTTTTCGTAATCTTTAATATTTGGGGGGCGGGAAAAAAGGGGGGAGCGGGATGGGGGCGGGATGGGGGCGGGGGGAAAGGCCGATCAGGCAAGGATTGGTCTTTGGGAAACACTTTGGGAAACGGGCCTGCGGCGCGAAACACGGAGGGAACGGAGGCACGGAGACACGGAGAGATTTTGGATGGAGCGTTTGTTGGAGGAGACTTCGCACCCGGAAAACGCCGGCCAAACGCGTGAGAGGGACGTTTTTGGAAATACGAAGGTCCTCCCTGGAAAATCTCCGTGTCTCCTTCCTCCGCGCGCTCCGTGTTTTGCGCCGCAGGCAGAGGAAAAAGGAGAGCGGGCGGGGTTGTCCCATCCAGCTTGGATTTTATGCCCTGACCCATGTGCGGTGGAGCGGGGCGGTACGGGGCGGGGGTTACTGGAAGAGGGAGAGGAGGAGGTCTGGGGTGAGGTCGGGGGCGGAGGAGGCGGCGTCGAGGAGGTCGGCGGAAAGGGCGCGCTTTTCGGCGTGGAGGGCGAGGACGCGCTCTTCGACGGTGTCGGAGGCGATGAGGCGGTAGACGGTGACGGGGTTGGTCTGGCCGATGCGGTGGGCGCGGTCGGCCGCCTGGTTCTCGACGGCCGGGTTCCACCAGGGATCGAGCAGGATGACGTAGTCGGCCGCGGTGAGGTTGAGGCCGAGTCCGCCCGCCTTGAGGGAGATGAGGAAGAAGTCGCCTTCGCCGCGCTGGAAGGCGTCCACCAGGCGGGCGCGGTCGGCGGACGGGGTCTGGCCGTCGAGGTAGAGGTGGGTGTGGCCGGCGCCGTCGAGGGCGCGGCGGACGATGGCCAGGCCGTCGGTGAATTGGGAGAAGACGAGGGCGCGGTGGCGGTTTTCGCGGAGGGTGGAGAGGAGGCGGAGGAGGGTGTCGAGTTTGGCGGAGGGGATGCCGGAGCCGGGGCCGAGGACGAGGGAGGGATGGCAGCAGTAGCGGCGGAGGCGGGTGAGTTCGGCGAGGATGCTGATGCGGTTGGTTTTGCCGCCGGTGCGGTCGAGGTTCTCGAGGGCGCGGCGGCGGAGGGTTTCGTAGCCGGCGCGTTCGCCGTCGGAGAGGAGGACGGGGAGGGTGATCTCGGTCTTGGCGGGGAGGTCGTCGAGGACGTCGCGCTTGCGGCGGCGGAGGATGAGGGGGGCGAGGAGGCGCTTGAGGGCGGGCGCGGGGCGGCCGTCGGCGGCGAAGCGGCGGGCGAAGTCGGCGGGGGTGCCGAGGAGGCCGGGGTTGAGGAATTCGAAGAGGGACCAGATGTCGGCGAGGCGGTTCTCGACGGGGGTGCCGGTGGCGGCGCAGCGGAAGCGGGCGGAGAGGCGGCGGACGGCGCGGGCGCGGAGGGTGTCTTCGTTCTTGATGGCCTGGGCTTCGTCGAGGACGACGCCGTTCCAGGGGCGGGCGGCGAAGGCGTCGGCGCGGGCGGAGAGGAGGGAGTAGCCGGCGATGACGATGTCGCCGGGGCCGGCGGCGGCGAGGGCGGCGTCGGTGGCGTCGGCATCGGCGTCCCAGGCCATGATGGGGCGCAGGGTGGGGGCGAAGCGGCGGAGTTCGCCGCGCCAGTTGCCGCAGACGGAGGCGGGGGCGACGACGAGGGAGGGGCCGTCGGCGGCGCGGGCGAGGAGGAGGGCGATGAGCTGGAGGGTCTTGCCGAGGCCCATGTCGTCGGCGAGGCATGAGCCGAGGCCGGCGGCGGCGAGGCGGGAGAGCCAGAGGTAGCCGTCGTGCTGGTAGGGGCGGAGGACGGCGGTGAGGCGGGCGGGGACCTGGACGGAGGCGGCGAAGGCGTCGCGGATGGCGGCGGCGCGGTCGGCGAGGGGGGCGGGGAGGGAAAGTCCGGCGGCGGCATCGGCGGCGGGGTCGAAGGCGGCGTCGAGGAGGGGCAGGGCGGCGGGGGGGAGGGCGATGGCGCCGTCGCGCCCTTCCTTGCCGGGGGCGGGGCGGGCGGCGGCGGCGAGGGCTTCGAGGCGGCGGGACAGGGCGGAGGTGAGGCGGATGTAGGCGTCGTCGCCGAAGGGGACGTATTCGCCGGTGCGGCGCTGCCAGGCGTCGATGAGGGCGGAGAGGGTGGCGGCGCGGCCGTCGTCGAGGCGGAAGTCGCCCTTGACGGTGAACCAGCGGTCGGCGCCGCCGGCGGCGGTGACGCGCCAGGAGGAGGGGACGGGGGAGGTGACGGAGAGTTTTTTCGGGGAGAGCCATTCGAGGCGCGCGGTTTTGCCGAGGGCGCGGAGGGCGTCGATGGCGCCGAGCATGGCGGGGAGGTCGTCGATGGCCCACTGGGTCGGGGAGGCGGCCCAGGTTTCGTAGTCGGCGAGGGCGGCGTGGACGGCGGCGGCGCCTTTCTTTTCGGCGGCGAGGTCGCGGACGAGGATGGCGGATTTGCCGTCGTGCGCGACGAGGCGTTCGGGCTGGCCGGCGCCGGGCACCAGGACGAGGGGGTTGCCGGCAAGGGGCCGGGCGTGGAGGGTCAGGGTGAGTGTTCCGGCGTCGAGGCGGAGGCGGACGAGGGGGGTGGGGTCGCCGTCGAGGCGCGGGAGGCCGGCGTCGCCGCCCATCGCGGAGAGTTCGCCCTGGAGGGGGGCGAGGGCGGCCAGGCGCGGCAGGAGGGGCTTGAGGTCGGGCAGGGCTTCCTTGGGCAGGTCCAGGGTGCCGCGGTCGGGGTCGCCGTAGTTGGCGAAGACGTCGAGGGTGGCCCGGGCGGCGCGCGGGAAGGGGATGACGGCGTATTCGTCTTCGGCGAGGCAGAGGATGGCGGCGTCGCCGCGGAAGCCGATGCACCAGGGCTCGACGGCGAGGGCCATTCCGCCGCCGGGGGCGGATTTGGCGGAGAGGGGCAGGTCGCGCCGCACGAAGGCGCAGGGGAGGGCCTTGGCGGGGTCGGCGGGGAAGGTGTCGTGCGTGGTGGGGGCGCGGGTGGGGTCGGGGATGGCGCAGAGGGCGGCGAGGACGTCGGCGGTCGCGGCGGGGTAGCGCTTGGGGTCGGAGGAGACGGAGCGGAGGGCCGCGACGAGGGCGCGGTCGGGGTCGGTGAGGATGGCGTCGTATTTGCCGGAAAGGAGGGCGCGGTAGGTCAGGGGGCGGTCGGCGGTGCCGTCGGAGGGGGCGCGCGGGCCGCGCAGGAAGGCGGCGATGCCGATGCAGTCGCAGAGGGCGCCGGGCTGCGGGGGTTCGCGGTTGTACCAGTGGCCGTTGGACGCAAGGACGTTGCGCACCAGGCCGACTTGCCAGACGAGGCGGCCCGCGCGCACCGCCGCGGCGCGCCCCGTACCGCCGCCCGCCCCCGCCGGGGGCAGGGCTTGGCCCAGCGCGAGCACGATCTGCTTCCAGGGCTTGGCCGCCGCGCCGTCCCAGGGGCGGAACCAGGCGGCGCCGGCGGTCTTGAGGCGGTCGGCCATCTTGGCGGCTTCGGCGGCGTCGGCCGGGGGCATCGCCCAGGCAAAGGCCGACAGCCACGCCGCCGCCAGGGTCGGCAGGCCGAGCTTCTCCGCGCGGCGGGCCGCAATCAGGGCCATCGGGGCCAGGTCCTGCGCCTCGGCGCGGGTGTAGGCGGAGAGGGCCGCGCTGGCCGCCACGCCCGCCTCGGCCCAGGGATGGGGGCCGAAGTCGTGCTGCGGCAGGTGGGGGGCGTCGGGATCGAAGAGCGGGCGGTAGGAGGCGGCGTGTTCGCGGCGGAAGGCGCGGAGGTTGCGGGCGATCAGCGGCAGGCTCCATTCCGAGAAGGTCGCCGGCTCGGCGAGGCGCTTGGCCAGGCGGGCGATGCGCGTCTGGGCCGGCTTGCCCGAAAACGCCTGGGCGAAGAGGGAGAGGAGGTTCGAGGCGGGGGTGGCTATGACGTGCGGGATGTATTCGTCGGCGCGGCCGGGGGGGCACTCGGCGTCGATTTGGGCGAAGCCTTTCGCGGCGGCCTGCACGTCGCCCGCCAGCAAGGCCTTGCAGCCGGACCGGAAGTCGGCGGCCGGCGGCGGCAGCTGCGCGGGGAGTGCGTCCAGCCACGAGGGGCACCCGGCCATCAGGCAGAGGGCCATGTATTCGGCGTGGTCCGCCGGGAGGGAGGCTTTCGCGAAAATCGGGTCTGCCAGCAGGTTGCGCCAGGTCTCCAGCACCGGCAGGAAGTCGCATCCCTGCTGGAACCGGTCCGCCGCCAGCACGCGCAGGAGCTCCGCCGGGGTGTCCGCCGGGGGGTGGAAGGTGGGGAAGGGCTTGTCGTCCGGCGCCATGGCCAGCAGGAAGGTCGCCAGCCACCAGATTTCCCGCTGCTTGGGCGGATGCTTGCCAAAGGGGGCCAGCAGCGACTCGCCTTGCAGGAAGGCCAGCAGCACCTTGAGATAGGCCGTGAAGGATTGCGAACAGTGGAAGTCGTCTTTCGCCGGGTCCCCGAGGAGGTTGCCTTGTTCCAGCTCGGCGAGCACGGCGAGGGCCACGGACGGCGAGGGCGGGTCGGCGTGGAAATTGCCCGGATACAGCGAGGACACGTGGCCGTCCCGCTTGAGCCACCCGCGGGCGGCGAGGAATTTGCAGGCGTCGAGGATGGCGGTGTCCGGCAGGATGCGCGACCATTCGTCCCGGAGGATGGAGGAGAGCTGCCAGCGGTAGCTGTTCGGGCAGCGCGTGTGGAAGAGGTAGGTGGCGAGGACCCGCAGGGTGTCGTCCGGGATGTCCCCGAGATGCGGCAGGGAGGCGGGTTGGTTGGGGGCGGAGGGGGGCGGTTGTTTCATGGTGGTCGGGTCCGTTGTGTGGAGATCGGGCGAGTATAGTCGGCGGCACAGGGGCCGCAAGGGTTTTGTCGGGACTGTTGGCCGGACAAGGATTCTCACTTGGAAAACGGGCCCGCGGCGCGAAACACGGAGGGAACGGAGGACGGAGACACGGAGGCTTTTTGGGGGGAGTTTTTTGGAGGGGCATTGGCCAGTGGAGATGTGTTTTTCGATGGGGAAGGGGGGCTTGTCCGATCCGCATTCGGGGCGAATCTCCGGCCCCCGCGCCAGCGCGGACGGAGATGGGTTTCATGAGGGGGAACTGTATTGGAATCAAAAGGAATTCATTGTGTTTTCCTTAATCTCGCGACATGCACGTGAGGGGCGGTTTCTCAAAGCCGGAAGGCAGCGACCGGGCGGCTTGCGGGACTCCCCCCGCCGCGCTGTTCTTCGGCTCTCCTTGGGCGACCCGGTCGCCCGGCATTCGCCGCGCGGCTCCCCCCTCCCGGAAGGGGGAGGGACTTCGCACTCCCGGAGCGCGAACAGGCATGACCGATATGTTGCCTGTGGAGCGTAAGTTCATGCTTTCGCATGTTTGGCACTCCGGGGAATGTAGTGGCACCACCCATGGAACTCCACGAATGCAAGGAGCAAGAAGGGCGGGAGGACCCGCCCCCCTCCGAGAGGGGGGTGGTGCGGCCATGAATGGAAGGATGATACATGGCAAAAGACAAGCGGCAGGGGCCGCGACGGGGGGAGTACTGCGATTGGCCGTCGCGGCAAGCACGACTTTCCACCGGCAAGAAACGAACCAATCCCTCTGCGGATGGACCATGCGGAAGCCTGCATCGACGGCCCCCCGCAGTACTCCCCCCGCCGCCCTTTCCTTCCACTCCGCACTCGCAATCCACAAGCCATCTTCCTCCGGGCGGCACCCCCCTCTCGGAGGGGGGAGAATGCTCGCGCACTCTCCATTCTCCAAATATCTCTCCATGATCTCCCGGAAATCCGCCCCGTCCACTATAATTCCAGAAGAACCAAATTTTTTCCAATCATTGGAAAATGGGCGAAAATTTGTTCCAATCGTTGGAAAAAACCGGAGAAATTTTCCAACCATTGGAAAAAAGTTTTCCAATCGTTGGAAAAGTCGGGGACGGGAGGGAGGTCAGGGGATGGTGGGTGGGTTGCCGAGGGAGTAGATGGCGGTGGGGAGGTCGGGGCAGCGGAGGGTGACGGTGGAGCCGGTGAGGGTGACGTTGGCGGTGGGGAGGGGGATCCAGTTCCAGGTGTGGGTTTCGGGGTCGAGGGCGACGGCGTACCAGATGGAATCGGCGAGGGCGGCGGGGGCGTCGGCGTCGAGGGTGGCGGTCAGGAGGGGGGCGCCGGTGGCGGGGTCGGTGGCGACGGTTGCGGCGGTGGGGGTGATGATGACGGGGGGCGGGGCGCCGGGGAGGACGACAGTGAGGGTCTGGGCGAGTTCGGGGGCGAGGCGGGGGTTGGTGGAGGTGACGGCCAGGTCGGTGACATAGAAATTGTGGTCGGAGCCGCCGCCGGCGGTGTAGTTCCAGAAGCGGACGGCGGCGATGCGCTCGACGCTGGCGTTCTTGAGGTTCCCGGTCCAGGTGTTGGTGCCCACGGAGAGGGTGTAGGTCCAGTCGGGGCCCAGGGTGAAGGCGATGCGCTGGAGGCGGTCGGTGAAGGGGAGGGCGTTGGTGGTGCGGGCGGCGGCGTTGAGGGTGTAGCCGTCGGTGCCGCCCTGGAAGTACCATTCGAGGGCGGTCTGGCCGTGGGCGTTGCGGAAGCCGAAGCCGACGGAGCCGCCTTCGTCGATGTAGCCGTTGCGGATGCCGAAGGTGACGGTGTCGCCCGGCTGGAGGGGGTGGATGAAGGGGCGCGTGGCTTCGACCATGGCGCCGGAGTTGGCCCAGAAGCCCCAGCCGTCGGCGGCGGAGGTGAAGACGCCAGCGTTGGCGGAGGGAATGTCGAGCTCCCAAGGGGCGAAGCCATGGCCGCCGTTGGCGCCGGTATGGAAGTCGGTGTAGTCGGAGTCGGCGGCGCCGTCGTTGGGGTTGAGGGCGATGAAGTGGATGACGTTGGTGCCGTGGGCGAGGGGGATGTCGGCGGTCCAGGTGGCGCCGGGCAGGAGGGTGGCGGCGGAGGCGTTGGCGTCGTTGGTCCAGAGGAGGGGGCCCACGAAGTTGGTGGAGGTTCCGGCGACGGCGACGGCGGCGTTGGAGATGGTGACGGGGGAGGCCGAAGGGGTTGTAATGGCGAAGCCGGGCACTGGGGTAGTGTCTTCGATGGCGACGGCGATGGTCCAGTTCTTTTCGTTGTTGTTGTCCCAGACGGAGTCGGCGCCTTCGCCGGAGTAGAAGCAGACGGGGATGTACCAGGTGCCGAGCGGGATTTCGACGTCGCACGCCCAGAGGTCGCCGGTGGTGTTGGTCATGGGGATGTCGCGGGATGTGGACCATCCGTTGAAGCCGACGTGGGCGGTGATGCCGGCGCCGGCGGGGCGGTTGGTGAGGGGGCCGGCGTTGACTTCGTAGGTCAGGCGGAAGGTGCTGCCGTCGGTGGGGCGGGCGGGGGTGGCGGTGACGGCGGAAGGGAGGTCGCCGCAGTTGGCGACGGGGCAGAGCCAGTTGTCGCCGGAGTTGTTTTCCCAACGGGTTTTGGTTTGGTCGTGGAAGCAGACGTGGAGGGCGGTGGTTCCGTCGGGGATGGCGAGGGTGCAGGTCCATTGGGCGCCGCAGCCGGCGCGGGCCATGGGGAGGGTGAGGACGTTCGTCTCGGACCAATCGCCGTTGGGGGCGACGAGGGCGTAGACGGGGTCGGCGTCGGCGAGGGCGCCGTCGCCGGGGTCGAAGGCGATGGTGACGTTCGTGCAGCCGTCGGGGAGGGGCGGGTCGAAGGCGACGGCGGCGTCGGCGGGGAGGGGAGCGGTGCCCCAGACCTGGAGGGAGTAGGCGCCGAGGGGGACGGCGGAGATGTGGGTGTCGCCGACGGACACGGTGTCGCCGACGGCGGGGCCGACGTCGCCGAAGGAGCGGTCGTAGGCGCGGGAGTCGGAGTTGTAGAGGCAGTGCCAGGTGCCTTTGACGGGGAATTTGAGGGTGTCGTAGGGCTTGTAGGCGGTGGCGCTCCAGTTGAAGACGAGGAGGAGGCCGCCGCCGCGCGCGACGGCGACGACCTTGCCGTCGTTGTTGAGGACGGTCCAGGCGGCGTTGCCGGTCTCGCGGAGGGCGCCGGTGACGCCCTTGGCGTTGCGGCGGAGGGCGATGAGGTCGGCGTACATCTGGACGATGCCGGCGTTTTCTTCGGCGAGGCCGGTCCAGCGGAGGGAGTGGTCGTTGGAGAAGTCCCAGTCTTCGTTGTATTCGCTGCCCATGAAGAGCATGGGGATGCCCGGCGAGACGAGGGCGACGGCGTTCGCCAGGAAGGCGCGCTTCTTGGCCCAGTAGCCTTGCGGGGAGCCGCCGTCGATTTCGCGCGGCAGGCGGTGCTTGTTGTTGAGGTCGCCGCAGGAGTCGTGGCTCTCGGCGTAGACGACCTGGTGGAGGCCGACGTTGTTGGGGTCGATGAGGTAGTAGGCGACGGCGTCCATGTTGCGGTCGGAGTCGCTCGATGCCGTCGCGAGGGCGCGGAGGTCGTTGAGGGAGCCGTGGTGCCACTGGGCCTCGAAGTTCATGTTCGCGTCGAAGGCGTTGTCTTCGGCGATGCGGAAGACGTCGGGATAGCGGTCCTTGAGCTCGGTGTTGATGGCGTCCAGCAGGGCGACGCCTTCGGCATTCTGGTTGTAGCCGCCGTAGTAGGCGATGTTGAAGACGCTGTCCCAGCGGAAGCCGTCGACGTGGTAGTCCTCGACGAGCGAGAAGATCTGGTCGCGGACGAAGGCGGCGACGTTGGTGTTGCCGTAGTCGGGACGGGTCTCGCCCCAGTCGGTGTAGCGGCGGTCGTCGTCGTAGAAGTACATGCCGCCGTTGGGGCCGGCGCCGTCGAACTGCCAGATGGCGAGGTCGGTCGGGCCGTAGTGGTTGTGGACGACGTCGACGATGACCGCGATGCCCGCCTTGTGGCACGCCTTCACGAAGCGCTTGAAGCCGTCGGCGCCGCCGAGGCTCGACTCGGGCGCGAAGAGGTCGGCCGGATTGTACCCCCACGAGCGGTCGCCCGCGAACTCGGCGACCGGCATCAGTTCGACGGCGGATATGCCCAGGTGCTTGAGGTGCGGGATCTTCTCGATGGCTTCGTCGAAGGTCGATGGCAGCCAGTCCTCGCCGTTGAAGGAGCCGACGTGCATTTCGTAGACGACGAGGTCGTTGCGCCAGATGCAGGGGTAGCCTTCCGTGCCTCCCACGACATGCTCGGCGCCTTCCCAGTCGAAGAGGGAGTGGTCGTAGATGAAGCAGTCGGCGTCGGTGGCCGAGGAGTAGACGCGGACGGCGCGCGGATCCTTGCGCCAGTTGACGCCGTCGAGGATGAATTTGTACTTCTGCCCGTGGCCCGCGCCGGGGACGTCCACGGACCAGATGCCGTTGCCTTCGGAGGAGAGGGCGGTGCGGCCCCATCCGTTGAAGTCGCCGGCGACTTCGACCTTCTTGGCGGCGCCGGCCCACACGCGGAAGGTGGTGCCGGTGCCCTTCGCGTCGGCGTAGGGGACGGCGCCCATTCCGGGACGGGTGGACTTGGCGGCGAGGGAGGGAAGGGGGACGGCTGCGGCGAGGCAGAAGAGCGCGAGCAAAACGGAGCGGGAACGGTGGAGGACGAATGATGCGTTCATGGGACGCATCCTAACGGAGGAGGGTGGGGGGCTCAAGAAAGAGTTTTGGGTGCGGGAAGCGGCGCATCTCCATTCTCATCCTCCGGGCTTCAATTTCGGAGGCGTGGTGGGGCGAGCTCTCCGAGCGAGCCGCATGGAAAAATGGGAACGGCTCGCACGGAGTGCTCGCCCTACCTCGAGTGCTTGCTGGGTGTTACGGGAAGAGAACGCGGATGCGGTACATGCGGGTGGTGCTGGCGGGGTCGGTGTCCAGCCACGTCGTGTGCGGGCCGGTTGCCTGGACCGGGACCGCCACCACCGTCCAGTCGAAGGCAATCAGGCCGGTGCCGCCTTCCGCGGCTTCGATGGCATAGCTCTTTCCCGGGACGCTCTGGAAGGTCAGTTCGGCGGTTTTCGCTGCGTGGTCGACGAACAGGCTCTCGCAACCGAGGTAGTCGAAGGGGTCGATCGGCGAGGTTCCCGCGACGTATTCTTTCCAATCCAGGAACTCGTCTTGGTCCCAGTCGGTGCCGGCGTGTTGGGCGAGCGTCCCGAACCGCAGGAACTCCCAGTCGTCGGGCATGGCGTCGCCGTCGGAGTCCCAGGGGATGACGATGTTCACCGTCCGCGAGGTCGTGTTGGTTCCGTCGGTCGCGGTGAAGGTGACGTTCGTCTTGAAGTCTTCCGTGCGTGTTCCCTGGGAGAGGGGGGACGGCGTCCAGGAGAACACATGCGTGGACCCGGAGAACGAGGCCAGCGTGTTGCCCGCTTTCGGCAACGGGCCGCACGATACGGTTACGTTCGCGCTGTCCGGGTCGGACGCGTCGACGGTGAAGCTTGTCGTTGCACCGACGGGGAAGAGCTGCGGATTCCGGTCGGGGGTGACGGTTATGACCGGGGGCAGGTTTTCCGTGTTCTCCACGGAGAACGCGAGGGTGAAGGCGAGCGAGCCGGTGCCGGTGACATCCACCTGCCGGACGTGCGCGGCGTTGCGCATGTTGACGGTGTTGAATTCTTCGGGAACATTGACCGGCCTGTCGGTGGCGGATGTGTCGATGGCACCGCGGGTGACGGCCAACGTCGCCGTCACGCCGGTCCCTTCGTCGGGACGGATGGTGGTGACGGAGAGGGTCTTGGAGCCGTCCGCCGTTTCGGTCAGGTTAGCCTGGCCGGTGAGCATCAGGGCGTCCAGGTCCGGCGAAAGGCCGGAGCGGACCTTGAGTGCGCCGGAACCCGCGTAGGCGACGGCGAAGGCGTTGGTGGCGGGGGATGCGAGCGTCACCGTCTTCGAGAGCGACCCGTGCGAGAAGGTGAGGCCGTTTGCGCTGTTCGTAACCGCGTAGAGCCCGGTGTGCGAACCGCCCTCGACGTCCTTCAGGGCGGACCCGCGCTGGGCGAGGAGGTACCCGTGTTTGGTTTTGTCTTCCCATTCCACGTAGCGGACGAATTCGCTCTCCTCGTCCTCGTAGCCGTTTTCGGGGATGGCGGCGAAGTTGCCGACGACCTGCCGGACGCGGCCACCATCCTTGAGCCACGCGCCGACCATGAGGCCGCCTTCGGCCTCGAAGAGCGCCATCAGCTTGTTGTTCCGGAGAATCCATTCGTTTTCGCCGTCGAGGTCCACGTCCTTCGACAGGACTTCCACCTTCGACAGCGTGCGTCCCGCCCAGGCGTCCACCTCGCCGTAGACGTTCGCAAGCCTCGTCCGGGACTGGGCGCGCCAGGAGAAGGACTGGAGGCCCATCTTGCCGCCGCCTTCCTTCATCCCCGTTGCCGGGTAGATGTAGTCGTTGTAGCTCCAGCGCGAGAGGTTCCCGTTCTCTTCCTCGTGGAAGGCTGTCTCGAAGACGCTGGCGAAGAGCGTCGCTTCGGCGAGGCGTTTCACGTCGGGGTTGGAGATGGCGGATACGGTCGCCCAGGTATCGGCGAGGATGCCGTTGGTCACGGTGCCGAAGGGTTTCCCGGAGGGCAACCGGACCCCGTAGCGCACTTCGTTGGTCTTCCCCGCGAGGCCTTCGTGGCGGCCGCTCCCGTAATACCAGTTGCCGTAGTTTTCGTTGCAGGCGTGGTGGACCCAGTCGTGGGCTTCGAGGGGCGTCGCGGCGGTGAAGTTGTGCGCACCGTCGGGGTAGAACATGTTGTTGGTAACGGAGGGGTCTTCCAGTGCCCGGTCGAGCGTGACGACCTGAATCCACGGGTGGTTCGCGATCCAGCGGAGGTTCCGGTCGTACGCGTCGGCGTTGGCGTTGCCCGCGAGCTCCTCCCACATGTAGAACAGGGCGGAAATCGCGGCCTGTCCGCTGCGCGCGCGGCGCAGGAAGAGGTGACGCAGGTCGGTGGGCAGCCCGCCGTCCGTGTTCGCGTAGCGCGAATCGTTGGCGGCGGTCGAAAGGACGAACGCCTTCATCTCCTTGCCCTGGTCCGCGAGCCAGTAGCGCTGGAGCTTGTAGCCGGAATCGCCCAGGGCGGTTTCGCGGCCGAACCAGTCGAGGAGGTGGGGCGTCTGGTCGACGATCGTCGCCTGGTAGCCCATCGTTCCGATCTGGTCAAGGACGCCCGTGTCCACGACGCGTTCCGGCGCCCAGAAGACCTTGCGGGAGACAACGGGGGCGCCGTTCGTGCCGCCGTAGATGGTGTCGAGGACATCGTTGGCGAGCGCGACGTTGGCCCGGTTGAACTCCGGCGGGAAGTAGGGGAGGATGTGGTCGGAATAGGTGCTGCCGAGGAGGCTCAGCGAACCGGCGGCGATGCCGGAGCGGATCTGCGCGTTGAGCGCGGGGCCGGAGAACCATGGCTTGTCCGTGCCGGTTTTCGCCCATTCGAGCGCCATGGCGAGGGTGGGGGTGACGTGGAGGTTGAGCGGGCAGTTGGTGTAGATGTTGTGGATCTTGACGGGGCGCTGGTAGCCCGCGCCCGCGCCGTTGTCCACGATGGCCTGGATGGTGCTGCCCGCCTCGATGGCCTGGTTGCCGTGGGCGACCAGCGCGAGCTTCGCGTGGCGTCCGCGGTTGTTCCAGCCCTTGGTGCGGCCGATGCAGGAGGAATAGACGCCGTGTTCGGCGATGTAGCTCCCGTCGTTGTCGTAGTCGCTGCAGAGCCAGTCGTCGCCGATGGTGTCGGTGAAGTCGTTGAGCCCGCTCTTGTCGCCTTCGCCGCGGGGATCGTTCTGGGTGCCGTCCTTGGTCGTGTACACCTGGAAGGAAAGGCTGTCGGGGTCGCCGTCCCAGCCGGCGAGCGCGAGGGCGCTGCGGTCGACGGACCAGGCGACGCAGTCGAGGTTGGTGTTGAAATACGCCCCGTCCAGCGCGTTCGTCACGATGCCCATGCCATCGAAGCTCTGGCCGATGGCCGTGGTGTTGTGCTCCGAATCCGTGTCGAGGATGAGGTTGCAGAGGGCGCTTTCGTACACCGCGCAGACCGCGTTCCAGCCCATGGCGGTGCGGGCGTCGACGTTGTCGGGCAGGTTGAGTTCGCCCTCGCCGTAGATGCCCACGTTGATGGCGACATAGAGGTCGAGATGGCCCTTTTCCGCGCCTCCGGCCAGATCGTCGAAGTCCACGCGGAAGTAGAGCTTGCCGTCGCCGCCCTTTTCGGGAAGGCCGCCGTCGTGGAAGTAGAAGGCGACGATGTCGCGCGAGGAATCGAAGCCGTCGTTGAACTTCCGGTAGACGTCGGAGACGTTTCCTTCCTGGCTGTAGTTGTCGAGAGCGAGCAGGTCGCCGAGGGTCCAGTCGAGGAATTCGCGGTGGTAGCGCGTCTCGTTGACCTGGCCGATTTCCGCGCCCTCGCCGATGACGATGGAGCCTTCCCCGCCGGGGTTTTCGACGGTGTCCGGGACCTTGGGGTTGGTGCCGGACTGGAATTCGAGGAGGTTCGTGCGGGGCGTCGTGCCGTCGGCGAGGTAGTCCTCGTCGGGGTTGCCGTCGGGCCCGTTGCCGGGATCGCCCGCGAGCCCCGTGGCGAAGTTGTACGAGCCGTTGTCGAGCGGATCGAGGCCGTAGCGGACTTCCCAGCCGTCGGGCAGGCCGTCGCCGTCGGTGTCCTTCGAAAGCGGATCGGTCTCGGTGACGATCAGGTGCGGCCAGCCGCCGTTCTTCTTCTGCACTTCGCCGTCGTACCGGCCATTGACGGCGTAGTCGTCGAAGAGCTTCTTCCAGTTGACCGCGCGCGAATGCGGGGACTGGACCGCACGGTACACGGCCCACTGATTGCTGGAGAGGTTGACTTCGGCGAGGACATCGTTTTCGTACTTGAGGAAGATGTCGACCCGCCCGTTGCGGTTGGTGTCCTCGCCGTAGCCGTCGGAGAGGCCGTCGCCGTCGCTGTCGGCGACGTTGGGGCTTGTCTCCTGCCAGATTTCGCCGCCGTCGGCCAGGCCGTTGGGGCGGTTCCGGTTGTAATCCTGGGGCGTGCCGGGAGGCAGGGAACTGCCGTCGCCGTCCACCCAGCCGTTGCGGTTGGCGTCTTCGACGCCGTCGGGCAGGCCGTCGTAGTCCGTGTCCGCGTTGCGCGGGTCGGTGACGGTGCCGAGCACGATGGTCTTGCGGTCGGCGCCCGTTCCCTTGGCGGAGACGCCGGGGACCTTGTCCGCGTTGTCCACCGTGTTGAAGAAGGGCGGATCGAAGTCGGCGAGGAAGTTCGGCCATCCGTCGCCGTTGGTGTCGGTGCGGGTGTCGGTTCCGTCCGCGGGCCAGCGCACGCCGAGTTCGAGGCCGTCGGGCAGGCCGTCGCCGTCGGTGTCGGGGGAGGCGTTGTCCGTCCGCCCCGAAACGTAGAAGGCGAAGACCTCGTCCTGCGTCCACTGCTCGTCGCCCCTGGTCGGGAGGGGCGTCCGGGTCAATTCGGTGGCGTTGGGGATGCCGTCGTCGTCCCAGTCGCCGTCCGAGGCATCCGTGGTGTCGCACTTCTGCTGGAAGAGGATGGTCGCGTTGCGCGCGGCGGTGTTCGTGAACAGCGTCAACTTCGGGTCGAGGGCGGGATCCGCGGTGGCCGTCGCGGTGAAGGCGTAGCTTCCCGGCTTGTCCACCGTCCAGACCCAGTTCCAGAAGAGGACGCTGCCGTTGGTCGTGACGCCCGTGGACTCCAGGCGCGGCGCGGCGCCGTCGGGCGCGCCGGTGAACTGCACGGTGACGTTCGTGACGGAGAGGTCCGTGTGGACGATGACGGGCGTCTCGCGGAGGGCTTGGTTCGTGGCGAGGGCGGCGGGCGGCACGTCCTCCATCGAAATGACCCACTTGACGCCGTCGGAGTCGGTTTCCGGTGGCGTCGCGATGATGCACGCCGGCTGCGCGGGCCCCTTGTGGCGGATGGTGCGGGAGGCTTCCGCGTGGCCGAAGTCGGTGTCGATGGCGACGGTCAGCCGGTAGCGGGAGGCGTCATCGCGGGTATACACGTTGGGCATGGCGAAGGCCATCTGGCATTCGCCGCCGCTGGCCCAGGACAGGTCGCTCCATTCCACGCCGTGCACCTCGTCGCCGATGCCCCCGGCGGCGGCGTTGTTCGTGACGTACACGTGGGCCTTGGCATACACGTTGCCGGGGTTGGCCGGGTCGATGTCCCAGTTGAAGAGGTTCCCCGAGAAGCGCACCCAGACTTTCCAGCCCGCCTGCACCATTTCGTTGTCGGCCTCGGGCCAGCTGTAATAGACGTACTTCGTCTCGCCGTTGGCGCGGACCGGGCGAACGATTTCGGTGACGTGGAGCGCCTCCGGTCTGTCGTTGGTCGGGCTATGGGCGTCCCAGCGGTTGGTGGGGACGCTGGACCACTCCCAGAGGCGGACCCGGATGGTGGCGGGGGTGTTGCTGGGGGCGACGCCGTTGTAGTTGAAGGTCCACACCTTCGGGAGCGCCGTGTTGGTTGCCATGTCTTCGTCCCAGGCGCTCGCCAGGGTCGCCTCGGCCCATTCGACGGCGCCGTTGGTGTTGACGCCGTTGCCGGGGCCGTCGTTCGCCGGGGAGGCGTCGGTGATGTGGTAGTACACCTTTTCGACGGTCCGGTCGGTCCGCACGCTCATCCCGTAGCTGGCACCGCCGACCTCGTCGTAGTCCTTGGCGGGATAGAGGAGGATGCCGTGCGGCGTCTCGCGGTCCATGTAGAACGTCTGGCGGAAGGTGTTGAAGATTTCCGCGCCGTTTTTGCGGTCCGGCCAGCAACGTACGGTGAAGAGGTGGAAGCCCTCGTCGAAGCCGGTCGTCTTGGAAGCATAGTCGAGGTGCTTGTGGTACTGCTGCTTCGTCAGGTCGAGACCGCCTTCCCGGGGCACGCGCCACTCGCCGGTAATCTTGGTCTTGCGCCAGACGGCGTCGGCGCTTCCCGGCCAGACGGTTTCCCAGCCCTGGTAGCCTTTCTCCGTGTCCCCCTGGAGGGCGGCGCCGCCGATCTTGTACTTGAGGACGGTGCCGGCGGGGAGCGCGGGGAGCGTGAACCGCCACCAGTCGCCGGAAATCTTCCATTCGCCGGAGGTGCCGTCCCGTTCCCACTGGTTGCCGACCCATTCGCCGCGAACGACCGAGACGTTGCGGTCGGGGGACTTGCCCGCGCAACCGTTGGGCCAGGCGCCGTTGGTCGTGTAGTAGAGCCACGCCGCCAGCCCGTTGCCGTGGGCCATCTTCGCGTACACCACGGGGTGCCCGCCGTCGAGGGAGAACTGCGGGAACGTGACATCCGTCCCGGCGGGCTCGGGACCGGCGCCGATGGTGAACGACGCCACGTAGTTGGCTTCGTGATTGTGGTCGTAGATGAGGCCGTTCTCTCCGTCCGCCTCGAACCAGACGGCCAGCTCGTATTGGCCGTCGGCGAGGCCGGACACGTCGATGTCCGCCGTTTCCCACGCACCTTCGCCGTTGCGGCTTTCGAACCAGTTGTTGTTGTCGGTGCCGGTCTGGTTCCAGTCGTACCAGGAAAGGGAGCAAGTCCCGTTTGAGACAATCGTGCCGTTGGAAAGGATGTTGTAGCAGATGCGCGCCGGATGCGCTTGTCCCTCGATCTTGCTCATCGGGAAGGTCTGGCACTGCCCGCCGAAGGCGATGGTGTCGTAGATCCGCCCGAGGTCGGCCCCGTCGAACGCGTCCGGGAGCCAGTCGTTGTAGGATTCGCCGTCGCCCTTGTACCAGCCGTTGGCGTAGATGTAGCTCTTGCCGAGCCACGAAGGCGCCTGCCCCTCGTCCGCCCCGACGGTGAAGGTCGCCACGTAGTTCGCCTGGTCGTTGTTGTCCCAGACGGAGGAGTCGTCCGAACCCTTCGCCTCGAACCAGACGGCCAGCCGGCATTTCGTTCCGGGTTCCAGCCCGTCCAGGTCGAGGGTCGCCATCCGCTCCGCCTCCCGGTTGCCCGTGCTGCTGCGGAACCAGTTGTCGTTGTCCCTGTAGGCATACCAGTAGAGCGTCTGGGTGCCTGCCGCGATGGTCGTCCCGTCGGTGTCGTTCAGGAGCTGGTAGTGGAGGTAGGCCGGATTCTCTTCTCCGTGTTCCTCCCCGTACGTCCGGCAGCGTCCGCCGAAACGGAGGGGGCCGGTGACCGTGCCCAAATCCGCTTCGTGGAACGGAAGCGGTTCCCATTCGTCGTTGAACTCATTGTCGCCCTTGTACCAGCCGTTGGCGAAAATGTAGCTCTTGCCAATCCAGCTGGCCGACGCACAGAGGGACGGGGCGTCCCCGCCGGGGGAGGAAGCCTTCGCGGTGGCGGCGGGGACGGAGGCGGATTTCGCTGCGGGCGAGGCGGTTGTGTCGCGGTAGGTTCCCGTGCCTTCCGGGTCGTGGTAGAGGAAGGAGGGGTTCTTCAGGTCCGTGTTGAGGCCGATGCCGTAGTCATTGGTCCAGATCCGGGCTGCGCCGCCGATGGCGACTTCGTAGGTGGTCGCGTCGCCGCTCCGGAGGACGCAGCCGTGGTCGGTCGTGTGGGTGTCCTTCGCGGCGAACACTTCGGCCCAGGTGCGCTGGATGAAATAGCTGTCGATGTTCTCGAACCCGAGGAAACAGTCGCGGGCGGCGCCCGGCGGATTGTCGCGGGAGTCCTTGGCCGCATCGCCCTCGACGTCGCTGCGCGTGCCGTCGATGCCGTTGCCGAAATCCATGCCGCCGTCGAGGCGCGCCATGACGTGTTCGGCCTCGCCGTCCAGGTGGATGCCGAAGGCGACGTTGGTTCCGCGGACGACGGGAATGGCCATCGTGTAGGAGAAGTCGGTCGGGTCGGCGTCTTCGACGCCGTTGGGGTTGAAGCCGGGGTCGCCGTCCACGCCGTCCTTGCGCACGACGCCGCAGACGGGCGCGACCTGGCCGTCGTCGTACACGGTGATGACGTCGGAGAGGCCGGAGCGGGACGTGTTGGTGCAGCCGGACGCGTAGTCGGCGGCGCGGACGGCGGCGGCCCAGTATTCGCTCGGGTCGGGGTTCTTGTAGCCCCAAAGCGCGTAGCTGCTTTTGGGCATCCAGACCTTGCCCGCGCGCAGGTCGCCGGCGGTGGCGTAGGGGGCGTCGTCGGTCCCGCCCTCCCAGTGGGTCATGTAGCCGGGGTAGGTGGAAGCGTAGTTGTAGAGGTAGTCGCCGTCGGGGTAGCTCCCGCCCGTCCAGATGGTCTGCCCGTCGTCCCGGTGCGAGTTGAACATGACCAGCACCCGGTTCCACGGCCAGCCGCCGCCGCGTTCCCACGCGATGAAGTTGCCGGGCTGGTAGTCGATGGGGCAGGCCTTGTCATCGTACATCGCGAAGTTTTCGTGGACCTTGAGGAGAGTCGGAATCTGGCTCTCGCCCCATTGCCCGAGGTAGTCCGTGCAGGCCCAGCGGGGGAACGCGCCGCCGGAACCGGAAAGCTCCGGCGCCCGGTTGTTGCCGTCGGTGTAGACGAGGCCGAGGCCGCTCCGCATGTAGTAGTAGGCGTGGTGGAGCTGCTTGCGGTCCACGTGGTCGTCGTCGTGGCTTTGCGCGTGCATGATGCCGTGGTCCGGGCCGAAGCCCGCATGGCCGGGCCATTCGAATCCCCAGAGCTGGTTGAACTTGAACGCGTCGTCGAGCGCGGACCGCAGGTCGCTGTCCACCAGCCGCATCCCCGCGTCGATGTACGGCCCCTGGGCCGGCGGCGCCGCGAGGTGCTCGCCGAAGACCATCAGGTCGTCGCGCGGGCCGTCGTTGGAGAAGACCGTGTTGCGGTGGTTGGTCCAGTCGTTGAAGCCGCGGGTCATGTTGAACTGCCACTGGGCCTGGCCGATGTAGCCGTAGCTGGAGCGGTCCTTGTCCTCCCCGTAGGCGTCGCCGAAGAACTCGTACGGCACATGCTTGACCGCGTCCAGGCGCAGGCCGTCCACGTGGGTCGTGTCGATGAGCCAGCGGACGGCGCGGTTCAGGTAGTCGTCCACCTTCTCCTTGTAGAAATTGGGGTAGTTTTCGATGAGCTTCATCGAGACGCCGTTGGCGGCGTCGTTGTCCGCGAACCAGTCCGCGTGCTCTTCGAGCAGCGCCTTGGTGGCCGGGTCTTCCGGGTTCCAGGCGGAATTCCCGAAGCCGGTGTAGAGGTTGCGCCCGTTGTCGGGGGCTGTGTCCTGGAGCGCGCCGTCGCCGACGGCGTAGTCCTCGTTCTTCTTCCAGGGGACCGGCATGCGGTCGAAGAGCTTCCACGTGTCCTCCTTGCGGTAGGCGTGGCGGACGATGTAGGGCTTCGGATACCACTGGCCCATCTCGTAGCCGGGGCCGAAGTTGCCGTTGAAGGGGCGGTTGTCGCCGTCCCTCTTGAGATTCTCGTGGGCGATGTCGATGAGATCGGAGAGCGGGCGGTACATGACGTCCCACTCGGAGAAGTTGTCCCAGTCGATGTTGTCCCACTTGCGGTAGTGGCCGTCTGACGTGACGCGGAGGTGGAAGTCCTCGGCGACCATGCCGGGGTACACGTCGACGGGCGTGTTTTCGTTGTAGCCGGGCACGTCGTAGGCGCGGTGGTTCATGACGTTGTCGAAATAGACGCGCATGCCGAAGCGGTGGGCGACATCGATGAGGTTGAGCAGGTCGGCCTTGGTGCCGTAGCGGGTGGGGTACTGGCCGCGGAGGTCGGTCGAGCCGATGTCGAAGGGGTCGTACAGGTCGTAGCCGACGGACATCCCGCCGTTGGCCTTGGTGGGCGGCGGAATCCAGAGGGCGGAGTAGCCGGCCTCGGCGATTTCGGGGATGCGCGCGGCGATCTCGTTGTGCGACAGGTTGAAACACTGGAGGATGGCCTCCGCCCGCGCGGAAGGAAGGAACACGCCGGAAGGGAACAGCGCGGAGAGAACGAGAACGGCCACCGCGGAATGACGGGCGAACGGTTTCATGTGTACGGCTCCTTCCTGGAAGGCGGAAGCCGGCGGAATACCGGATTCCGTCTTGCGACACGCATTTTACACGGCGCGGAAGGATACGCAATCCCGGATTTTCTCCCGCCGGACCTCGGCAACCCTCCGGCGGGGAAAGGGAAGGGGGCGGGGGGGAGAGTTTTGGCGTGGATTTTTCGGGGAATGCGGGTAGAGTGCCAGGAAGAAAGGAAGGTGCGCAATGAGAATGCAGGGCCGCAGGGCGAGTTCGAACGTCAGGGATATCCGCGGGAAGGGCGGAATGAAGATGGCCGGGGGATTGGGTCTGGGCGGGCTGCTGCTCGTGGCGCTGTTCGCGTACATGACGGGCGGGAATCCGCTGAACGCGGTGCTCAACGCGGTCGTGGAATCGGGCGGCGGCGGCATCCAGGCGGGGCAGACGGCCGGCGGCGGGGAGTACAAGCCGACGGCGGAGGAGCAGGAGCTGGCGGAGTTCTCGGCCCAGGTGCTCGCGGGTACCGAGGACGTGTGGAGCGGGATTTTCCGGGAGATGGGGCGGACGTACGAGCCGCCGACGCTCGTGCTGTTCACGGATTCGGTCCAGAGCGGCTGCGGCGGGGCCAGCAAGCAGGTGGGGCCGTTCTATTGCTCGGCGGACAAGTGCCTGTACATCGATTTGTCGTTCTTCTCCACGATGCGCGAGCAGTTGGGGGCGGACGGGGATTTCGCGTACGCCTACGTCATCGGCCACGAGGTGGGGCACCATGTGCAGAACATGCTCGGCATCCTCGGGGAGAAGCACAAGGAGATGGCCCGGCTCGACAAGGAGGCGGCGAACCGGGTGAGCGTGCGCCTGGAGTTGCAGGCGGACTTCCTCGCCGGGGTGTGGGCGCACCACGACAATGCGCGCTTCGGCAGCCTGGAGGACGGGGACATCGAGGAGGCCATCCGGTGCGCGCAGGTGATCGGCGACGACTATCTTCAGAAGAAGGCGCGCGGGTACGTGCAGCCGGAGAATTTCACGCACGGGACGAGCCAGTCGCGGATGCGCTGGTTCAAGAAGGGGCTGGACGAGGGCCGGATCCAGGACCGGGATCTGTTGTTCAAGGTGCGATTCGAGGATTTGTGAGCGGGGGCGCGGGGGATGTGCACGCGGTTCCATCTGGAGGTGGACAGGGAAGGGGTGGGTGAGATGGTGGCCGCGGTCGCGGGGTCGCGCTTGGCGGGGCGTTTTTTGAAGGCGGGGAAGGCGCTCCGCACGGAGGGGGACGCGCGGCCGACGGACGTGGTGGCGGTGGTGGCGCCGGGGAGGGACGGGCGGAGGGCGGCTTTCGCGATGCAATGGGGGTTCCGGATGCCGGGCGGGGGGCTGGTGGTGAACGCCAGGGTGGAGACGGCGGCGCGGAAGGCGTCGTTTTCCGAGTCGTGGCTGGGGAGGCGGTGCGCGGTGCCGGCGGCGTGGTACTACGAGTGGGAGCACCGCATCGGGCCGACGGGGAGGAAGGTGGCCGGGGACAAGTTCATTATCCGTCCGGCGGGTGGCGCCGTGGCGTGGCTGTGCGGGTTGTACCGGATGGAAGGAGAGTGGCCGGTGTTCGCGGTGCTGACGCGGGCGGCGGCGGGACGGCTCGCGGAAATCCACGACCGGATGCCGCTGGTGCTGCCCGGGGAGTTGCTGGATGAATGGATCAGGCCGGGAGGGCGTCCGGAGGCGCTGGCGGGCCGGGCGGTGACGGAGATGGTGGCGGAGCGGGAGGGGTGAGGGTGAGGAGGGGGTGAGGGGAGGGGAGGAGGGGGAAGGAGGGGGGGATAGGGCTCGCGGCGCGAAACACGGAGCGCGCGGAGGAAGGAGGCACGGAGGAGATTTTGGATGGGGTGTTTGTTGGAGGAGCCTTCGCGCACGGAAAACGCCGGACAAACACTTGAGGGGGACGTTTTTGGCCGCGCGAAGCTCCTCCCTGGAAACTCTCCGTGTCTCCTTTCTCCGCGCGCTCCGTGTTTCGCGCCGCAGGCAGAAGAGAAAGGAGTGCGAGCGGGCTTGTCCCATGAGTGGCAGGTTTTTGCAGGGTGCGGGTGGGTGGTAGGGGCCGACCTCCGGGCGGCCCGGCATGGGCCATCCTGTCGCACGGCCCGCCCAGAGGTCGGGCCCTACCGGAGGGAGCGCCCGACAAGTTTCGCCGTAGGGTGGCGAGTCCATTCGCCGCAGGGCGCTTGTCTCGCGTATGGATTTGCCTTCATGCCGCAGCCCTTGCGCACGGCGGGCAGGGGACTGCCCGCCCTACCCGAGGCCGGGCCTGTACCAGGGGGCGGACAGACGGGCGGCGGAGGGTGAAAGGTAGATGGCGGGAGAGAGGGAAATGTGGGGGGAACGGCAATGTTTTCCTTGATATCGCGAGGCAAATTCGAGGGGAGGGAAGGGGAGGGCGGAGGTGGCGGGGGAGGGCAAAAAAAAGCCCCGGCGGGGAATCGCCGGGGGCTTGTGCGCTGGGGGGGTGGATCAGCGTTTCGAGAACTGGAAGCGGCGGCGGGCGCCGGGCTGGCCGGGCTTCTTGCGTTCCTTCATGCGAGGGTCGCGGGTGAGGAAGCCGGCCTTCTTGAGGACGGCGCGGAAGTTCTCGTCCACCTGGATCAGCGCGCGCGCGATGCCGTGCCGCAGGGCGCCGGCCTGGCCGACCGCGCCGCCGCCGACGCACTTGGCGATGACGTCGTACTGGCCCATGGCTTCGAGCGCCTTGAACGGGGCTTCGACGAGCAGCTGCACGTCGGTGGTGGGGAAGTAGTCGGCGAAGGCGCGTCCGTTGACGGTGATGGTCCCGTCGCCCTTGAACAGGCGGACCTGGGCGATGGCGGTCTTGCGGCGGCCGGTGGCGAGGTATTCGATTTCGGGTTTCTTCGTGGCCATGGTCGTTCTCCTTTAGCCAATGACTTCGGGGTTCTGGGCGGCGTGGGGATGCTCGGCGCCGGCGTAGGTCTTCAGGCGCTTGATGAGCTGGCGGCTGAGACGGTTCTTCGGGAGCATGCCGCGGACGGCGTGGACGAGGATGTAGCCGGGATCCTTCGCGCGGATCTTCTCGGCGGGCGTCTCGGTCAGGCCGCTCTGGTAGCGGGTGTACTTGGCGTAGGTCTTGCCGGTTTCCTTGCGGCCGGTGAGCTTGATCTTCGAGCAGTTGGTCACGACGACGAAATCGCCCATGTCGATGTGGGGCGTGTAGTCGGGCTTGCCGCGGCCGCGGAGCAGGCGGCAGACGTCGACGGCCAGGCGGCCGGCGGGCTTGTCGGTGGCATCGATCAGATACCACTTGTGGATGACTTCGGATTCTTTCGGTTGGGTTGTTTTCATGGTTCTGGCTTTCTGCGCGGCGTGCCGGGACGCCCTGAAAAGCGGCGGCGCGGTGTGCGCGGTTTGCTGCGAAACAACCTCGTGCCGGAGGGATCGGTTTTTTCCGGCGGGCGGAGGCCTTTCCGCCGTCCGTTGCATCGGGAACGCTCCTTTTTGCGGTTCGACCGCCGATTACCGTCGGCGGCCTAGCCCGGAAGACAGAAAGAATGGCTCCAGCGGCAGGGCTCGAACCTGCAACCTATTGGTTAACAGCCAACCGCTCTACCATTGAGCTACGCTGGAACCTGAATTCGCGGGGCAGTATAGCGGGGGGAGGGAAAAGGTCAAGCGGGAAATTACGGTGCGTCGGAGACGATGGCGTCCCAGGCTTGTTTGTATTGTTCGGCCATGGAGGGGGAACGGAGCCAGATGAGGTTTTCCCAGTTGGAGACTTGGGCCTGGGTGGTGTAGTTGTAGCTGCCGGTCACGACTTGCAGCATGTCGAAGATCATGAATTTGTTGTGCATGGCGGAGTATTCGCCGGTGGTGTAGATGAGGGTCACCGGGATGCCGGCTTCGCGGAAAAGGGCGAGGATGCGCTGGGCACCGGGGTGTTCGGCTTGGCGGGTGTCCATCTTGACGGCGATGCGGACGCCGCGGGAATGGGCGTCGAGGAGGGCGCGGGCGATGCGGGTGCGGGTGAAGGCGTAACAGGCGATGTAGATGGAGGTGTGGGCGTTCTCGATGGCTTCGAGGACCACGGGTTCGCATTCTTCGTTGAATGCGCAGAGGGCGTCGATCTGGGTCTGGACGGGGATCGGGGTGTCGAATTTTTCTTCGCGGGAGGCGCCGTACTGGCGCTCGTAGGCTTGGCGGATGTTCTTGGCGTAAAAGGAGCCGGGGGAGTCGGCGGTCTTGAAGGCTTCCCATTCGGTGCGGGGGACTTCGAAGTAGCGGATGGTTTCGGGGTCGTCGCCGAGGGTGAGGAAGAGGGTGCCGTCGGTGGCGGGGGGTGGGTTGGGGGTCCAGGCGACGTCGTGGAGGAAGGTGGAGGGGGTGGGGAGGGTTTCACGAGCGACGGGGGGCTCTGCCCCCAGAGCCCCCCGGGGGGCGGCGAGGAGGCAGAGGGCGGCGAGGAGGGCGGGGGCGAGGGTGGGGAGGGGCTTCATTTGCAGAGTTCGACGGCGATTTGGGCGGCGGTGCGGGCGTTGTGGTAGGCGAGTTGGATGTTGGAGGCGAGGGAGTCGCCGCCGGTGGCGTCTTTGATCCAGGCGAGGAGGAAGGGGGTGATGGCTTTGCCGTGGATGTGGCGGCGGTCGGCTTCCTGGAGGGCTTGCTCGATGACGGCGTTCATGCGGGCGGGGTCCATGGCGTACTGGTCGGGGATGGGGTTGGCGACGAGGACGCCGCCGCCGAGGCCGAGGTCCCATTTGGCGCGGATGATGGAGGCGGCGTCGGCCGGGGTCGGGCAGGCGGTGTCGGCTTCGTAGCCGCTTTCTTTGCAGTAGAAGGCCGGGAAGTGGGTGGAGCCCATGCAGAGGACGGGGACGCCGAAGGTTTCGAGGTATTCGAGGGTGCGGCCGATGTCGAGGATGGATTTGCATCCGGCGCAGACGACGGCCACCGGGGTGTGCGCGAGTTCCTGGAGGTCGGCGGAGATGTCCATGGTGCTTTCGCCGTGGCGGTGGACGCCGCCGATGCCGCCGGTCGCGAAGACTTTGATGCCCGCCATCGCGGCGATGATCATGGTGGCGGCGACGGTGGTGGCGCCGGTCTGGCGGCGGGCGGCCAGTACGGGCAGGTCGCGGCGGGAGACTTTGGCGATGTTTTCGCCGCGCGCCAGGATGGCGAGTTCGTCGGGGCCGCAGCCGACCTGGCAACGGCCGTCGATGACCGCCAGGGTGGCGGGGACGGCGCCCGCGGCGCGGATGACGTTCTCGACTTCGGCCGCGAAGGCGAGGTTCTCGGGATAGGGCATGCCGTGGGAGATGATGGTGGATTCGAGGGCCACGACGGGACGGCCCGCGGCCAGGGCGTCGCGGATCTCGGGGAGGATGCGGAGGTGGGAGGAGTCGGGAGGGGGGAGGGTGGTCATTGAGGGGGCTCCTGTGGGTTGGAGGGTTGTGGGGGAGTGGGATTCTTGGGATCGGCGGGATTTTTGGGATTGGGATCGATGGGATTGGGCGGCTGGGGGGATGGCTTGGTGCCGGGGGGGGGGATGCCGAGGAGGGACATGACTTCGAGTTCGACGGTGGCGATTTCGGCGAGCTTGAGCTGGGGGTCGGGGATGACAAAGGATTCGCCGGTTTTTTTGTGTTCGTAGATGCGGACGCGGGTGCCGTCGGGAAGGGTCTGGATGTCTTTTTCGACGAGGATGCGGCGGCGCTCGAGCATGACGGCGAGGATGAAGATGGCGTTGCGCTGGTCGGTCTGGTCGGTCTCCATGAGCTCGCGCAGGAGGGACTCGGCGGTCTCTTTCTTGAGGGGCTCGGGAGGCGGAGGGGCGGGGGCGTGCCATACGGCGGACCAGTCGGAAAGGCCGGCGGCGGGGTCGGGTCGGGCGGGCCAGCAGGCGCGGCAGTAGTCTTCGCGGAGGTAGCCTTCGGGGGTGAAGAGGAGGCGGGAGGTCAGGCGCTCGCCGTCGTCAAAGGGGCGGTGGCAGGCGGCGCACTGGGAGGAGCAGGCGCGGATGTTCCATTCGGCAATCACGGGGCGGACTCCCCGGAAGGGGCTTGTTCGGCGGCGGCCTGGCGGGCGAAGGCGGATTCGGGGTAGCGGGCGGTGAGTTCGGCGAAGGTGTCGGCGGCTTCGGCGTCGCGTCCGAGGGTCTTGAGGAGGAGGCCGGAACGGTAGAGGGCGTGGGGGGAGTATTCGGGGTCGTCGAAGAGGACGGCAACGACGCGGTAGTGGCGGGCGGCCTCGGAGGGGCGGCCGGCGGCTTCTTCGGTCTCGCCCAGGCCGAAGTAGGCGCGGACGCGCAGGTCGAGGGAGTCGTCGTCGCGGGCCTGGTCGGCGGCGGCGGAGAAGCGGGAAAGGGCGAGGTCGTAGCGGCCGGCGGCGCGGTCGAGGTCGGCAAGGTAGAGGAGGGCGGTGGTGCCTTCGCGGGTTTGGGCGGGGATGGCGGCGGCGCGTTCGTAGGCTTCGGCGGCGGCGGTGTCGTCGCCGGTGCGGGAGCGGCAGAGACCTACCCAGTACCAGGCGATCTGGCGCCAGGGGCCGTCTTCGGTGTTCTGGGCGAGTTCGGTGGCGGCGCGGAGGGCGCGGGTGGTTTGGCCTTGGTCGAAGCGGAGTTTGAGGAGCCACTCGACGAGGGCGGGGTTCTCGGCAATGAAAGAGGAATCGGCCAGGAGGGGCTCGGTCTGGTCGGCGGCGTCATCCATGCGGTCCTGCCGCTGGAGGGCGGTGACGAGGCGTAGGCGGGCGAGGGAGGCGGTGCGGGGATCGGCGGGTTCGGCCAGGGCGGCGCGGAAGGAGGTTTCGGCGGCGGGCCAGTTTTCGTCGCGGGCCTGGAGTTCGCCGCGCCAGTAGTGGGCTTGGGCGGCGGCGGGGCCGTGGGGGGTGGCGGCGAGGAGATCGTCGAGGGCGGATGCGGCTTCGGCGGTGCGGTCCATGGAGTGCAGGGCCAGGGCGCGCTGGAGGCGGGCGGAGGCGAGGAGGTCGGGGTCGGGGGAGGATTTTGCGTTGTCGGCGGCGGAGGCGAGGAGGCGGTCCCAGGTGGCCAGGGCGGCGGTGGCGTCGCCGGCGCGGAGTTGGGAGAGGGCGGCGGAGTGCAGGGCGGCCGGGGCGTCGGGGGAGGAGGTTTCGGCGGCGCGGAGGTACCAGGAGGCGGCTTCGGCGTCGAGGCCGTCGTCGCGGGCCATTTCGGCCAGCCGGAGGAGGGCGTCGGGGGCGTGGGGGGAATCGGAATGGGTCTCGGCCAGGGCGCGGTAGTCGGCGCGGGCGTCGTCGGCGCGGTGGAGGGCGCGTTCGCATTCGGCGCGCATCCAGAGGACGTCGGCGGCTTGTTCGGGGTCGGGACGGAGGGGGGCCGCGGCGAGGGCGGCGGCGTGGTCGCCGCGCTTGAAGTGGGTCGCCATGACTTCGTAGGAAGCGCGCGCGGCGAAGGGGGTGCCGGGGTAGTCGGAAAGGAGGGCGTTGTAGGCGAGGAGGGCTTCGCCGTCGCGGTTGAGTTTGCGGAGGGCGGAGGCGCGGAGGTAGGCGGCCGCCGCCGCGGCCGGGGCGGAGGCGGCGGAGGCTTCGGCGGCGTCGGCCAGGTCGAGGGCCTCGGGGGCGCGGTCGAGGTAGTAGAGGGACCAGCCGAGGAGGATGGCGGCGTCGCGGGCGCGGCGGGAGTCGGGGGCTTCCATGCGCAGGGATTGGAGGGTGTCGGCCGCGGAGGCGTGGTCGCCGCGCGAGAAGGACCATTCGCCCCAGCGGTAGAGGGCTTCGGCCTTGGCGGCGGGGGTGGCGGCTTTTTCGGCGGCCAGGGCGTACCAGGCGGGCATGCGGGCGGCGTATTTCTTCACGCCGTTGCGGAGCTCGGCCAGGTCGAGGGCGGCGCAGGAGAGGTAGGGGGTGTCGGGGGCGGGCGGGGACGCGAGGAGGGCTTCCCAGGTGGCGGCGGCGGCTTCGCGGTCGCCGGAGTCGCGCTGGGCGCGGCCCAGGTCGTAGGCGGCGGCCGCGGCGGTGTCGGGGTCGAGGGGAAGGGGGGCTTCGCGGAGGGCTTTGAGGCGGGCGGCGGCTTCGGCGGGGCGGCCGGCGTCGAGTTCGAGGGTGGCGCGGCGGAGTTCGGCGCGGGGGGCGTAGGGGGGGGCGGGGTGCTCGGCGGCGACGCGGCGGTAGAAGCGTTCGGCGCCCTGGGCGTTGCCGAGCTGGCGGTAGCATTCGCCGGTGCGGTAGAGGGCGGCGGCGGCTTCGGGGGCGTCCGGGAAGTCGCGCAGGAGTGCGAGGTATTCGCCGACGGCGCTCTCGTGGAAGCCGCGCAGGTAGATGCCGTCCGCGAAGTGGAGCTGCTCGGCGGCGGAGAGGGCCGGGGCCGCGGGGGCGGGGCGGGGCGGGGCGACGGACAGGAACGCCGCGGCCAGTGCGGCGGCGGGGAGGAGGTGGCGGCGGGATGTCATTCGGCGATCAGGGCGGGGGAGTTGCGGTCGGTGTCGGCTTGCAGGAATTCGCCGTCCATCGACAGGCACTTCTTCGCGCAGACTTCCGTGCACTGCCCGCAGGCGATGCACTGGGCGCGGAAGATGCGGATCTTCTTCGCCTCGGGGATGAAGTCGATCGCGTGCGCGGGGCACACCTTGATGCACAGCTTGCAGCCGATGCAGGCCGCCGGGTCGTAGGCGATGCGGGCGCGCCCGCCGGGCGGGAAGGGGACCGGCGGGTTGAGCTTGGCCTGGCCCGCGCGGACGTCGTCGAGATAGTCGGTGACGGACGGCGGCAGGTGGGGCGCCGGGAAGGGATTCGTCGCGGGCGGCCGGGCCAGCGACTTGAAGAGTTGGGCGAAAAAGGGAAGTTTCATGCCCCCTGTATAGCGCATCGGGCGCGGAAAGTCCACGCGAACCCGCGGGGGTGGGGCGCGGCGGTGCAGTGAGATTACGGAAAAGACAGGCGTTTCCGTCCGTTTTGCGCCATGCTTCCGCACATGAACGCCAAGGCCGCGGAAGGCGGAGCTTGCTTTGCGGCAGGGGGACGGGTAGGGTTGCGACATCGAACGAAAGGGCGGATGCCATGGGCAGAAGAGTTTGCAGAGTGCATGGTTTGGCTTTCCGGATGGCGCTGTTGGCGGCGTTGCCGAGCCTGTTCCTTTGTGCATGCGCGAGTTTGGAGGTGCCGACACCGCCACCCGACCAGGTGCGGGCGACAATCGTGGAATACGGCATCTACACGAACTTGGTCGTCGCGGGCCGCTCGGAAGGTCCGGCCGGGGAGTGGCGTCTCTCCGGGCAGGAGCATGTCCGGACGACGACGCAAATCCCGTTCGCGGAAGGCACGGCGTTCGGCTTCCGGTTCCGCCTCGAAGGGGAGCCCGATCCGGACGCCATCGATTTCGTCGTCGGCCTGCCGCCGGAGGATGGCAGTCACATGCCGCAGGGTCTGCACTTCCGGCGCACCGCCGCCGAAACCCGGGCGAACCCCGTCATTGGCTACCTCCTCGAACCCGGCGAACCGATGTTGTCCGGCACCTATGGCATGTTCGTCTTCCATAACGGAATCATGCTGTGCGAGAAGCAGTTCGAGGTTCTGCCCCCCGGAACGGAACCGCCCCCGGAACCAATCCCCTGAGTCCCATGCACGAGTTCGCCAACTACGTTTTCGACTTCTACGGAACCCTCGTCGACGTCCGCACCGACGAGAACAAGCCCGCCCTGTGGCGCTTCATGGCGGATTTCCACGGCGCGCACGGGTGCCTCTTCGACCCAAGCGACCTGCGGGACGCCTTCTGGCGGTTCGACGCGGAGGAGAGGGAGGTGGTGCGGCGCTTGAAGCCCTTGTGCAAAGCGCATGGAGGGCAACTTTCGCCACTGTTTGCCGGCGAAAAAGAAGTGGACCCTGCAGGACTTGAACCTGCGACCAAGAGATTATGAGTCTCCCGCTCTGACCGACTGAGCTAAGGGTCCGGCGACGGGCGCTTTATCGCAAAATCCGGTCCGCACGTCAAACGCGCAACGGGGCCCGGCGGAGGCATGGTTGAAAACAGCTGGAAAACGGGGTTCCGCGGTCGTCCCAAGGATTGCCACTGGATTGCCGGTATCCCTGGCCGCAAGGCAAAGCCATGCCCAGCATTCCCCGGAGCCGGCGTCGCCGCCCCGCCGGACAACAGCCCTGCGCCCGGGCCGCCGCGTCTTCAGTCGTCGGGGAAGGAGGTGACGAACGCGAGGGTGCGGGCGGTCGTGTATGGGTCGGAGGAGTTCTCCCAGGGCAGGGCGCCGCGGGGCGGCAGGTAGTACGGTTGGCCGTGTTCGTAGCATCGGAGCTGGATTTCCGTTTCCATGTCCTCGTACTCGGAATCGCCCTCCCGTTCGACGACCTCCTGCATCGTCCGGAACGCTTCCTCCGGCCGCCCCTCCGCGAACTGGAGGGCGGCGCGGATGTGGCCGGACATGCCGCCCCACGCGTTCAGCCGTTCGGCCTGGCGGTACAGGCGGCCGGCGCGCTCGGTGTCGCGCAGGTCGGCGTCGGGGACGACGAGAAGAAGCCAGGCCGCGGCGAGCAAATACTTGCCGTCGTCGGGCACCGGCGGATCGCGGTGTTCCGCGCCGACCAGGGACAGGGCTTCCTCGGCGGCGGCCAACCCGCCGGCCCAGTCCGCGTCCCGGCACCGTTTGCGGGCGGTTTGGAGGTGGCGGTCGGCTTCCTCCAGGAGCCGGCGGACCTCTTCGGATTGGGTGGTGGGGCGCAGGGTGTAGCGGTGGCCCGCCTGGTAGCAGAGGAGCTGCCGGTCGGTCTCGTCGTCGCCCCGGCCGGAGGCGGTCAGGCGGGCGATGGTTTCGAGCGCGCCTTCCGTGTCGCCGGACTCGAATTGCAGGGCGGCGTCGATGATGTCCACGAAGGGCCCGCTCGCGCCCGCGTCGCGGGCGATCTGCTCCAGCCGGGCGGCGCGCCCCGGGTCCCGCAGGCTGTCGTCGGGGACGACCAGCAGGTACCAGGCCATGGCGAGCAGGTACTGGCACTCCACCCGGCCGGGGGCGGGATGGGTTTCCGCGCCACTCAGTTCCAGACCGCGCTCGGCGGCCCGGAGTCCTTTTGCCCAGGAGCCCTCGTCCATGTATTCCCGGGCCTCGCGCATGCTGGCGCCGGCCTCCTGGATGGCCCGCATCCGCTCCCCCATGATGTGTTGCATTTCTTCGAAGCTGAGGGGCTGGGCGGGGGGGCTGTCATCCCCTTCCGCCCTGTCCGGTACGGACGGGGCTTCGGGGACCGTTTCCGGCGCCTCCGGTTCCGGTGCGGCTTCGGGTTGCGGCGCGTCCGGTGGAAGCGGCGGCATCCCGTCCGCCGCCTGCGTTGCCGGGGCGGGTGGCGGCGGTTCCGCCGGGACGGGTTCCGGCGGCCGCGGCCGGAGCAGCAGGACCGCACCAACCGCAACCGCCAGAATGGCCAGGGCCGCATGGAACAGCCCGGCTCGGAGATGCCGGAGGCGTATGGCGCGCATCATGGCGGCGACGGAGGGATAGCGGCGGTGGGGCAGCGCGTGCGTGGCCTTCGCGATGATGCGTTCCCAATGGCGGGGCGGGCGGCCGCCGAAGCAGCGGTCGGCCAGACACCCCAACGCGTGCACGTCGGTCGCGGGCGTGGCGGGACCGCCGGCAAACTGCTCGGGCGCCGCGTAACCGGGGGTGCCCACGCCGACGGGCCGCCCATCGACCACGGAGAGGGCCGTGACGGAGTCCGGGCCGGAATCGATCTTCTTGAGCAGGCCGAAATCGACGAGCACCGCATGCCCGTCGGCGCGGCGCAGGATGTTGGCGGGCTTTACGTCGCGGTGGAGCCACCCGCGCGCATGGAGGGCGGACAGGCCCGTGCCGACGTCGAGGAGGTAGCGCGCCACGGCGGCGTCGGAGGCCGGGGGCGGGAACACCTCGAGCGGCTCGATGGCGATCCACGGCCGCCCGGCGGTCTCCCCGGCGTCCAGGAAGGCCGGGAACGACGGCCCGGGGCGCTCCCGCAGGAAGCGGGTCTCCCGCCGGAACCGTTCGAGGTGGCGCGGTTCCGTGCGGTGGAGGACCTTGAGCACGGCGGGGGTGCCGAGCGTCCGGTGGCGCGCGCAATACGTTTCCGAGCTGCCGCCGCGCGCGAGGAATCCCAGCACCGTCCAGTCGCCCGCCGCCGAACCTTCCGCGAAGAGCCGTTCCGCGGCGGCCCCGGCGTAGCCGCGCCGCTCCTCCTCGCCGAGCGTGGTGCGGAAGCGCTCCAGCAGCGCGCCGATGTCGTCGCCGGGTTGGTCGGGGTGCGTTTCCATGGCGGGTTCCATCATCCTTGTATCACGCTCGCAGGTCGGCGAATCTGACACGCGGCCGCCTCCGGCGCAGCATCCGCGGAGGGCAGGAAACGGACCGGAATATGGCTCAGGCAATCAAATCCGGGTGTCATGAAAAACCAAACTCCGATTTGTCCGATGCCTTCGCTAACGCTCCGGCGAAGCTTCCCTGCATCTTCTTCTTTTGCAATCCAACGTGCGCAGTGACGGATGCCGGGCATCCGTCGCTGCGCACACTGCAGAGATTTTTCCGATTCTGGCAGGTGGAGCATTGGGCTGCACACGATGCGGCGAATGCCCCGAGAACCGGAATGGGGAAAATGTCCACCGTGCGGGCAACGACGGAGGCCCCGGACACGGGGGCCCGTCGCTGCCCGCGTTGTTGGGAGGCCATGGGAAAAGCCATTGGGACGCATCGCCGGAGCGTTAGCGAAGGCATCGGATAAATCGGAGTTTGCCAATCTTTCCAATTTTTCGGGGAAACGCCTTCCTCGTGCGAAGCATAGAGAGAAATGGGAAACCCCTCGCCGCCACGCGTCCGGCGGGTGCCTCATGGCAAGTGGCATTCGTGGATACATGGCACCCACCGTTCCCACCGCCCGCCCCCTTAGACCCGCTCCAGCTCCCGCAGGGCGCGGATCATCTCCTCCAGGCGCCCGAGCATCCGTTTCTTGATCTGGTCCACGGTCGGGCGCGCCAGCAGCAGCGAATCCGCGACGGCGGCGGGCGGCTCCCCGTCGAGCCATGTCCGCCGGAATACGTGCCAATGCTTCGGATTCCGCTCCATGGTCTCCGCCTCCAGCTGCTGGAGCGCGATGTGGCACGCATCCTGGAGCCACGCCTCGATAGAGGTCCCCGGCGCCTCCCCGCCGGTCGCGAGCACGAGCGCGGGCTCCGCCCCGTCCCCGTCCCCGTCGTCCGCCGAAGCCGCGGCCTGCACCTCCCCGGCGGCGATGCGCGCGTCGAGGTGGCGGCGGGCGAGCTCCTCCCGGCGCCCCTCCCGGCGGAGCGCGTCGATGCACTTGTTGCGGAGGATCTTGGAGAGATAGGAATGGAAATATCCCTTCTCGCCGGGCCTGTACCGGTACCCGGGGAGGATGCGCGCGAGTGCGAGGAGCGTCTGCTGGATGATTTCGTCCGCCTCCACCCCGGGGAACTCCCGCTCCACGAGCTCCTCCATCATGGGGCGGTAGCGTCCGGCGAACTCGGTCCACCGCGGATGCAGCAAGTCGCCGGAAATGTCGCGGAGCAGCGTTTCCGAAGTCGTGGGGATTCTGGCCATGGGTTTCTCCGTGCGGCGCCGGACACCTCCCGCGCGCCACGTTCCCAGAATCGTACACCCTCCCCCCGCTTGCCAAGCAAAAATCCGCCCTCCGGGTTTTGCAGGGCGCAGCTCCGGTTTGTGCACTGGGCGGACCAAATCCACGCTTGCATATTCCCGCGCGAGGCGCATGGTGGGGCGAGGCGTCCCCGCCGAGCCGTTCTTGCCGGTTTTCCAGACCTCCTGCCCCCTTCCACACCGGCTCGCCGGGGACGGCTCGCCCCACCAGG
>JAFYAC010000056.1 GCA_017540905.1 Kiritimatiellia bacterium | reverse complement strand
GAGCGGTTTAAGAAATGCTGTAGCCGTTTCGGGAGGGCCGCGCTTTGTCGCGGCCGTGTGCAAGGACGAAAAACCAGGCCCGGACGAAGCCGGGCCCTCCCCGGCTTGCGACTACACTTTTTCTTAATTTGCTCTAGCCATCCAGAAACCCAGCTTTCCTCTCCCCCCGCCCCCCCCACTCCCCGCCCGCACCGCGGGCGCACCGCATCTTTTCACTTGTCTCTTTTCACTTTTCACTTTCTCCCCCGTCAGATTCCCTCCCCCTGCATCGGATAAACGGATGAAGGGCGCACTCCCCCCCGCGACCTTCCCGCGGCCCGCCCGCACCGGTCCGCGGCCCGTTCTTTGCACTTGCCGAAGCACGCCCGGAATGGCAGGATGCCCTCCCGCATCGGATGCCGCGCAAGCGGCGTCCGGCGCGGATCATCCGAACACACGCATCTTTTGCGGATGCCGTCGATCGCTGGGAACCTGAGAAATTCTACTGCAAGACGGACGAAAACACGCAAAGGGCGCGCTCCCCCGGGCGTGCTTCTTTCCGTCGTCTTGCATGGCTTCTCAGGGCCTCCAGCGGACGCGGCAAGGAAGCGCGTTTTTTCGTGCATCCATCGGACGGCATTGCAAATCCACGCATCCAGGAGGAGCAACATGGACAACGACATCGGAAACGACGACAACGGAACACGGACGGTTCGGACACCCCCGGCACGGGGGCCCCGCCAACGCCGCCCCCCCCTCCGCCGCGGCCGCGCGTTCCCCGCCGCCGCCGGGAACGCGTTTTCCCTTGTCATCCCCCCTTCCGGCGTGCCATATTTACCTCGTCCGGGCAGGAGGATGGTCCTCCCGACCGGAGGAGAACGCACCGGACCGGTATTGTCTTTCAAACCCATTTCCTCGCTTTCGCAAGCGACGTCGAACCCGAAATCACTACACTCCCTCGACGAAACGAAACCCCATGCGAGAGACGCGCCACGGCGCGGGCTTTCTCAATGTTTTGTTTCGGGGAGTAGTGACCCCAGGGTTCGGCATGAAGGAAGCCGCGCCCCTTTTTTTGCTCACGGACGCGGCGGCCATCCGGACCGGAACGAACCGCGAATGTAAAAACAATCCCATGAGGAGAAGACAATGAAACGCAAGAATACCGTGACCATCGTGCTTGCCGGACTGCTGGGTATGGCGGCGGCGGCACAAGCCCTCGAACCCATCGCCCTGAGCGTGGGCAACTTCCGCCCGCTGGAGGCGGAAACGGCCAAGTTCCTGACGCCCGTCAAGCAAGACCCCACCAAGGTGGCGGGAACGCGGACGGAGCTGACGGCCGAAGACCGGAAGTACCTGTCGGCCGAAGAATTGGGCGCCATCCGGCGGGACGAGGTCCAGGAGAAGATCTTCGAACGCCGCAAGGCCATCCGGGCGGTGGAAGAGGCCAACGCGAAGCGCGAGGAGGAAATCGAACGCCTCCGCCAGGCGATGCTGGGCGAGCCGGAGATGCGCCCGCTGTTTTCCGCGGGCAAGAAGCTCTCCGCGAAGCTCTCGCAGTACGGCGAGTTCCGCATCATGGAACGCAACGACATGGCCGAGCTGCTCCAGGAGGCGGGGGGGGAGAGCGGCGCCCGTTCGGCGGCCACGTTCGCCGCGGCCCGCAAGGCGGGAGCCTTCATGGTGTACGTGGACGTCGGCGACCTGCGGCGCAACACCCACCAGGGCAGCGTCGGCGGCGTCGATTTCAAGGACACCGAATACGTCCGCGACTTCATCCTGAAACTCCAGGACATCGAGGACGGGACCATCGCCCTCTCCAGGACCATCCCCGTCAAGAAGACCCACACCGTGACCAGCGTCGGCGGGACGGTCTCCGAAACCATCTTCGACGAGATGGTGGACGAGGCCGTGGACAAGATCGCGGACGCCATCTACCAGAACTTCATGGCGGAAGTGACCTTCGCGCTGAAGGTCGCCCCGAACAACCCCGAACTGGACCCCGGGATGCTCGCGGTCGAAATCTACGACGAGACGGGACAGGAAATGCTCGATTCCGCTTCCGATGGCTCCACCGTGACCCTGCGGAAGGGCAAATACATCCTGAAGTGCCAGGACCCCTACACCTACCTCTTCATGGACAACAAGGACCGCAAGGGCCCCGTCGTCTACTCGGCCTCCAAAACCGAGACCCAGATGTTCCAGGGCGCGATGCAGGACGTCGAGTTCACCTTCAACGACCCCGACGGGAATTTCCCCGAAGTGACACTGGTCCCGGTCGGCGGCGACGGGGAGGCCATTCCCGTCTACGCGGGCCCCAACACCGTCCGCAAGGGCGTCTACGAGCTGAACGCCCACTTGGACGGCTACCGCGACCTCAAGCGCCAGCAGGCCATCACCTCGATGACGAAAACCATTCCCATCCAGATGATGAAGGCGCCCGCCGGCGTCCCCGGCATCTGACGCGGGAAAGGGGCGGCACATGCAAAAGACTCCCGGAAAACGCGTGATGGCGGCCCTTTTCGCATGCGCCGCCCTGTTCATGGCGGCCCACGGGGCCCCGGCGGCGAAGGTCGTGGTGCGCATCGACGAATTCACGGCCTCGCCCACGGCGGCCCCCTGCGTCCGCAACATCAGCTTCCAGGACCTCCTGAAAGCCGAGTTCAACAAGCTGGGCAAGCTCGAGGCCGCAAAGCGCGACGAGCTGAAAACGGCGGTGGAGGAAATCCAGAATTCCCAGTCGGGCTTGTTCGACCAGTCCACCGCCCAGCAGTTGGGGGGCTTCAAGTCCGCCCAGCTGGGCATCACGGGCGCCCTGGAGCTGGTCGACCGGCAGCGGGACCGCGGCATGAGCCACCAGTACACGGCCCGCGCCGTCCTCCGCTGCACCAAGCTGGCGGAAGCCACCGAAAGCACCCGCACCGTCGAACTCACCGACTACGTGCAGTCCCCCTCCGACCTGTTCGCCCCGCTCGCCGCCAAGATCGCCCGCGAATTCACCCTGGGCATCTACCCGGTCAAGGTCGCCTCGCTGGATGGCGGCAGCGCCGTCCTGAACTACGGCAGCGCGGTGCTCTCCCCCGGCGACCGCCTCGAGTTCTTCGCCGTTTCGGAAGTGCGCGACCCGGATACCGGCGAGGTCATTTCGACGGGCTCGAAGCGCGCGGGCATCCTGCAGGTCGTCTCCGTCGAAGAGCGCTCGGCCCTGGCGGACGTCGTCGAGGGCCAGCCCGACATCGGCACGAAGTGCAAGGTGGCGGCGCCCGCCGCCGCCCCGGACGGCCCCGCCATCGCCCGGCCCGCCGCCGCGGGCGGACCGAAAACGATTGCCGTTACCGGCGAGAAACCCACCCTCTCCATCGGCAAGTTCAAGTACAGCAACGAGTTCGACCTTTCGCAGACCGCCGACCGCGGCGGGCGCGCCATCACCTCGGGCGGCGCGGGCCAGGGCTCGGGCGCCGTGCTCGGCACGCTGGTCGGCGCCGCCGTCGGCGGCGCCGCGGCCGCCGTCGGCGGCGCGGTGGCCGGACAGGTCATCGATTCCGAGCGCCGCCAGTTCGGGGACCAGCCCGGCCAAGGCGCCCACATCCCCCGCGACCAGCGGGAAACCGCCATCGAAAAGGAGTCCCAGGTCCTCCGGGAAATGGTCCTGACCAAGGCCCAGAAGTCCGGGAAATTCACCGTGACGGAACAGACCCGCAAGGACGAAATCAAGGAGCAGATGGACCTCGAAGCGGACGGCGACTACGACACCGCCACCCTGGCGCGCCGCGGCCGCATGCAGGCCGCCCGCTACAGCGTCTTCGGCACCATTACCCGCTTCGAAACGCTCCGCAAGCAGACGGGCTTCTCCATCATGGGCGGCAACGAAACCGTGACGATGAAGATGACGCTCGACCTGCGGCTCGTGGACAACGAGCTCGGCACCGTGGTGGTCAGCGACCAGGTGACCGGGCAGATTGACACGGGCAACTCCCAGCTGGGCTTCATGGGGCTCGGGACCGCCTCCGAAAGCCAGGGCGAAATCGGCCAGCTGATGGACGACCTCGCCCAGAACATCGTCGCCAAAATCGTCACGACCCTCTGGCCCATCAAGATCGTGTCGGTGAACACCGCGGAAAAAACGGCCGTCATCAACGCCGGCGACGCCATCGTCGGGGTCGGACAGCGCCTCGCCGTCTACGGGCTTGGCGGCGAACTGATCGACCCGGAGACGGGGGAGATCCTCGGTCACGAGGAAACGACCATCGGCGAACTGGAAGTCTACGAAGTCCAGCCCCGCTTCTCCAAGTGCCGCATCCTCAAGCCCGTGCGCACCCCCGAAGAAATCCGCGTGGGGCAGATCTGCCGCCCCGGCGCCGCCGTGGTGCACCAGCGGCTGGCACTCGAGGAGACCCCGCCGGCTTCCCCGCCCCCGGCCCGGCGTCCCACGTTCACATTCTGAAGCATCCATCGAAAGGAGAAACCGCAAAATGAACAAGAATCTCGTGAAATGCGTTATGGGAGCCCTCTGCGCCCTGTCACTGTCGGCGTGCGCGACCATGAACGACCTCGTCGGCAAGTCGAGCTACGATCCCGCTTCCTACGGCACCAAGGCCCTGCTGTCCATGGTGGCGAGCGCCGACTCCACCGCCAGCGACGCGGCGGCCGCCGCGAAGGAGCTCGCCAACCGCCGCCTGACCGAGGAGGAAGGCCGCCAGCTCTTCCAGGCCTTGCAGGCCCAGCCCAAGGAAAAGGTCCGCGTGGCCATCCTCAAGACCATCGCCGCCAAGCAGCTCGATTACCTCCGCGAGCCCGTGGTCGCCTACGCCCTCAAGGCCCCCGACGAGGACACCGCGGTCGAGGCCGCCGTCACGGCCATCGCCCTGACCACCGAACAGGAGGACGCCCTGAAGTCCGCCGCGGGCTTCCTCCTCAAGGGCAAGTTCCCCGCCCAGCGGGCGCGGGCCGCGAAGCTCGTCGCCACGACCTTCCCCGAATACGCCGAGCGCCTGTTCGTGCGGGCACTGGAAAAGGAAACCAGCGCCAGCGCCGCCACCCTGATGTGCGAGTTCCTCGCCCAAAAGGGCTCCCCCGCCTGCCTCCCCACCCTCGAAAGCATCGCCAACGACGTGGGCAGGAAGTACGAAGCCGACAAGTGGCTCGGGGTCAAGACCGATTCTGAAAGCGTCCGCGCCGCCGCCGTGCGGGGCGTGGAGCGGCTCGGCATGGCCGAGTGAACAAGCCAACCAACCAACCAAACGAGGGAACCATGGAAGAAAACAAGGAAGAAATGTCGGAAAAGGCCAGCAGTTTCGCGGGCCAGGCCGCGGAAAAGGCGTCGCAGTTCGCCGGGCAGGCCAAGGAAATGCTGTCCAGGGTGGACACCGAAAAGGCCATGGGCGCGACCAGCAAGTTCATGGACGGCGTCTTCAAGTTCGGCAAGATCGTATCGGCCCTGTTCATGCTCCTCTGCATCGCGACGATGGTCCTGTCCATCCTCTACGCCCTGTTCAAGGGCTCCGAATCGCTGCAGGTGCCGGATTTCAACGAACTGGTCTCGGTGGTCGAGTCGGACACCGACGGGTCCGTCGGCACGGCCGACGATTTGGCCGAAAAGCAGCAGTACCGGAAAATCCGGGACAGCTACCGCAAGAAAATCGATGCCATCGTCGACCTGTACCGCCTGGATGCCAAGGGCGACACCGACGATCTCGTGCAGGAGCTTTGCGAAATCCCCGACAGCCTCCGTTCGACCTACGTCAAGGGGGCGCTCCGCTTCGGGGATGCGGCCAAGAAGCACTTCGCCAAGAAAGGCGACGGACGGCAAATCAGCCCCCAAACCCTCGATTTGTACAACACGCTGTTCGGCTCCGCCGCCGAACGCGCCGAAGAGAGCATCGCGGAAGCCCAGGCCAAGAAGCAAGTGGCCTGGATGGTCTGTGGAATGGCCTTTTTGGGCCTGATCATGTTCATGTTCCTCCCGCTGCTCATCAAGATCGAGGAAAACACGCGGAAATAGCCCCGCATCGCGCTCCACCCCGTTCGGTGGAGTCCCCCGTCCGCCCGGCAACCCGCCGCGCCGCGGACGGGGGGTTGGGGGGGGATTGGTTCCGGGGGGTATTCGCAAGGCAAACAAGGATTCCAACCATGATCACCTACAAGAACATCACCGACAACCCGAACCTGGTCGCCCTTTCGTCGATGGGCCCGTTCGCGGTCTTCGAACACCAGAAGGACCTGAGCAACACCCCGGAAAGCGCGCCGCTTTCCTGGTTCGCCCAGGAGATGAACGTCCGGCAGCGCCAACTGCTCTGCCGAATCCAGCGGCCGGGCTCCGTCCGCGTCCAGGCGGGGTCGATGCAATGGGTGGCCGGGGCCGTCGAGAGCGAGACGGGGCTCGGGGAAGGCACCGACGCCGTGAAATCCTTCCTCAAGGGCGCCATCAAGGGCGCCGTCACCGGCGAGGCCGCGGTCAAACCCGTGTATTCCGGGGATGGCATCCTCATGCTGGAACCCACCTACAAGCACATCCTGCTGGAAGACGTCTCCTCGTGGGGGCCGGAAGGCATCGTCCTGGACGACGGCCTTTTCCTGGCGGCGGAGGGAAGCCTCGCCGAACACGTCGTCATGCGCAAGAACCTCTCGTCCATCTTCGGCGGGCACGGTCTCTTCAGCCTCTGCTTCAAGGGCAGCGGCGTCCTCGCCCTCGAAAGTTTCACGCCCCGCGAAGAGCTCTTCGAGTTCGAATTGGAGAACGACGTCCTGAAGATCGACGGCAACCTGGCGATTGCCTGGTCGGGCTCCCTCCAGTTCACCGTCGAGCGCTCCTCCAAGACCCTTCTCGGCTCGGTCGTCAACAAGGAAGGCCTCGTCAACGTCTACCGCGGCACCGGACGCATCCTCATGGCGCCGACCATCCCCGGGACGACGATGCAGGGCGGTTCCGCCGAAGAAGCCGCCACCGGCGCCGAAAAGAAACCCGACGGCGCCACCAGCCGCATCCTCTCCGCCTTCAAGCTGTAAGCCCCTCCCCTCCCCCGCTTCCGCAGCCAACTGCGGCAAGACGTCCGTTGCGCTCGGCCTCGCCCCGGCGAGGCCGAGTTTTTCATCCACCGAGCGGTTTCAAAAACAGTGTGGCTTCAAGCCGTTGTCTCATCCGCCATTTCCACTGCGGACGCGCAGAAGCGCTTGGCAGGAGCACGGCGGCGAAGGGCGGCGAAGGGACTCGCCGCCCTACCCCAACAACATGCGAAAGAATGAACTGTACGCCGCTCGAGAGCGGGTGCAGAAATAGTGTGGCCGTATTGGGCAAGGAAGACAAAACTCCGATTTGTCCGATGCCTTCGCTAACGCTCCGGCAAAGCTTCCCAATGGACAGGCCCATGGCACCCCACAACGCGGGCAGCGACGGACGTCCCGTGCCCGGGACCTCCGTCGCTGCCCGCACGATGGACATTTTTCCCATTCCGGCCCGCAGAGCATTCGCGCAACTTTGCAAGAAGTTTTCCAACGCGTCGCTTCCTGAAATCGGAAAAATTCTTCGCCGTGTGCGCAGCGACGGATGCCCCACGTCCGGGGCATCCGTCGCTGCGCACATTGAAGTGCTGTTGAAGAAGCGATTGGAACGCATCGCCGGAGCGTTAGCGGAGGCATCGGACAAATCGGAGTTTTCTTGCTCTGGAACGGATATACTATTTCTTAACCCGCTCTAGATTCGGCTTGGGAAATTGGGAGGGCCGCGCTTCGTCGTGGCCGCGCGAACGGGGTGTTCCCGGCACGCCCTTGGAGCGACGGCCCGGACGAAGCCGGGCCCTCCCAGAACACGGCTACCCTCTTTCTTTGTTTGCACTGGGCCGGCGCAATCGCCGAATGCGCCCTGCATGGAGGGAACACCGTCGCCATACAGGAACGAAATGAAAACAACGGGAACGCTATTTTCATTTTACAACAGATTTTGAAAATAACGCCCGGTTTTGGTTTGGTAGGCGTTTTCGGGACCCTCCGCCCTCCGGACATTTCGCTTCCGTTGGCCAGGGGCCGGCGGATGTCCTCCCACCACGTCAGAATTGCCGCCAGGAATGGACGGTGGTTGCGCGGACGGTGGGCGGAGGAAGCGGAGAGTCGGCTCCGCAGACGATGCCGCGGGAGCGGACGCGCGGCAGCAACTCCGCGACTTCCTCGAGCGGGGCAAACCAGTCGGAGGCAACCGTGGCCCCACTCTTGATTTCGGTGAGGGCCAGTCCGTCGGGCGTCTCTTCGACGAGGTCGATTTCCCGCTTTTTCGAATCGCGGTAGTAGAAGAGGTTGTCGGGCCGCGCCGCGTTGGCGAGGCGTTTCCAGCGCTCGGCGACGACGAACGTCTCGAACAGCGCCCCCCGGAGAGGGTGTGTTTCGAGCACTCCCGGGGAGTCGATTCCCAACAGGCAGCAGGCCAGTCCGGTATCCAGGAAGTACAACTTGGGCGACTTGGCGAGTTGCCTGCCGATGTTGGCGGACCACGGGCGCAGGCGGCGGACGATGTAGGCCGTTTCGAGGACGGACAGCCAGCTCTTGGCGGTGTTCACGGAAATCCCGGCATCGGCAGCCAGGTCGGAAAGGTTGAGGATTTGCCCCGTCCGCCCGGCGCACAGGCGGAGAAACGTGGAGAAACGGACGTAGTCGCCGATGCGGAGCAGCGCACGGACATCGCGTTCGAGATAGGTGGAGACGTAGAACGAGAGCGTTTCCGAGGGCGGCAACGGCGTGGTCAGGACGCGGGGATAGAACCCGCGCTGGATGGTCTCCCAGAGCGGCGGCTCCATCCCCGGCCCGTAGGCTTCGCGCAGCGAAAAAGGCAACAGCGTGCCAACCGCCGTCCGCCCGGCCAGGGATTGCGACACGGCATCCATCAGCAAGAGATTCTGGCTTCCGGTGAGGATGAAGCGCCCGGGCTTCGGATCCCCGTCCACGAGAGTCTGCAAATACGAGAGAATCCCGGGAACGTTCTGGACTTCGTCGATGACGGCCCCGGTCCCTGCGAAACGGGACAGGAAACCCCGAGGATCGGTCTGCGCCATGACGCGGTTGTCGAAATCTTCCAGCGAGACATACGGCTTGCCTGGAAAGGCATCCCGACACAGCGTCGTCTTGCCGGATTGGCGGGGTCCCGTGACCGTGACGACCGGCAGGGCTTCCGCCCATGCCAGCAGTTTGGACTTGAGCATTCTGGGTTTCATGGCGTTGCGGAGTGTGCCAGCGCGGCCACCAACAATCAAGAATAGATTTGCAGTCAAATTGCAAATTTATTCCATCCAGCTTCCCTCCCCCCGTCAGATTCCCCGCCCCCGCGACGGATATATGGTATAAGACAACCCGCTGCATTTACCGAAAGGAAACCATTATGCTTAGAATCATCCTCTTGCTCATCGCCATCAAAGTCACGATCAGCGTGCCCTGGAACCTCGTTTGCCTGCTGGGAGAGCTCGGCGGCGAAAGCAAAGGAGAATAGGGTATGAGCAAACTTGCCTGGTATGTCGTGGTCATGGTCGCAATCGACGTGGTGCTTTACCTTGCCCGCTTCTGTGTGAAGGCCGCGAAAAGCGCGAAGACGGCGGGTGTGCCTCCGGCGGGAAGCGCGGCCCAAGAAGCGGGCCCCACCTCCGGTTCGGCTGGTGGCTCCGTCCAGCCCCCGTCTGCTTGACCCCCGACAATCCACGATCTGGAGGTGGCGAGCGGACCTTGGATGCGCCCGATTCCCAAACAACTCAAACAACTTGAAAACAACCCAAAACAATTATTCCAAAAAGCCGCATTGGAGAAAAAGGAAGAACGATGGTGGAAACCGGGGCCCGGCAGACAAGTTGTCGGGTGTTGTCTTTCGAGTTGTTTGAGTTGTTTTCATGATTCGGCAGGACGTGGCGGTGCCGTCTGTCCAATCGGAGTTGCTCTTTCTGCCCATGGGAAATCGGGCACGCCCCGAAAATGGTGTAACCATTCCGGCGCCCCGGACGACTTTTGCATGTGTTCCGCCGGGAGTTCCCGCCGGCGGAACGGCTTCGATGGCGGGAAGAGCATGGAACGACGAAAGGATCGGCAATGCAAACGAACGGATTCATGCCGGATTACAGCTGGAAAGGCCGGCTGAAACAGTGGCTGGCAAGCCTTTGGCTGCGCTGGCAGATGAGGAAGCCGCCGATCCGGTATTGAAATTGAACACCAGAAAGGAACCAACATGAAAGCGGAACGGAACGGAATCAGCGACGCGGAAGCCGCGGAACAGTCGCGGAAGTACGCGGGGAAGGTCAGCGAGGAGACGGTGGGGGAGATGGTGGAGAAGGAAGGGAAGCTCAAGGGCTTCTTCCGGCACATCTCCGTGCTGCAGAAGTACTGGAAGGACGTGTGCGAGGTCTTCTCGCTGCTGAAGGACTGGATGGCCGGGCGCTACCCGGCGGTCCCCTGGACCGTGGTCGCAACCTTGGTGGGGGCGCTCTTGTACGTTCTCTCGCCGCTGGACCTGATTCCGGACTTCATCCCGGGGTTCGGATACGTGGACGACGCCAGCGTGTTCGCGGTGGCGCTGTCGCTCGCCGGGGCGGACATGGCGAAATACCGGGAATGGAAGCGCCAGCGCGCGGAGACCATCGACGCGGAGTGGGACGAAGAAGACGCATAGGGATGTCCTGGACGGAGCTTCAAACCGCCCCGCCGCCGGGCACGCCCCTGAAGTGCGCCCTGGCCGGTGGCCTCGTCCCGGCCCTCGTCCACACCGGCGTGTACCTGGGGAGGGGCCGGGTCGCGGAGCTCCGCGGGGACGGACAGGTGCTCGCGGTGACGCTTTCGGACTTCCTCAACGGCCCCTCCGGGGACTGGAATCCGGCGGTGATCCGCACGGGGTTCCGCATCCATGCCGCCTGCGACGCGGAAAACGGGACGCCCCTGGCGTCGGACACCGCGGCGGCCAAAGCCCGCGAACTGACCCTCGCGCGCCGCGGCCACCTTTGTCTGGAATACGATCTGCTCGGCTGGAACTGCCACCGCTTCACCGCCGGGTGCCTCGCGGGCGACTTCGGCAGCTTGGACGGCGGGACATGGATGCTGGACCGGCTGGAAGCCATCATCTCCAAGTGTCTCAACCGCGGCCGCCCGCTCTGCTGGCGCGCCGTATCCCCCTCCATCCCGGGCTTCCGCTACGCCGCCACTCCCGGCAAACACCTCCAGCGGGCCGGCTTGGTGGCCGGAGTGCTCGGCGGCCTCGCCGCCCTCGGGCTTGGTATCCGCCACGGCCTCGACGACGCCGGAAACGATCGAAAGGGATAGAGCAGTTTACGATATTCCGCGGTTTTCGGTGGAAAGCCACCGGGGAAAGAATGCTCACGGGGCCCCCCCGATGGACAGCGGCCACACTCCATCAGAAGTCCAGCCGTTCTCCGCATCCCCTTTCGGGTTGAATCAGCGGCAATCGGGGGTATATTCGTTGGCATGGAAGAGAGGAAAAAACTGGATTTCGCGGTGTTTTTGGTCCACGCACTGGCCGAGGCATGGAAGGTGCTGCCCCGGGAGGCCTACCGGACTTTGGACGACTGCGGCGCATTGGATGGTTATGTGTGGCCCTGCTACGACGTACTCCACACGATGGGGCGGCAGGCTTTGGTCGACGATTTGACCGATTACGCAAGGGGAAAAGGGTTCGCGGTATGAAGGTCTTCCACGGTTGGACCATGGGAGCCGAGCCATGATGGACCCTTCCCAGGGAAACGCATACCTCGCTTTCTACCGGGAGAACCTGGAAGAGGACATCATCGCCGCCCTGGCCGAAGAGGCCGGAATTTCCTTGAGGGAGGCAATGGATTTGTATTACGGGAGCGCCCTGTCGGGGCAAGTCGAAACCGGCCAGCACGGCATCGACAATCTCTCCCCGAAGTATCTCGCCGCCGACTTGCTGGAAAATGAATCGAAGGAGAAACCGGCATGCAACGGACATTGACACGTTCCTTGCGGACGATTGCGGCAGTGCTGGCCTTGGGCCTCGGCACGGTCACCACCGTGCACGGAGAAGAGAACGCCATGTGGTACCAATGCAAGTATTGCGGCCACAAGGCCCGTGACGTTGCCAGCCTGACGGGCAGTGCGTGCCAGCGGCATCCCGACGGGCCAGGCAAGGGCCGCCATGCCCTCTACGAGGGCGACGCCAAGACCTCCTACACCTGCAAGTGTTGCGGCAAGCGCTCGCCGGACATCGCCTCCCTGACCTCCTCCAAGTGCCAGCGCCACCCCGCCGGTCCCGCCGCCGGCCGCCACGAACCGGCGCTGTAGAGGCGCTCCGGGGAGGAAAGGGGCCAGACCGAAGATCACCAAGCCTGCGGCGCGAAACACGGAGGGATCGAAGGAAGGAGGCACGGAGGGAGTTTGGAGGTGGAGTTTGTCGGAGGGGTGTCCACGCTCTGAAAACACACTTCAACCTCTTTTCCGGTGGCCAAGGCAGGGAAAGACAGGCTGCCGCCGGAGCGAAGCCTCTCCCGGGAACCTCCGTGTCTCCTTCCTCCGCATCCCATCGCGGACGCGCAGAAGCGCGTCCCTCCCCGTGGAGAGCGCAACGAAAGGGTCGCGCTTCCGCGCGGCCTTGTGGTGGAAAACGTCTGAGAATCTACAAGAATGTCTCGAATGCCGCTGCGCGGACTCGAATGGGGCGTGGAGAGGGATGGAATCTACATTGAAAAACATGAAAACCGCTTCGCGGACTCGGAAAGGCGGGAGGGAAGCGGATGTGCAGGCGGGGCGCGGGCCTCCCGCCCGCACGGTGCCAGAAAGCGGAAACAAGGGAAAATACCATTGTTTCCCCTAATTTCACATCCAGCGCCGCACCTGGAAGCCGCATTTTCTAGAAGCCCCGCGATGCTTCTTCAGAAGCTTCCGCACCACTTCCGGAGGTGCGGCATCCTGCCGCGCCAAAACTGATGGAGAGCGGGAGAATGGCTCACGCAAAGTTCGCCAAGGCCGCAAAGAGAGCGGGCGGGATGCGGGAAAGGGGGAGGAAAGGGGCCAGACCGAAGATCACCAAGCCTGCGGCGCGAAACACGGAGGGATCGAAGGAAGGAGGCACGGAGGGTTTTTGGAGGTGGAGTTTGTCGGAGGGGTGTCCACGCTCTGAAAACACACTTCAACCTCTTTTCCGGTGTCCAAGGCAGGGAAAGCCAGGCTGCCGCCGGAGCGAAGCCCCTCCCGGGAACCTTCGTGTCTCCTTCCTCCGCATCCCACCGCGGACGCGCAGAAGCGCGTCCCTCCCCGGGGAGAGCGCAACGGGTCGCGCTTCCGCGCGACCTTGTGGTGGAAAACGTCTGAGAATCTACAAGAATATCTCGAATGCCGCTTCGCGGACTCGAATGGCGTGGAGAGGGTTGGAATCAACATTGAAAAACATGAAAACCGCTTCGCGGACTCGGAAAAGCGGGAGGAAAGCGGATGTGCAGTCGGGGCGGGGGCGTCCCGCCCGCGGGGCGTTTGGGTGGCGGAAAACAAGCGAAAAGGCCAATGTTTTCTGTAATCTCGCATCCAGCGGCGCGGCTGGAAGCCGCACCTCCGGAATCCATGCGTTGCCTGTTCAGTAGGTTCCGCGCCACTTCCGGGGGTGCGGCATCCTGCCGCGCCTTGGCGGATGGTGGGAGGACGAATGGTTCACGCAAAGTCCGCCAAGGGCGCAAAGGGGGCGGGTGGGATGCGGGAAGCTACAAGAATGTCTCGAAGGCCGTTGCGCGGGCCCGAACGGTGTGGGGAAAGGCGGAAGGATGATGCAAAATTGGATTGACGGGGATGGGGGGCGGGTGTAGGGTGAAAATGTTGCCGGAGGACGCAATGCGGCCGAGGGTGGCGGACATTTGAATACGCATCTTTTGCAAGATGTTTTTGACAAGCTGAAACGTGAGAAATTTCAACTCAAAACAAGCAAGCAAAGGGCGCGCCTATGGCGTGCTTCTTTCGTGTTTTGAGTGGGCAATTCTCACGGCCTCAGCTTGTCGCGAACGGAGACGCCTTTCTTTCTGCCCCGAGGGAGTGTTTCCGTGGAACGGACGGGGCCAAGGAGACGCGCGATGAAAAACGGACGGAACGTGAAGAGCTGGCTGGCGGCGGCGATGATGGCGGCGCTGGCGGGGAGCGTGTGGGCGCAGCAGATGGCGCCGGTGAATCCGGCGTTCGCGCGGTGGCAGCGGGAACAGGCGGCGAAGGAGGCGGAGGGGAAGAAGGGACCGGAGACGGCCAGGCCGCGGGCGGCGAGGGCGGCGGCGGCCCGCGGGGAGGCGGGCGGGGAGGACATGGATTTCGGGTTCGTGCCGACGGTGCTGGACATGGGGTATCTGTCGAACCTCAACGACAATCTGGCGCAGGGTGTCGGGGATGTGCTGGAACCGGCATACGATTTGCGGGAGACCGGGGCGCTGACGGCGGTACGGGACCAGGGCTCTTACGGGAATTGCTGGGCGTTCGCGGCGATGGGGTCGCTGGGGGGACTTGCGTAAGGCCAGTGCTGCCGTTGCAGAATTTGATGGGGCGCAGTCAATCCAGCTCGGACAAGGCGGAGTTGTAGGCGAAGAGCAGGGACAGGACGGCTGTTTCCGTGGCGGCCGGGGGCAGGCCATAGGCGGCGAGGACCGCGGCGTCGTTTTCCGCGTGGGCCGCTTGCACGTCCGGGGGCGTCGAGGACGGGGTGCACAAGGTTCCGAGGGGCATTCCCGGATGAGCCGCCCGGGCCGAAAGGATTCCGCGCGCCGCCGTCTCGATCCGTTCGCTCGATGCGTCGGCTTCCGGCCACACGAAATTGTTGTAGATGACGCCCGGTTCGTACACCAGCCATCCATCTTCCATCCGGCCAACCGTCCGCGCCCACAACCAGTGCACCGAAGAAACCATCACTCCGAAATGCCAGAGTCCCACACGGGGCACGTACAGCATGTCCGCACCCAGCAGCGCATCGTTCTCCACGAACACAGCGGGCAGATGCGACCAATCCGCACGAATCCGCTGCGGGAAAGCCAGACGATGGGAATGTGTCGAAATGTTCATGTGTCGAGCCCCTTCCCGTTCTACCGAATCACGCCATGCGCCGCCAAAATCGCCCGCTTCCGTTCCGCCGCACCTGCAAGAACGGCTTTTGCCGCCGCGATTTCCCTCTCCAATGCATGCGCGTTTTCTACAATTGCCTCTTGCTCTGCAAGGGAGGGAAGTGGCAGCTCCAACTCTTCGTAGAATTCGATGGGGACCCGGCGATGGCCGCTTGCTCCGGTCATGCGTTTGGCCGCCGCTTCGCGGATTACCGCACGATTTAGCCACAGGAACAAGTATCCGACCTTGCATTCTTTGCTGGGCCTCAAAACGTGGAACTCACTGCTTCCAAAGCCTATGCCGTTCGTCAAATCGGTGGCAATGGCACACTTGCCGTTTTCCATGCACGGCGTGATTTTGGCCAGCAAGATGTCCCCTTCCGCAAAATACGTGTAGCTCCCAGTTGCAACTTCCGACAAAACCCTGTCCGTTCGCCGTTCGATGAATCCTTTGTCGGAGATATCTGCCATGCCAACAAATGAAACCCGCATTTCTCTGGGGGAATTGCCGATTTCGGATTTTGGCGGATTGATTTTTTGGCAAAGTGAAGCCAGTTTTCTTGTCGGACCTTTTGCTTGCTCGACCAGATTCTCGATTTTGGACTCTGCCGTGCGAATAGTGGTCTTGGCTACTGCGCAATCTTCATCCAGTGAGGCGCATTCCGACACAACAGCTTCTTGCACGTCCAGCGGCGGAAGCGGAATGAGATAGTTGGGAATGGCATCCTTGTTTCCGCGCGGCATCTTCAAGCCCTTTGCCCCTTCCATCATGAAGGTGAAAAACTCGTCCTGTGTCAGCAATATGCCAAGGAAATCCGCATTGAGACGGTGGTTGTCGCTGGAACGGAAGACAAGGACATCAGGAGAACAGCCTCCATCCCGGTCAGCCAACCATGCTTTGCGAAGATACGGGCGAATGTTCGAAACGAGGATATCGCCTGTCCGGTAGGCGATAACGCTGTCAACCATTGGAGTGCCTTCATAGGGGCGGACTCCTCCACAATTGGGCAGAAGATTGTCGGTTGACACGTAAGCGGCAGGAGAGATTTTGGGGTATGCAATGCGTTCCGTTGCATAAGGTGCCACGTCCCCCAGCCGAACGAGCGGGTAATCGCTGATGATTTCCGCGCGTTCTGAGACTCCCGTGCGGAATTGCTTGTCGAAAACGGCGGCATCGAAATCGAGCAAGTCGGCAAGCGGGACACGCCTTGCGAAAGGACGCAGGGATTCGGGAATTCCACGGAGGCCTTCGCGGAAGTTCAGCAGGACGAGCGAATTGAGCTTTTCGGCGGCCTCGTCGGCGAGGCGTTGCGGGTCGAAGAGGGGCGTGCGGATGGACTCCACGCCCTTGGCGCGGGCGAGTTCGTCATCCTCGCTCTCTTCATCGCCCTGGCTGTTCGCAGAGGAGGGCACGCCGAGGTATTTGATGCCTTCCTGGCCTTTCCGGGCGCTCCATTCATAGCCCAGGAAGGCCTTGGCGGCCTTGTTTTCGGCAGGCATCTTGACGAGCAGCACCGGAACCGGATTGGAGTCCGCCAGGAGAAAACAGTACAAGCGCTCCTTTTCTTCGTCCCGCACGAACTCCCATTCGGCGCGGGCGCGTTCTTCGGAGGTCCGTTTTTTCGGGGTTTTCTGCTTGGCGAATGCGTCCCGGAGGGCACGGAAGGCGTTGCCGTTCCACAAAGTCCCGGGAACCTCCTCCGCTCTGGCGGCATCGAGAAACGCCCGGTAGTCCGCCGGGTCGAAGCGCCGCCGCGCGCAATACCGGTCGAGGGCGGCCGCGTCCCCGAACACCGCGTCGCCCGCGTGTTTCCCGGCGAACCAGGCGGCGGCGCGGTTGCGGAAATGGGCCGCGGGGTCGGGCGGTGCGTCTTTCTTGCGGAGGAAGGCCACGACAGTGTTGGTGCCGGTTTTCCCGAACGTCCCGGAGCCGAACTCGGCCAGTGCCACGATGTCGAAGGTTTCCAGCAGGATTTCCCGTGCCCGGACGTAGGCGGCGTTGCCGTTGGAAAGGATGCTCGAAGGCAGGATGATGCCCGCCACCCCGCGCGGCTTCAGGAGTTGCGCGGCCCGCTCCACGAAGAAGCATTCGATGGCGTTGAAGGCGGGGCGCTGGTTGGGTGCGACGCAGCGGGAGAGCTCGTAGCGCGCGCGGTCTTCCTCTCCCAGCGTCTCCAGAAAGCCTTTCACGGAGTAGGGCGGATTCGCCACCAGCACGTCGAAGGCCCCTTCCGGAACCGCCGCGTTTTTCGCCAGCGCGTCGGCGTAGACGATGCGGATGTCGTCCTCGCCATACATGAACGCCGAGACTTTCGCCACTTTCGAGAGGCGGTATTCCTTTTCGACGCCCACGATGGCGGCATGGTGTTCCCCGGGACGCCCGGCCTCGGGGTAGAGTTCGATGAACGGCTTGACCTGGCGGGCGTACTCGTTGAGAAAGTGCCCCGCCCCGCAAGCGTAATCCACCACGCGAGGCGGTGCGTCCGCCAGACGGAACAGCTCCTGCAACGGCAGCGACGAAACGATGAACCGCACGATGGGCAGCGGCGTGAAGAACTGCCCTTCGCTCTGTTTGACACCGCGGTCCAGAAACCCTTCGAACAAGTCCCCCAGGAACTGGTTGGGCTTGTCCGTTCGCAGTTTCATGTCCTCCAGCATCTGCACGATTTTCAGGAGGATTTTGAAGTTCTTCTCGAACAGACGCTTGTTGTGGACGTCCAGGAAGGCAAAGTCGTTGTTGGTGTAGAACTTCAGTTGGCGGAAGTAATCGAGGATGGTGTCCTTGGTGGCGTCCGGGTCGTCCGCGAACCGCCCGAAGGCGCGGCTCACGGTGGCCGCGTCGATGTAGGTGACGACCTCGCCGAGGAATTCCTTCATGCCCGTCGTGTAGAGCAGCTGGAGACGGTCCTGGAGGTCGTAGGGCGTGTCGTAGGCCACGCCTTTCCAGTGGAAGCGGAGGTCCGCGCCGTTGCGTTTTTCGTCCACCAGCTTGGCCAGGAACAGGTTGACCAGCTTGTCGAAGGCGTTCTCGTGGCCGCTGACGTTGTGCTGGCGCAGGATGGTCGCGAACTCGTGGTACTTGCCCTGCATCGAGTCGTGGTCGAGCTCGCGCAGGTCGTCCGAGGAATACTTGCGCTTGCCCGGACGATAGGGTTCGATGTCCGTCTCGAAAAGGCCGCGGGTCGCGAATTCCTGCTGATAGGTGTCGCGCCAGACCGCGAAAAGCGCCTTGGCGTTCTCGGCGTCCGCGTATTTCCGCGGTTTCTTGAGAGTCTTGAGATATTCGGCGTTGTCACGGACGTTGATGAGGCGGTAGTCAGACTTGATGCCACCGTCATCCAGCTTCGATGTGTACAGGCACAGGAAACCCGTCTCCCGCTCCTGCTGGAAATAGCTGAACAGCTGCGCACCATCCGCCAGGGTGTCCCGCCAGGCCGCCTCGAACTCGCGCCCTGCCGTCTTGCATTCGATGATCAGCAGGGAACTTTTCTTGCCGCCCCGCCCTGCCTTCCGCACCCAGATGTCCGCCCGTCCACCCTTGTCCGTGTGGCCCAGTTTCCATTGAGGCTCCAGCTCCAGGTCGTTCGGTTTGTAGCCCTTTGCCAGCAGACGGCACACGCACTCGAAAACCACGAAGTTTTCCGGCTGGGAGAAATTGGCCGTCGTGGCGGAGGAGACCACCACTCCCGCCTTTTCGTACAGGATTTTCCCCGTCTCGCAATCCACTTCCAAAACGCAGTCCGCTTCCGGGAAATGCCTGCCCCACAGTTTCCCGCCGAGGTCCAGAGCCCGGAACCCCAATGCATCCAGCCACGGTCGGAGGGTTCGGGATTTTTCCGCTGTCGGGGTTTCGCGTTCCATGTCTTCTTCCTCCGTTCCTCCCGGCGACGCGGATCAAGGAAAAAGACGCGCCTTCCCTTATGGTCCTGCATTCCTTTGGAGGCGCCTTGCAAGAGCCTGAAATCGAGTGCGGAGATGCAGAAAGAGCGCGCCCTGTTCGGGCGCGTTTCCGGCAGCTCGCGTTCGATTTCGAAAAAGATTGCAAGGCTTTCCAAAGGAACGTCGCGTTGCGCAGATGCGCAAATGGGGGTGTTATTGGTTCAAGGATTCAGTTTCCGGCATGTCTCCAGTTGTTCTTGACGGAGTGGAATCTACCCGATTGGAAGACGGGGGGCAAGCGCGGCAATGTCCATTTCGGGAATCATTGTCCGGGGAGGGGCGGACAGAGAGGGTGGCGAAGATGCCGCACAATGCGAAACGAGCGCGAGAAGCCGGCGCGGGGAAGGCGCGATGCGAGCGGCAGGGAAGCCAGTGGCGGCGGACGGGCGTCCGCCGCAAGGAAGAAGTACGGCGGCGGACGGGGGGCCGCCGCAAGTAAGAAGTATGAAGTATGAAGGAAGAAGTGCGGTGGATTGCGCGGGAGAGAAGGCGAGAGGGGAGTACAAGGAGGGGCGGCGGGGAATGCGGTCAGGTCCAGTCGCGGAAGTTCAGGACGGAGACGTTCCGGTTGCCGAAAGAGGGGATGGGCGAGCCGTCGTAGAGGAGCACGGGGGAGGATGCAGCGGGTTCTTCGCGCGCGAAGGCTTCGAGGTTGCGCACGAGGTTGCGGTTGAAGGTCATGGCGGACTTGATTTCGACGGGGCGGATTCCGGACGCCTCGTGGATCAGCAGGTCGATTTCGAATCCCTTCTCCGTGCGGAGGAAGGAGAGGGGGGCGTCCTCGCCGGCGTTGAGGAAGCGTTTGCGGACATCCATCACGCACATGTTCTCGAAGAGGGCTCCGCGCAGGGGGTGGGTCGCCAGCTGGGCCGGGGTGCGGATGCCGAGAAGATGGGCCGCGAGGCCGGTTTCGGCGAAGTATATCTTGGGGGATTTGACGAAGCGCTTGGAGACGTTGGTGAACCAGGGCTTGAGGCGGTAGACGAGGAACGAGGCTTCGAGGACGGACAGCCAGGAGGAAACGGTCGCGGAGCTCACGCCCGTTTCGCCGGCAAGCGAGGAAAAGTTCACGGTCTGCCCGATGCGCCCGGCCAGCAGCGCGACGAAACGCTCGAAAAGAATCAGGTCGCGGACGTTGACGAGGCGGCGGACGTCGCGTTCGACGTAGGTGCGGAGGTAGTTGCGGTAGTAGCGGGAGGGATTCTTCCGCGCGGCGTGGAGCTCGGGCATGAAGCCCCTGAAGAGCAGTTCGTCGGTGGCCGCGCGCTTCCCCTCGCCCAGTTCGTCGAGGGAGAGCGGCAGGAGTTCCAGGATGGCGGTCCTTCCGGCCAGCGATTCGTCGACGGCTTCGGCCAGCGCGGTCTGGTGCGAACCCGTCAGAACGAAGCGTCCGCACCGGGCCCTGTCGGCATCGACCGCGACCTGGATTTGGGATACGAGGGAGGGAACGCGCTGGATTTCGTCGATCACGACCGGCGCGGGATGGCGGAGAAAGAAGGCCTTGGGGTCGGCGGCCGCCAGTTCGCTTTCTTCCTGTTCTTCGAGGTTCACGTACCCGAATCCCGGGCAGCAGGACTTGGCCAGGGTCGTCTTGCCCGACTGCCGGGGTCCGAAAATGGTGACAACGGGATACTCGTCGAGGGCTTCCCGCAAGGAATTTTCGATTTTTCTCGGAATCATGGCCTGTTCCTCTCTTGGAGTGGATGTGGGGACAATAGCAATGATGGGCGTAAATCGCAAGTTGAATCTTGGATTTCCGCCCTTGGTGAGTCTGGGGAAGGCGGAAGCATTGAGGGAGGGAGGCGGGGGGATGGCGGGTGTTGGAAACGCGGGCGGGCCGCCCGCGCCCCGACAGGAAGCGGGCGCAAATCCGAAAGCCGGATTTGCCATTTGCACCGTTTTTGGAGGCGGGGGTGGTCGGGGCGGCAGGCGATTGCCTTCGACTGCCCTCGATTGCCATCGCCTGCGGCTTGGAATTTTGGGCGCGGCGGGACGCCGCACCCCCGGAAAGGAGCATGACATGAAAGCGACAACAAGCGTGTGGTTTGCAATTCTGGCGGCGGCCGTCGCGGCGGCGGCGGCGCGGGGCGCGGAATCGGGCGAGTTCCGGGTGGATGCGCGGCCGAGCTACGGCGGGCGCGTCGGGACCGGCGTGGAATGGGTCGGCGAGGCCGACGGCAGCGCCCTGCGCCAGTGGGACACCACGGCGCTCCCGGATGGCTGGACGACGCTGGAATCCGGCGGCGGCGCGGCGGAGGTGTGCGTCCTGAACGGGCCGGACGTGGCCGGCGGGCGCGTGGATTCGGACGAAACGTGGGGCGCGGACCGGGTGCACGTGGTACGCGACGACGTGGTGGTGGGCGAAGGGGCGGTGCTCACGCTGGAACGCGGGGCGGTGGTGAAGTTCACGGAAGGGGCGCGCATCGTCGTGGAGGAGGGCGGGGATGTGGTGGCCAGGGGGGCCTATCTCGCGGACGCGGCCGACGACTCGGTCGGCGGGGACACGAACCTGGATGGCGGCGATACGCTGCCCGGCGCCGTGGAATGGTGGCTGGAGGACGAGGTGGTCGGCGGCCTCATCGGGGTATCGTTCGTGGGCGGCGGGACGAACCTGCACAAGCGCACCTACAGCGCCGGGGAAACGTACGGGGAGCTGCCCGTGCCGGAGGACGAGGCCGCCATCTTCGGCGGGTGGTTCACCAAGCCCGGCGGCGACGGGGCGCGGGTCTCCGCTTCGACGCGTGTCAATGCGCGCGTGACGGCCCTCTACGCGAAATGGACGCCGTATTCGGTGGGCGTGGAGCCCATGTCCGTGGCGGCCGCGCCGACGGGCGGGACGTACCGGGTGGCCGTCTCCGCGAACACCGCCTGGTCCGCCGCAGCCGGGGCGGACTGGCTCCGCCTCGGGGCCGGCGGCGGCGAAGGGGACGGTACGCTCGCCATCTCCGCGGACGCCAACGAAAACACCTCCGCCCGCGCGGCGACCGTGCGCGTGCAGCTCTCGCGGGGCGGGGCGTTCCGGGACGTCACCGTCACGCAGGAGGGCATGGAACAGGTGGCGGCGCCGGGCATCCGCCCGGCCGACGGGACCACGTTCGAGGGCACGTCCCAGCGCGTGGTCATGGATTGCCCGACGGCCGGCGCGCGCATCCTCTACACCCTCGACGGCAGCGAGCCGACCGAGGGCGGGATTCCGTACGCGGGATCGTTCAACGTCTTCGACACCACCGTCGTCAAGGCCAAGGCCTTCAAGGAAGGCATGATCCGCAGCGCCACCGCTTCGGCGCGGCTCGTGCGCCTGCTCACCCTGGCCGAGGCCATCGACCAGCCCCTGTGGACCGTCGCAACCGATGCCGAGCACCCGTGGAAGGTCGTCGACGCCCCCGCCCACGACGGCGAGCACGCCGGTCGCAGCGGTGCCGTCGGCCTCGAACAAAGCACCCGCATGGAAACCACCGTCGATGGCGAAGGCTGGCTCGGCTTCTGGTGGAAAGTCTCGTGCGAGGACGACCCCGACGGGACCGGCTGGGACCGCCTGTCGTTCTACCTGGACGGGCGCCTGGTGGACAGCATCGACGGCGAGCGCGACTGGGCCGAAGTCGGCGTCAAGGTCCGCGGCGCCGGCATCCACACGCTGGCGTGGACCTATTCGAAGGACTGGTTCGACGAAACCCCCACCGAAGACTGCGGCTGGGTGGACCAGGTGACGTGGAACCCCACCGTCACCGACGAAGACGTCCCGCTCTCCTGGCTGGCCGACCTCGGCCTCGTCGATGCCGGCATGAGCAACGAGACCGCCGCCGCCCTCGACGTGGACGGCGACGGCCTCACCGCCGCGCAGGAATACCTCGCCGGGACCGACCCGACCGACGCCGATTCCGTCCTCCTGACCGGCCTCCGCTTCCCCGGCGGCACCCCCGAAGTGACCTGGACCCCCGACCTGGAAAGCGACCGCGACTACCGCGTGCTGGCCAAGAAAGCCCTGACCGACCTCGACTGGACCGACGTGACGGACCTCGACGACCGCTCCGCCTACCGTTTCTTCACGGTGGAAGTGCGCCCCGTGGAGTAACCCTCCCCGTCCATTCCCGCAACCCCCGAGGAGAGGGCGGGTATTCCCCTCACGCATCCCTCCCGCGCTCCAGCCGTTGGGGCGCGACTGGAAAGTCGCACCTCCCAGATGTGGGTGGTTCTTTCGCTTGTTTTCCGCTCTCTCTTTGTGTCCTTTATGGCTGGAATCCCTCCCGTTTTCCTCCCACAATCTTGTCCTCTTTATCCTGTTTGTCGTTTTCTTCCCTCCCGCAATCCCATTCGCTCCCTGCCGCCGGGCGGAGTTGTCCGCCCGGCACCTTGAAAGAGTTGTTCCAAGTTGTCCAAGTTGTCTCCTCAAACAATTGTCGGGAATTGTCGGAATTGTCTGATGGTTTTGTCCGCCGGTTGTTTTGTTGACCGTTTTGTTCTTTTTGTTTCCTGAAAATGGGCCGGAAATTTTTTTCCAATCGTTGGAAAACGGGCGAAAAATTTTTCCAATCATTGGAAAAATCGGGCCATTTTTTCCAACCATTGGAAAAATATTTTCCAATCGTTGGAAAACCCGGGGATGGCCGGCGGGGCAGCGGATTGTGCAGAGGGCGGGCGCGGAGGCGGGCGGGCCCCCTCCACCGGCAGGGGGGCGTCAGGGTGCGAAGGATTGGTAGGCGGCGATGGTGCGGGTGAGGAGGTCGTCGAGGGACCAGCCGAGAAGGTCGGCGCCGCGCTGGATGACGTCGCGGGAGCAGCCGGCGGCGAAGCGCTTGTCCTTGTATTTCTTCTTCACGCTCTTGAGGTTGAGGTCGCGGGCGCTCTTGGAGGGGTACATGAGGACGACCGCACCCAGAAGGCCGGTGAGTTCGTCGGTGGCGTAGAGGATCTTTTCCATGGGGTGCTCGGGCGCGATGTCGGTGCAGATGCCCCAGCCGTGGGAGGCGACGGCGCGGTTGACGCTCTCTTCGACGCCGTGTTCGCGCAGGAGGGTCTGGCTCTTGATGCAGTGTTCGGAGGGCCATTGCTCGAAGTCGATGTCGTGGAGGAGGCCGACGATGCCCCAGTAGTCTTCTTCGTCGGCGAAACCGAGTTCGCGGGCGAAGTGGCGCATGGTCTTTTCGACGGTTTCGGCGTGGCGGAGGTGGAAGGGGTCCTGGTTGTAGCGCGCCAGGAGGGTCCAGGCGGCGTCGCGGGTCAGATGGGTGGTGCGGGGCATGGGGGGGCGTTGGGTCGTTGGATCGTTGGATCGTTGGATCGTTGGATCGTTGAATCGTTGGATCGTTGGCTCGTTGGGTGTGGGTAAACAGCGGAAGGCGGGGTCAGAGGCAGGCAATTTGCTCGATGGCGGGCTTGATGGTGGCCTGGATGCGCTTCCAGAGGCGGTTCTTGGCCACGTCCATCTCGTACTGGCTTTGGAGGTTCTGCCAGACTTCGGGCGAGGTTCCGAAAAAGCGGGCGAAGCGAAGGGCCGTGTCCGCGGAAATGCCGCGCTGTCCGAGGGCTATCTCGTTCACGCGGCGCGCCGGTACATGGATTTCCTTGGCAAGACGGTATTGGGAGATGCCCATGGGTTCGAGGAACTCTTCCACCAAGATTTCTCCGGGATGCACGGGTTTCATTTTCATCGTCTTGTCTTTTGCCACACCAGCGCTGGAATCGCAAGTGACAAACGAGAATATCTCCAAGCGTTCCTGTCCGCGAAGCGGGGGGACTCCCCGTTCTGGTGGATTCCCTTCCGCTCTCCGCCCGCGTCCTTCCTGCAACCTTTGGGTCTTTTGTGCGCTTTGTGTCCTTTGTGGCTTCCCGGAAATTTTTTCCAATCGTTGGAAAACGGGCGAAAAATTTTTCCAATCATTGGAAAATTCGGGCCATTTTTTCCAACCATTGGAAAAATATTTTCCAATCGTTGGAAAACCCGGGGATGGCCGGCGGGGCAGCGGATTGTGCAGGGGGCGGGCGCGGCGGCGGTGACGCGCAGGGCTTCGCGTTCAAGTCCGAACCGGGCGGACCAGAGGGCGTCGCGGACGGCGGATGTGTCGAGGGGGAGCATGGCGGCGGGGGGCAGTCGGCGGGGGGCGGGGTTCAGTCGAGGGCGCCGTAGTCGGCGGCGACGGCGTCCGGGGATTCGCCGGCGTCGAGTCGGGCGAGGTGTTCGAGGGCGGGGTTGGCGAGGGTGTCGGCGCGGCGCCGGAGGGGTGCCAGGAGGGGGGATTCGCCGAAGCCGCGCGCGGCAAGGCCGCGTTCGGCGAGGTCGAGGATGCGGTGCAGCCGGGCGCGCAGGGCGCCGGGGTCGAAGAATGCGGGGCGGACGCGGCGGGCGAGGAGTTCGCGCAGTTCGGCGGGGCCGAAGCCGTGGCCGTAGAGGGCGGTGTCGGCGGCGAGCAGGGCCGCGAGGGCGGGGAGTTCTTCCATGAGGCCGGCGTGGAGGGCGGCGGGCGCGAAGGCGTCGCGCACGGGCTGTGCGCAGACGGACCGGAATTCGAGGGTGCCGCGCGCGGTGAGGTCCTCGAACTTGAAGGGGCGCAGCCACGCGACGTCGGAGGGCGAGGGCGCAAAGGAGCACGGGCGGTGGGCGCCGGCGGCGGGATCCCAGCATTCGGCCTCGATGCGGTCGCGCCGGACGTATTCGCGCAGCGGCAGGGGGGCGAAGTTGAGGTATTTGCCGCCGCGCTCGGCGCAGTAGACGCTCGTGGTTTCGAGGTAGCCGGCCAGGTCCGCGAGGGAGCGGAGGGCGACGCCGTACATTCCGCAGTTGTGCGGGTTGTGTCCGTGGAGGCTGCGGCTCCAGAGGCGGTCGCGCCCGCAAAGGAACCAGCCGCCGCCCGCGGGGCCGAAGTCGAACGGGGAGTTGGCCAGCAACACCGCCTTGAACGGCTCCAGGGCGTTGAAGGCGTTGATGGCGCCGGTCACGGTCGCCTCGTCGACGTCGAGCTGCACCTGGGAGGCGCAAGAGAAGAGGCCGAAGTCGGGGTGGTCGTGGAACCGCGGCGCGCCGCCGTACTTGGCGTAGCTCTTGAGGTGGTGCAGGAGCATCCGGTAGCGGCCGTTCCGGATTGGCTCGGCGACGTTCTCGCGCCAACGCGGGTTGATCCCCATCCCGGTGAGGGCGTGGCCGCGCGCGCCGAGCGCCGCCTGCAGCGCCGGGTAGTAGCGCCGGAAGCGCTCCCGGGTCGCGAGGAGGCTTTCGTCCGGCCCGAAGGAGAGTTCGAGGGTGTTGAACGAGCAGTCGAAGGAGAGTTCGTCGCCGGTGGCGGGGTCGCGGGCGCGGTAGAGGGCGCCGGCGTCGTCGAGGGCGGTTTCGGGGAAGGGAAAGCGGGCGAGGAAGTCGGCGACGGCAGCGTGTATGGAGTCGAAGTCGTTGGGTTCGCCGGGGGCGAGGTTGTAGATCGGCAGTTCGAGTTCGACGCCCGCGCGGCGGGTGCGGGGCCGGTCGAGCGGGGCGAAGAAGCGTTCGTCGATGGCGGCGCGGAGGGCGGCGGATGGGGCGGCGGGGGGCGTTTGTACGGGCTGTTCCATTGGATTCCGTGGGAGGGGAAGAGATATAGACAATCATTTTGGTCGTGAAATTCCATACGCTTCTATCACGATTTGAAACTGACTGCAAACAATTTATTCGACCGCTTTGGTTGCATTTTCACCTTGCCCCCTGCACAATCTGCTGGCTCGCCGGGAAAAGGCCGGTTTTCCAATGATTGGAAAATAATTTTCCAATGGTTGGAAAATTCGGGCCGGTTTTTCCAATGATTGGAAAAATTTTTCGCGCGTTTTCCAATGATTGGAAAAAATTTTCGGCGCAAGGGGAGAGCAAGGGAAGCGCAAGGGGAAAACGCAAAGAACGCAAAGGGGTTGACGCAAAGAACGCAAAGGCGGGGGGCGGGAGGGGCGTGGGAGGAATGCGGGAGGAGGGAAGCTACAAGAATATCTCGAATGCCGCTGCGCGGACTTGGATAGCTGTCGGGACGCGGGCGGGGCGTCTGCGGAGATGATTGGAAACAAATATTCTTTTTATGGGATTTGTTCCCTTACCCCAAAGGGGTCTGTCCCCTTACCCCTCCGAAATGGCCGCGGAGCAGCGGGGGATGCGCATCCCGTCCGCGCTCGTCCCGCGCTGCCCCGTCTGCGGCCGCGAGATGGCGACGAACCTGCGGGTGGACAACGCCTTCGTCGAGGACGACGGCTGGCGCGCCGCCGCGCGGCGCTACGCCGACTTCCTCGACCGGACCGAAAAGGCGCGGACGCTCTTCCTCGACCTCGGCTCCGGCTGGAACACGCCGGGCATCTTCAAGGTCCCCTTCTGGCGGATGACCCTGCGCCGCCCCGAGGCGCGCTACGCATGCGTCAACCTCGAGCCGGACCAGCTTCCCGCCGAACTCGGCGACCGCGCCGCCCACGTCGCCTCCGACATCGGCGCCGCCCTCGCGCGTCTTGCCTGAACGGCTGGCGAACATGATGCCGACGATGATCAGACGAGGAAGGCGAGGCCGGGCATGGCGCCGGGGCGGCGGGAGACGAGGCTGATGGAGGCGCCGATGTCTCCACCCTGCTATGCACCCGGGTTTTGACCAATCTGGTAGCTCATCGGGAAAACGGCGGTTTTCCAATGATTGGAAAATATTTTTCCAATGGTTGGAAAATTTCTGGCGATTTTTCCAATGATTGGAAAAAATTTTCGCGCGTTTTCCAGCGATTGGAAAAAATTTTCGGGGAGCGGGTTGGCTCTCAGGGGCTTTGGACGGGGCGGATGGTGCGGCCGAAGTAGCGGGTGCCGTGGCGGACGTACAAATCGTGGTAGCCCTGGAAGAAGTCGAGGTACTCTGCGTAGCCGTTGTACTGCCCTGCGTTGCTCGTCCAGTAGTAGCCGAACTTGCCGGCATCGCTGAGCAAGTTGCCGCCGCCCTGGCCGGTGGTGGGCAGAAAGATGCTCGCGCCCGCGAAATTGCCCCGCCCGCGCACCATGTAGCCGTCCACTCCGTTCGTGGTCACCCACGACCAGTCGCATTTGTTGTAGCACAGGTCGTTCAGTTCTTCGTGCGTCGGAATCCGCCAGCCGCCGCCCCAGTAGACGTGGGCTGCGTCGTGCGCCGGGGTGAGGACGTTGTCCTCCGTAAGCCAGCCCTCGGCTTTCAGTTCGCTGTTTTTCATGTTGAGGCTCGGCGTGTTCCCCGGCAGGAAGGAGAAATTGTCCGTCGAGCCATCGTTCGCCACCCAGGCGTTGCCCACGCGACGGCAACCCACCGTGTCGCCCCACCAGAAATAGAAGCCGTATTCCCACGGCTCCTCCGCCCCGACGTTCGTCTCCGCCCAGTACGGCCCGCCCGCCCAGAGTTGCACCTTGCGGTGCACCACCGCTTTCTCGGTGACGCAGTAGAAGCCGGCGGGGGCAGTCGCGGGGTCGGAATCCTCGACG
>JAFYAC010000118.1 GCA_017540905.1 Kiritimatiellia bacterium | reverse complement strand
CGCTTCCCCCGCCCCCCAGCCGCGCCGCCCGCCCGAAAGCCGTGTTCCGCCCTATTCCTCCCGTCCGGGGGCCCCGGGCGGCAGCTGCGAGCGGATCTTGTGGAATCTGACTTTTTCTCGGACTTTTACTCGAAATCCCTGCGGCGTGGCCGGGGCGGGTTGGCCGGGACGCATCCGGGCGGCGGCTCGAAGCCGAACGCACGGGCGATTTCCAGCTGCCTGCCCACGAACGGCGTGACCAGCGGGGGGCGGTCCGGATGCCCGATCCAGCGGATGTTCCGCATCTCGTCGAGCACTTCCAGGCTGCTGGCGCAGACCTTGCGGAGGGAGCGTTTCCAGGTCTCCCGCACGGCGCACGAGAGGATCAGGCCGACGAACAGGACCAGCTGGCGGCCGGTCCAGCCTTCCTCCGACCAGCTGCGGGGGCGGTCGGCCCCCATCAGGCCCTTCTTCTGCTGGAAGTATTTTTCCTGTTCGTCGCGGGTGCGGTAGCGCCGGTGGGCCTCCATCGCGGTCCAGTCCAGCCCGTGCGAGACGCTCGCGAAGAAGCCCGCCCTCGCCCGGTGCGCCTTCCAGGCCGTTTCGCGCAGGGCGTACGACTTGACGGCGCCGCGCTTCGTGAACGCCACGGTGTGCCAGCGGAGCCACGCTTCCAGGCCTTCGCGGTCCGCGACGGGGCGTCGCGAGGCCCTGGCGGCGGACAGCGCGGCCCGCTCGGACTCGGCGGCGGCTTCCATCTCCACCACTTCGGCGGCGCGGCGCCTGGGGTCGAGGTAGAGGTTGAGCCGGAGGTCCGCTTCCGCGGTCTTCCCGCCCCCTTGCGCTTTCCGCTTCCATCCGTACTGGGCCCAGGCGAGGCCGCTTTCCGGGTCCAGGCGCATCCCCTTCGGAAGGGTGTCGAAGCGCCGGAACGCCGCGATGCGCTCCGCGACCGGCCCCCACGAGGTCCGTACCGCCGTGAGGATGCCTTCCCCGCGGAGGATGGCCTCGTCCAGGGAGGCCAGCGAGGCGTAGCCGCGGTCGGTGATGCGCGCGGCGGGGGTGAAGCCCAGCGCCGCGAGGTCCTCCCGCACGACCCGCACGGTGCGCGAGTCGGGGATGTTCCCCGGGAAGGCCCGGTAGTACGCGGGGAGGTGGGCGTCGAGGTCGTAGAGGGCCACGTCGAGGATCTGCTCGAGCGGCAGGCGGTCTTTGTTGCGCCCCCAGCGGATGTCGGCGAGCGTTTCGCCCCAGGTGCTCAGCGACGTCGAATCCATCGCGACGACCGCCTTGCCGCCCGCCCGTTCCGCCCGGCGGCGGAGCAGCGCCATGCGGTGGCCGTCGGTGATCGATTGGGTCAGCCGGGTGATGCGCTTGGGGGTCAGTTCCGTGCCGCAGGGGGCCTTGGCGATGCGCTGCCAGCGGGCCACGCGGTCGAAGGAGCGGCCCGTCGCGACCAGATAGATGGCGAGGGTCAGCACGGCCTGGGCCGTGCCGGCGGGGGAGTCGGCGAAGACCGCCTCCAGGTCGTCGAGCAGCCCCGTTTGGCGGGCCACCTGCTCCAGGAGCCAGACGTCGCCGTACAGCCGGTTGCCGGTCGCCGCGCTTTCCCGGGGCTCCGCGGCCTCCGGTGCCTCCTCAAGCGTCCATTCCGCCGGAAAGATGAACTTCGCCCGCTCCTCCGCATCCAGACGCAGGAACCGGGCCGACGGAATGAACCGCCCGCCGTCCACCCGCCCCCAGTGCACGTGGCGGCGTACCGGCGGGCCGTTCTTGCCGGGCACCGTGCGCTGGGTGGTGGCGTACACGTATCCGTTGATGCGGTGTTCTTGCAGCCGGTAATCGGTCTGCGGGTCTTTCTTGCGTCCCATGGGGCATCCTTTCCGAGGCGGGGGTCTCATATAGAGTATAAATATACTCCATAAAAACCGGGATGCAAGCCCTTTCCTGATAAAACCCATGGTAAACCCGCCTATGGCTTATTCGGAGTAAAAGGCCGGGAAAAATTCAGAGTGAAAACAAAATGGACGGTGGCCAAACGATTTCTGAGCCCGCTCAAGGCGTACGCAGCTTCCAGGCAACGAAACGGGCGTGATTTCCATGCGGCGGGCGGGGGGCGCAGCGCCCTGGACGGGTTTGGCGCAAGGTGAGGCAGGGGGGATGGCTGGTCGGGAATGCATGGGTTTCGGCATTTCGAAGGGATGACGGAAGGGAAGTTTGGCAAGTAAAACGTTTTATCGGGGGGGGTAAAATTGGTTGTCTGGGGGCGGGGCGGCATATAGGCTGGATGCGGCGGGATGATTCTGGCCGCCGGAGGAACGACATGAAAAAGATGATGCACAACCTGTCCATTCTTGCGTCGCTCGCGATGGCGGCGTCGGTTGCGGTCACGGCCGCACGGGGCGCGGAGTACGAAATCGGGACGCTCGAGGAGCTGCGGGAGTTCATGGAGGCCGTGCACGTGGAGGACTTCGCGGGCGACACGATCACGCTCACGGCGGACATCGACTGCGAAGGCGGGCGGTTCAACACGGGCGACCCGGAGTATCCCAGCACGTTCCGCGGGACGTTCGACGGCGGCGGGCACGTGATTTCGAACTTCGTCCACGCGGCGACGGGCAGCACGCAGGAGGGCTACGGCGTCGCGATGTTCGACTTCGCGGAGACCGGCGCCGCCATCCTGAACCTCACGCT
>JAFYAC010000055.1 GCA_017540905.1 Kiritimatiellia bacterium | reverse complement strand
GGTGGGGCGAGCCGTCCCCGGCGAGCCGGTGTGGAAGGGGGCAGGAGGTCTGGAAAACCGGCAAGAACGGCTCGGCGGGGACGCCTCGCCCCACCATGCGCCTCGCGCGGGAATATGCAAGCGTGGATTTGATCCGCCCCGGGCACAAACCGGAGATGCGCTCAGGACGCATGGAGTCGCCCGTCAAGAACCGCACCCCGTCCGCCCCCCCCCACCCACCCGGCCGCGCCCCCTGCCCCTCATGCCGGATATCAAGGAAAACATTGGAAAACACCCGGGAATTCCCTGCCCTCCCCCATTGCCGCTACCCATGCGGAGATGCCTGCCCCCCCGGTGCGCGCCCCACCGAAGAATATGTGCGGTTCCATATTGCACATAATTTCCTGTTTGTGTGTTGACGCCCACACACACATGATTTACGTTGTGTGTGCACGCAAGAAAGGAGCCCCCCATGAACATCACATTGTCAGCCCCGGAGGAGTCGGTACGCCTGGTCCGCTCGTGGGCAAAGGACAACCACACCTCGCTGAACCGCTTCATCCGCGAAAAGCTCGAAGAAAAGGCCCGGGCCATCCAAGCCGAACGGGACCGCAAGGCGGAAGCGTTCGAGGAGTTCTTCCGGACGCACACAATCCACATGCCCGAAGGATGGAAATTCGACCGGGAAGAAGCCAACGAGAGGTAGAAGATGGTCTTTTTCGATTCCAACGTGCTGGTGTACATCGCCATCGACCAGGACCCGGTGAAAAAAGCGAAGGCGAAACGGCTGGCCGCCGAGGTGATGCGGGCAAATGCAGGATGGATTTCCCTGCAGGTCCTCCGGGAACTGGCCAACTGCATGTTCAAGAAGTCGAAAGACACCTTGGAGGAAATCCAGGAAACCATCGAGTGGTTCGCACAGTTCCGTTGCGTGCGCGAATCGATGGAGACGCTGAAGCGCGGCATGGCCCTCAAGGCGCGCCACGGTCTGCAGTTCCACGACGCGCTGGTCGTGGCCGCGGCCGAGGAAGCGGGCTGCGACACGGTGTACTCGGAGGACATGGGCAACGGGTCGGTATACGGCGGTGTGCGGGTGATGAATCCCTTCGCGGAGTGAAATCGGGCCGCGCTCCGCCGCGGCCGCGCGAAAAGCCGGCAAACTCCATCTCCAAAAACCCTCCGTGCCTCCTTCCTCCAGCCCCTCCGTGTTTCGCGCCGCGGGCCTGTTTCCCTCCGGCAACGTCTTGTCCGACAGGCAATCCATCACGGGGCGGCCGCGCGGTAAACCGCTTAACCCCCGCCCCCCGCTTTGCGCTTGCCGCGCGCGCCCCGCGCGTGGAAACTGTCCGCATCATGTCAACGGGCAAGTGCAGAATCGTCGTCGGCGCCGACCATGGCGGATTCGAGCTGAAGGAGCAGATCGCCTCCTGGCTCAAGTCGCAGGGCCATTCCATAACCGACGTCGGCACACACGCCAAAACCCCGTCCGTCGACTACCCCGTCTTCGCCGCAAAAGTCGCCCGCACCGTCGCCGCCGGCCGCGCGGACGTCGGCATCATGGTCGACGGCGCCGGCATCGGCTCCGCGATGACCGCCAACAAAATCCCCGGCGTGCGCGCCGCCGCCTGCTACAACGAAGCCCTCGCGCGCAATTCCCGCCAGCACAACGGCGCCAACCTGCTGACGCTCGGCTCCGGCCAAACCCCTTTCGAACAGGCCAAAGGCATCGTCGAAACCTTCCTGGCCACGGACTGCACCGAAGAGAGGCACCTGCGGCGCGTCCAGATGATCAAGGACCTCGAGAGCGGCCGCGCGGCATCGCCCGTCATGGCCGCCATTAAGGAGATGAAATTGGAACTGAGCTCCCAGGACATCGCCCGGATCGCCGACCGGGTCAAGCAGATCGTCGGCAACGGCGGCGGCGTGGCGAACCCCGCGGCCGTCGCGGCCGCCACCGGCAACCTTTCCGCCAGCCAGCTGGCGCGGATGATCGACCACACCCTCCTCAAGCCCGAGGCCACCGCCGCCGACGTCAAGAAGCTTTGCGAAGAAGCCATCCAGTACAACTTCTGGAGCTGCTGCGTGAACTCCGCGATGGTCCCCGTCGCCGCCCAGGCCCTCCGCGGTTCCTCCGTCAAGGTCTGCGCCGTCGTCGGGTTCCCGCTCGGCGCCATGCCCGCCTCCATGATGGCCATGGAAGCCCGCCGCGCCATGCGCGACGGCGCCCGCGAAATCGACATGGTCATCAACGTCGGCAAGGCCAAGTCCGGCGACTGGGACGGCGTCACGCGCGACATCCGCACCGTCTGCGAGTCCGTCAAGGACGGCCGCGGCCTGCTCAAGGTCATCCTCGAGACCTGCCTGCTGACCCCCGACGAAATCGTCAAGGCCTGCCTCGCCTCCATGAAGGCCCGCGCCGACTACGTCAAGACCTCCACCGGCTTCAACAAGGGCGGTGCCAAGGCCGAAGACGTCGCCCTGATGAGCCGCACCGTCGCGCCCAAGCTCGGCGTCAAGGCCTCCGGCGGCGTCCGCACCTACGCCGACGCCATGCTGATGATCCGCAACGGCGCCACCCGCATCGGCGCCTCCTCCTCCGTCAAGATGATGCAGGAAGCCATCGCCGCCTGCGGCGCCCGCTGACCCCAAGGCCCCCCATGGTCGAACTCCGGTCATACGTCTTCCTCGACAGCCTCCAGCCCCAGTGCGCGGCGTACTTCGCCTCCACCGCCCGGGGCTTCTGGCCCGTCGTGGGCCAGGCCTCCCTGTTCGTCGAAACCACCCCCGGGATCGCCATCAACCGCCTGACCGACATCGCCCTCAAGGCCACCGACGTCACCTCCGGCCTCCAGATTGTCGAGCGCCTCTACGGCATGCTCGAAGTCCACTCCTCCTCCCAGGCCGACGTCCGCCAGGCCGGCGCCGCCATCCTCGACGCCCTCGGCGCCACCGAGGACCGGCGCATCAAGCCGACGATCTACTCCTCCGAAGTCATCCGCAACATCGACGACCGCCACGCCATGCTCGTCAACCGCATGCGCCACGGCAACATGATCGTCCGCGGACAGACCCTCTACGTCATGGAAGTCGCCCCCGCCGCCTACGCCGCGCTCGCCGCGAACGAGGCCGAGAAGGCCGCCGACATCAACATCCTCGAAGTCACCGCCACCGGCGCCTTCGGGCGCGTGTACCTCGGCGGCGAGGAACGCGACATCGACGTCGCCTACCGCGCCGCCGAAGCCGCCATCGAATCCATCACCGGCCGCCCCGACCCGGCCGGACCCAGGGAGTGACCGGCCGGAAACCGATTTAAAAAAAGCAACCCCGAAAAACAACAAGAGGTAAAATTATGGCAGATGCACTCGGAATGATTGAAACCCGTTCCTTCCCCGCGACCGTCGAGGCCGCCGATGCGATGGTCAAGGCCGCCAAGGTCGAACTCGTGACCTACGAAAAGACCGGCGGCGGCTTCACCTCCGTCATCGTCCGCGGCGACGTGGCCGCCGTCAAGGCCGCCTGCGAAGCCGGGCAGATCGCCGCCGGCCGCGTCGGCGAAGTCGTCGCCGTCCACGTCATCGCGCGTCCGCACGCCAACGTCGACGCCGTCCTGCCGCTGGGCCGCGCCCCCGAAGCCCCGAAGGGCCGCAAGTAAGCCCCTCACCGGGAGAGCGGCGGAGCCCCCTCCGCCCTCTCCCCGTCCCTTTTTCCCCATCCCCTTCCCCCATCCGTTGAGAAAGAGCAGACCATGAACCTCGGCAAAGTCGTCGGCACCGTCGTATCCACCCGCAAGGAACCCTCCCTGGAGGGCATCCGCTTTCTGCTCGTCCGCCTTGCCGACACCAACGGAAAGGAAACCGGCAACTTCGTCGTCGCCGCCGACGCCATGGGCGCGGGCCCCGGCGAATACGTCCTGACCGCCGCCGGTTCCTCCGCCCGCCAGACCACCGTCACCCAGAACCGCCCCGTCGACGCCGTCATCATGGCCATCGTCGACACCTGGGAAATCGGCGGCAAAACCCTCTACGTCAAAGACTGACCACACCCCTTTCCCATTCCATTCCTGGCGGCGGCCTCCATTCCCGGAGACCGCCGTTTTTGTTGTTCCTCCTCCGGGGGCTCGGGGGCTTGCCCCCGTCGTTTGCCCCTCCCCCCCCCGGGGGCTCGGGGGCGAAGCCCCCGTCCCTTGCCCCTCAGAACCCGAACCCCGGCGGCAAATTCAGCCCCGCCGTCACCGCCCCCATCGCCGCGTTCGCCATCTCCGTGGCCTTCGCCTGGAACCCCTGCACGGCCGTCAGCACCAGATCCTCCAGCATCGCCGCATCCCCTTCCTTGACCACGTCCGGCGAAATCGCGATTTCCGTCACCTGCCCGTCCGCGTGCCCCCGCACCGTCACCGCTCCGCCGCCGCTCCCGAACTCCACGGCCGTCTCCTTCAGGCCCTGCTGCGCATCCTGGATCTTCTTCTGCATCGCGTTGACCTGCTTCATCATCTTCATGATATTGGGCATGATAAATTTCTCCTGTTTCCGGCCGCCATTTCCCGGCGGCACACACCAACCCTACCCCAACCCTCCCCCGAAATCAATCCCCCGCGCCTCCCCCTTTCCCCGGGGGCCCGGGGGCGCGGCCCCCGTCCTTTGCCCCTCCTTTCTTGTTGCCCCCCGCCCCCCAACCCGCTATCCTCCCGCCCCATGAAAACCGCAAAAAAAGGCCTCGAACCATGAGCCGCGCCGTCTACGCCGGAACCTTCGACCCCATCACCCTCGGCCACCTCGACGTCGCCACGCGCGCCTCGCGCCGCTTCGACCATCTGACCCTGGCCGTCTCCGCCGAGTCCCGCAAGAACCTCCTTTTCGGCACCGAAGAGCGCCTCGACCTCGCCCGCCGCGCCGTCGCGCACCTCCCGAACGTCGACGTACAGCCCTTCACCGGCCTCCTCGTCGAGTGGGCGCGAGAGCACGGCGAAGGCACCCTCATCCGCGGCCTCCGCGCCTTCAGCGACTTCGAATACGAATTCCAGATGGCCTTGACCAACCGCAAGCTCGCCCCCGACGTCGAAACCCTCTTCCTGATGCCGCGCGAAGAATACTCCACCGTCTCCTCCACCCTCGTCCGCGAAATCGCCGCCCTGCACGGCCCCGTCGAAAAATTCGTCCCCCCCTGCGTCGCCGAAGCCCTCCGCGCCAAATATGCCTGAGCCCCGCTCCCCCCGGACCGCGGGCGGCCCTCCCGTCAATCCTTCCACTTCCCGCCCGCAGGGCGCGCCGCCCTCTTGTCACTTGTCACTTTTCACTTGTCACTCCTCTCCCCGTCCCCTCGCCCTCGTGAGCGCCTGCCTCCTCGGCCGCCCCTGCCGCTACGACGGCCGCCACAAACTCGTCCCCGGCCTCCAATCCGCCCTCCGCGCCGCCGGCTACGACATCCTCCCCCTCTGCCCCGAAACCGACTCCGGCCTCGGCTGCCCCCGTCCCCCCATCGACCTCCACCCCGTCCCTCCCCCCGACGGCCCCCTCCGCGCCCTCCGTCCCGACGGCACCGACTGCACCCCTGCCCTCTCCGCCTGGATCGACGCCACCCTCGCCACCCTCCGCCGCCGCCCCCCGGCCCTCTGCATCCTCAAAAGCAAAAGCCCCTCCTGCGGCATTCACCCTCCCCGCCCCGGCCTCTTCGCCACCGCCCTCCGCACCGCCTTCCCCACCATCCCCCTCCAAGACGAAACCGCCCCCCTCCCCTGATTCCCCCGCCCCTCCTCCTCCCCACCGGAGGTTCGGGGGCTCGCCCCCGTCCTTCCCCTCTTGACGGCAAGCTGTCAGCCCGCCGCCTCCCTCCCCACTCCTCT
>JAFYAC010000054.1 GCA_017540905.1 Kiritimatiellia bacterium | reverse complement strand
TCCGCGTCGCGGCCGATGACCGGGTCGAGCTTGCCGGCGCGGGCGTCGGCGGTGAGGTCGCGGCCGTACTTCTTGATGGCCTCGTACTTGTCCTCGGGGGCCTCGTCCGTCACGCGGCGGTTCCCGCGTATGGCCTGGAGCGACTGCAGGACGCTGTCCACCGTGACGCCCATGGCGGCGGCGACGCGGGCCGTCTCGCCGTCCTTTTCGCCGAGGGCGGCGAGGAAGAGGTGCTCCGTGCTGATGTACTCGTCCTTCATCCTCCCCGCGATCCCCGACGCCGCCTCCAGCACCGCCTGGAACGCGCGGTTGGGCGAGGGCTGCACGGCGCCGCCCTCCTGGCGCGCGTGGGTGTCCAGCTGCTTTTCGAGGGCGGCGGCGAAGAGGTCCGGCTTGACGCCCGTCTTCTCCAGCACCGACGGCACGACGCCGCCCTGCTGCCGCACCAGCGCCAGCGCGAGGTGCAGGGGGGTGAGTTCGCCGTTGCCGCGCGCGCCGGCGTCCTGGATGGCGGCCTGCAGCGCCTCGCGGGCCTTGGTGGTCAACCGGTCCAGCGGAATGTTCGCGTTCTTGTTGTTCATGTCGATCAAATCCTTTCCGGCCTTCGGCGGATTCTCCCGCTCGGCCTCCGCACAACATACGGCGGTTTTGCCGCCTTGCAAGTCCCCGGCCCGCAAATCCATCCCGCCGCCGGCCGCATGCGGCTTTTCCGCTGAAAACGGAAGTGTTTTCCTTGATATCGCGACGCATTGTCCCGCGTCCGGCCGCCCCCCGTCCGGGGGGAAGGGACTTGCGGGGCGGGATGCGGCGCGGTAGGTTGGCGGGGATGGAACCCAATCGCACAGAAAGCCCCCCGCGGGGAGGGTACGGGGCCTTGCCGGCCCGGGAGCGCGCCCCATGATCATCTGGAACCCCTGGCACGGCTGCCACCGGGTCAGCGAGGGCTGCGACCACTGCTACATGTACTTCCTCGACGCCAAGCGCGGCATCGACACCTCCCGCGTCTTCCGCACGCGGAACTTCGCGATGCCGCTCGCCCGCGGCCGCAACGGCGACTTCAAGGTCGCCCCCGGCATGGAGCTGCTCGTCGGCCTCTCCACCGACTTCTTCGTCGAGGAAGCCGACGCCTGGCGCCCGGAAGCCTGGGACATCATCCGCCGCCGCCCGGACGTCGTGTTCCGGCTGCTGACCAAGCGCGCCTCCCGCATCGCCGCCTGCCTTCCGCCCGACTGGGGCGGCGGCTACGAAAACGTCATGCTCCAGGTCACCTGCGAGAACCAGCGCCGCGCCGGCGAGCGCCTGCCCGTCCTGCTGGACCTCCCCGCCCGCCACCGCGGCTTCATGGCGGCGCCCCTCCTGGGGCCCATCGACGCCACGCCCTGGCTGGCGACGGGCCTCGTCGAGCAAGTCCTCTGCGGCGGCGAAAACTACGGCGGCGCGCGCCCCTGCCGCCACGAATGGGTCCAGGCGCTCTCCGACCAGTGCCGGGCGCATTCCGTCCAGTTCGACTTCATCGAGACCGGCACCCTCTACGTCAAGGACGGCAAAACCTACCGCATCCCGGACAAGCGCATGCAGAGCCGCCAGGCGTTCCGTTCCGGCCTGGGCGTGCCCGGCCGCCCCGTCCGCTACAAGCTCCGCCACGCGGAGGGCTCGCTCTTCGGGGGGCCCGTCGCGCGCCGGACGGGGTCCTTCCTCCCCACCTGCGCCGACTGCGGCTCCCGCATGACCTGCAACGGCTGCAGCCATTGCGGCGCCTGCGGCGCGCACCGCCCGCCGCCACCGGAGTGCGCGGACTGACCCTCTTCCCGGCCGCGGAACCGACCGCCGACGCCCCTCCCCGCCAAGCAATGAGATTACGGAAAAACCGCTGTTTCCCCCCCTTTCCACCCCACGAACGCCCCCATGCAACACACCACCCCCTTCCCCCATCCCACCCCCTCCCTCCAGCCCCCTTCCCGCCCGCGGCCCTCCGCGCTTTCCCCGCCCGCGGACACGTCCAAGGCTGTTTTTCTTACCGAGCGGCGATTTAGGGTTTGACGCGCGCGGAAGCGCGCAATATGTTCCCTTTCCAAGGACGGCCACCCACGGCCGCCCGCAGAAAAGGAGCGTTTTCATGGAAGAAATCACGTTGGACAAAGTCCCCCGCAAAATCCGCGACCAGTACGAGAAATCGATGTCCGCCCTCGAACGCGGCAACATCGGCTACGCCATGGACATGCTCTCCAGCATCACCGCCCTCGAACCCCGCTTCCTCCTCGCCCGCAAGAGCTTGCGCGTCGCGCAGCTGAAGAAGCTCCTCGCCTCCAAGCCCTCCGCCACGACCCACCAGATCGCCTCCATCAAGGGCATGTTCGCCACCATGGGCGTCCAGGGCAAGATCAAGAAGGACCCCAAGGCCGCCCTCGCCGCCGCCGAAAAGCTCCTGGCCGGCGACGTGCTGAATTTCCCCTTCCTGAAGCTCTTCTGCGAAGCCGCCGAGGCCGCCGGCATGCCCGAGGCCGCGGTCCAGACCCTCGAAGTCGTCCGCCCGCATTTCCCCAAGAACGTCGATTTCCTCCGCCTCCTCGCCAAGCTCTACCTCGACACCGGCAACCCCGCCGGCGCCCGCGACTGCTACGACCTCGTCGTCAAGCTCCGTCCCGGCGACCAGGAAGCCCTCAAGCAGTACAAGGACACCTCCGCCGTCGCTTCCATGAAGCAGGGCAACTGGGAGAAGCGCGGCGACTTCCGCGAAAAACTCAAGGACCAGGAGATGGCCAAGCGCCTCGAGCAGGAGCACCGCTCCGTCAAGGGCGAGGCGGACATCGACCAGCTCATCGCCGACCGAATCGCCGACATCAAGCGCGAGCCGCAGAACATGAACTTCCGCCGCGCCCTCGCCGACCTCTACGTCCGCGCCACCCGCTACGACGACGCCCTCCAGGCCCTCGACGACGCCACCAAGGCCGCCGGCCGCTCCGACCCGCAGATCGAGCGCACCGCCTCCGCCATCCGCGTCAAGAAGTACGACGCCCTCATCGCCGACGCCCGCGCCAAGGGCGACGAAGCCGCCGCCGCGGCCACCGAGAAGGAGAAGGCCGACTTCATCTATTCCGACGCCGTCGAGATGGTCAAGCGCTACCCCAACGACCTCCAGTTCCGCTACGAACTCGGTTGCCAGTACTACCTGCGCGGCATGTACAACGAAGGCATCGAAGAATTCCAGCTCGCCCAGCGCAACCCCCAGCGCCGCACCCGCGCCCTCTACTACCTGGGGCTGTGCTTTAAGGCCAAGGGCCTGCGCGACATGGCCTTCGAGCAGCTCAAGAAAGCCGCGTCCGAAATCACCCTCATGGACGAAATCAAGAAGGACGTCACCTACGAAATGGGCATCCTCGCCGACGAAATGGGCCGCAAGGACGAAGCCATCGACTACTTCAAGAAGATCTACGAAGTGGACATCAAGTACCGCGACGTCGCCCAGCGCATCGAAGCCTCCTACACCAAGGGAGCCTGACCATGCGTCCCGCCGCCCCCCTCCGCGCCGCGGCGGGAGCCGCGGCCGCCCTCCTCCTCGCCCTCCTTCCCGCCGCCTGCTCCCCCTGCGGCGGCGGTGGGGACAAGGACGCCTCCTCCTCCTGCGCCTGCCCCGACAGCGCCTGCGCCGTCCTGGCCCAAAGCCTCTCCGCGGCCCCCGTCAAGGCCGAGGGCGAATTCACCGTCCTCACCTTCAACCTCGACCACTGGGCCGACGAAGACCGCGACGGCGACCCCTCCACCCTCGAACCCAAACCCGAGGCCGAAACCGCCGCCATCCTCGAAACCCTCCGCGCCCTCTCCCCCGACGTCATCCTCGTCCAGGAAGCCGCCCCCGGGGCCCCCTTCGAGCGCCTCCGCGACGCCCTCGGCTATCCCCATTGCCACATCGCCGCCGTCGACCCCTCCGGACTCGACATCGCCATCCTCTCCCGCATCCCCCTCGACCCCGTCGCCACGGCCACCAACGACCACTACACCATCGGCCCCCGCAAATTCCCCGTCCGGCGCGGCATCCTCGACGCCACCCTGCGCTTCCCCTCCGGCGCCGCCGTCCGCCTCCTCGGCGCCCACCTCAAGAGCAAGAAATTCCACGAATTCGGCCAGGCCGAGATGCGCCGCAACGAAGCCCGGCTCGTCTGCAACCGCGTCCGCTCCGCCCTCAAGGCCGACCCGGCGGTCCCCGTCCTCGTCCTCGGCGACCTCAACGACACCCCGTCCTCCGCGCCCCTTCAGGAAATCCGCACCTACCAGAACAAGCCCCTCCTGACCGACCTGCGCCCCACCGACGCCCTGGGCGACGCCTGGACCTACCGCGCCGAAGACGACGCCTGCCTCCGCCACGACTACGCCCTCGCCTCCGCGACCCTCCTCCCCTACTTCCTCCCCGAAAAGACCTTCATTCCAAGCCATCCCTCCCTTGCCGCCGCGAGCGACCACCGTCCCCTCTTCCTGACCTTCCGCATCCCCGACCCCGCCACCCCGCCGCCGCCCCTCCCCACCATCCCCGCCCCCCGCCCCTTCTCCGCCGACGACTGACCCGGCGCCCCTCCCCCAAAAAACCTAGATACCTAGAAACCTAGATATCTAGGTTCCCCTGCCACCTCCCCCCCCGAACAACCCAAGGCCCCCCCCATGACCCCCACCCCCGCCAAACCCACCGCCATCCTCCTCGTCTCCTGCCCCGACCGGCAGGGCATCATCGCCGCGCTGGCCGGCTTCATCACCGCGCACCGCGGCAACATCATCGCCCTCGACCAGTATGTCGACCACGCCGAAGAAACCTTCTTCGCGCGCATCGAGTGGGAAATCGACTCCTTCGCCATCCCCTACGACGGCATCCCCGCCGCCTTCCGGCCCCTCGCCGACCAGTACGACATCCAGTGGTCCCTCCACCGCTCCGACCGGCGCCTGCGCATG
>JAFYAC010000053.1 GCA_017540905.1 Kiritimatiellia bacterium | reverse complement strand
GAAAAAGTGTAGTCGCAAGCCGGGGAGGGCCCGGCTTCGTCCGGGCCTGGTTTTTCGTCCTTGCACACGGCCGCGACAAAGCGCGGCCCTCCCGAAACGGCTACAGCATTTCTTAAACCGCTCTAGTTCGGAGTAAGTCAAAACATTCGTATTTGACGGGCTGGGGCTGTGGGTAGGGCGGGCAGTCCCCTGCCCGCCGTGCGAAACAATCGCGGCATGAAGGCAAATGCAAAGCTTTCCATGCGCTTTGCAGGCACCCGGCGGCGAAGGGACTCGCCGCCCTACCGAAAAGCGGAACCATGGATTGAGGCCACGCTATTTCTGAAACCGCTCCAAGGCAGGTTTCTCCTCCCACCTTGCACTTTTCGCCCACACCCCGGCGCGGGGGGGGGGAGGGGTCAGTCCGGGATGAAGAGTTTCTGCCCGACGCGGATGGAATTGGCGTTCTTGATGTTGTTGGCCTTGAGGATGGCGTCCATCTTGACTTCGTAGGCCTGGGCGATGGCGGAGAGGGTTTCGCCGGGCTGGACGACGTGTTCGTAGCCGGACTGGGTGGCGGCCTTCCGGGTGGAGGGCGGCGGGGCGGGCGGGGTGGCCTTCTTGACGATTTCGGCGACTTTCTTGGAGATGTCGTCGTAGATTTCGCGCTTGTCGGCGGTGCGCGCGGCGTCGAGGTCGCGGAGTTGCCGCTGGAGGGTCTCGACCTGGCTGCGCAGGGCCGCGACTTCAGCCTCGGACGCGTAGGCGGAGCGGTTGGCTTCGGCGGAGTAGGCGGTGCGCTGGATGTCGCCGACCTGGGCTTCGGAGGCCTGGAGGCGGTCGTTCATGCGGCGCATTTCCTCGCGCAGGTACTGGACCTCGGCCTGCGAGGCGGGCGGCGGGTCGTCGCTGGGCGGAACCATCATGCAGCCGCCGGACGCGGCGGCGAGCAGGAGGATGGAGGGGAGGAGCGGAAAACGGTTTTTCGGAAAGGGATTTTTCATGGCCGCGAATGTACTGTTTCCGTCCCCGCGGCGCAAGGGCGAACCGCCCGGCGGGGCGGGACGGGCCGCGATATCAAGGAAAAAGCGGGCGTTTTCTCGAAAACCCGGCCCTTCCGGCGCCTCCCGGCGCCCGGCGCGGGGGCCTTTTCCCGGGGTGGGGCGCCGGGGCGATTTTTTTGCAACCGGCGGCGGAAATGTTTTGCCATGCGCGCGCGGGCATGGTTGAATGCACGGGAGTTCCCGTCTGGAGGAACGTATCAAGGAGTTTGGCATGAAGAAATTGATGACATTGCTGGCCGCGTTCGCGGCGGGTGCCTGCCTGCTGGCGTTTCCGGTCCGCGCAGCCGCGGACGGGGATGCCGTGCTGCTCGTGGCGCCGGCCCGCTATTCGGTGATGCAGGTGGCCTTCGACGTGGCGCGCAGGTATCCCACCGTGCTCGTGAGCTACCAGAAGCCCGACCCGGACCCGCGGCTGCACGTCTGGAACGGCTACGAATGGCTGCCCCTTCCGCTGGAAGACTACCGGAGCGGCGCGTTCCTGCAATCCTACCCTTCGCGGACGTTCCTGCTCGGCGACAACGCGCTGCTGCCCAACAGCCTCCGCGACATCGGCTCGTGGTGCAAGGACACGCGGCAGATCCGCGAACTCGAGACGCCGGAGCTGATCAACGCGGTCGGCCAGGGGATTCCCTTCACGCCGTCCGACTGGCGCTGGTTCGCGGGCCGCTACAACCTGAAGCTGGCCGACGCCTCCGCCGACCGCCGCAAGCAGCTGGCGGAGGAGAGCTGGTACGACGGGTCGGCGCCCGTGAAGGACGCCCCGCCGTCGTTCTTCAAGTATTTCACGCGTTCGCGGCGCAGCGAGCGGTCCGCGTCCGCGGCCCCCATCGAGCCGCTGGAGCCCGCTCCCGGCGAGATGGTCGAACCCGCCGCGCCCGCGGCCGGCAACGCCGCCGAACCGGCCACCCCCTGACCGGACGGCCCGAGATGGCCCGCAGGAGTCATGCCGTTTTCGCCGCGGCGGCGCTGGCCCTGGCCGCGCTGGCGCCGTGCGGGTGCGTGCACGAGGAACTCCGCCCCGTGCACGAGACGATGCTGGCCGTCGCACGCTCGGCCGGCGAAGTCACGCTCGCCTTCACGGGCGAGCGCGGCCTCTACTACACCGTGATGTACTCCCCGACCAACGGCGCGCGCGCCCGCTGGCAGCCGCTGCCCGACGCGGTGAACATCCAGGTGGCCGCCAACGGCGAGCGCGTCATCGTCAAGGACCGCGTGCCTGCCGGGACCGAGCGCTACTACCGCCTGGTCCAGGGCCCGTCGCCGGTGCAGCCGGCCTCCCGCTGAAAGGGCGAAGCATGAATTCCTTCCACATCCATCCCCAGGTGTTTTTCGGCGACGACGCATTGGACCGCTTGCAGGAGCTGGGCGGGCGGCGCGTGTTCGTTGTGGCGGATCCGTTCGTGGTCAAGAGCGGGCTGATTTCGCAGGTGACCGACCGGCTGTCGCGCTGCGGCGCGGAGCACACGGTGTACTCGGATGTCGTGCCGGACCCTCCCATCGAGAGCGTGGCGCGGGGGGTGGCGGCGCTGGGGGCGTTCGGCGGTGACACGGTGGTGGCGATTGGCGGCGGCAGCGCCATCGACTCGGCGAAGCTGGTGCGGGAATTCCGCCGCCGCCTCGACCCCTCCGCGCCTGGCATGCGCCTGGTTGCGATCCCCACGACCAGCGGCACGGGGTCGGAAGTGACGAACGTCGCCGTCGTGGCCGACACCCAGGCCCAGGTCAAGATTCCGCTGGTTGCGGAAGACCTGACGCCGGACGAAGCCATCCTGAGCGTGGAGCTCGTCAAGAGCGTGCCGCCGGCGCTGACGGCGGACACGGGGATGGACGTCTTCACCCACGCGCTGGAAGCGTGCGTGAGCCGCCACGAATCGGACTTCAGCGCGGCGTTCTCTGCGCGGGCCATCGAGCTCGTGGGCGCCTACCTGCTGCGGTCGTACCTCGACGCCGGCGACCTGGAAGCGCGCCGGAAGATGCACAGCGCCTCGTGCCTGGCGGGCCAGGCGTTCACCTCCGCCTCGCTGGGGCTGAACCACGGCATGGCGCACGCGCTGGGGGCGCGGTTCCACATCCCGCACGGGCGCGCGAACGCGATGCTGCTGGCGCACGTCATCGAATACAACAGCGGCATCGGCGCGGACGGCCGCGCCTGCCCGGCCTGCGCACTCACCGCCGAACGCTACACGGACGCCGCGCGCCGGCTGGGCCTGCAGAGCCTCAACGCCGTCACGGCGGTCCGCTCGCTGGTGCACTGGGTGGGGTTCATGCTCCAGGAGATGCGTATGCCGCAAAGCGTGTCCCAGGCGGGCGTGTGCTCCGAATCCGAGTACCGCGCGGCGATTCCCGCGATGACCGAGGCCGCGATGGCCGACCGTTGCACGGCCGGCAACCCAAAGGACGCGTCCGCGGAAGACGTCCGCGCCATCTACGAAAAACTCTGGTAGCCGCGCCGCCGGCAAACGCCACCCCGCGCCATCCGCTAGACTGCGCGCCATGATCCAGCCCACCGTCCGATCCATCCTCGAAGCCCGCGAGCGGCCCACGCTTTCGCTCGAATTCTACCCGCCGAAGAACGTCCTCGGATTCGGCATCCTCGGCGGCTCCATCGAGCGCATGCGGCCCGTGCGCCCCGACTTCACCACCTGCACCTACGGCGCCGGCGGCTCCACCCGCGAAAACAGCTTCGCCGCGTGCGAGCTGCTCGCGCGCATGGGCTTCACGCCCGTCGTCGCGCACCTGACGTGCGTCGGGGCGACCCGCGGCGAGCTGGAGGAGCAGATCCACCGCATCCACGCGGCCGGCATCCGCAACATCATGGCCCTGCGGGGAGACCCCCCGCGCGGCGAGGCGGCTTTCCGCGCCCCGGAGGGCGGGCTGGCGCACGCGGACGAGCTGGTGGCGCTGGTCAAGTCGCTCCATCCCGACATCTGCTGCGGCGTCGCGGGCTACCCCGAGACGCACCCGGAGTCCCCTTCGCGCGCCGAAGACATCCGCCGGCTCAAGCAGAAGGTCGACGCCGGCGCCGACTTCGTCAACACCCAGCTCTTCTACGACAACCGCGTCTTCCTCGATTTCGTGCGCGACTGCCGCGCCGCGGGGATCGCCGTGCCGATCATCCCCGGCCTCATGCCGGTGGCGACGCGGGAGCAGCTCGCCCGGTCGGTCGCCTTCTCGCGCGCGACCGTGCCGGCGGCCCTGGCGGACGCCTTCGGGGGGGCCCCCGACGACGACGCCCGCCGCGCCATCGGCATGCGCTGGACCATCGACCAGATCGACGGCCTGGTCGCCGCCGGTGCGTCCGGCATCCACCTCTACATCCTCAACCAGGCCAACACCGTCCTCGACCCCGGCCTCTCCGCCTGCCTCCGCCGCTGGCACGCCCCCGCCCCATGACCCACCGACGGCTCCACTGGCCCGCCCCCGCCGTCGCCGCCCTCGCGGCGTTCCTGGCGGCGGCGACCGCCGTCCCCGCCGCCGACCCTCCGGCCACCCAGATGACCATCGGCGTGGGCGAGGCGTGGGTACGCCTCCACTTCCCGCCCAGCGGCCGGGCCGAACTCACTTCCCTCCGCTGGCCCGACCCGCCCGACGGCCTCGACCCCTCCACCATCCGCGTCTGGACGCCCAAGCGCCCCGCCCCCCTCGAAGAATGGCGCTGGCGCGACGACTCCCCCGCCGCCCCTTCCGCGCCCGACGCCCCCGTCGTCTGGCAACCCAACCCCGCCCCATCCACGTCCCCCGCCGTCCCCCGCGCCCTGGAGCTCCTCCTCGCATCGCCCCTCTCCGACGCCATGGGCCACTCGCTGACCTTCCGCCTTTCCGGCTTCTCCTGGGCGGCCCACTACCACATGACCGTCCGAGGCCTCGGCGCCTCCTCCCTCAAGCAGGCCCAGATCGACCTCTCCGGCACCGTGCGCATCCAGAACGGCACCGCGACCGCCTGGCCCGGCGTCCGCCTTTCCTTCGCGGGTTCTCTCGACCCCGCGCCGCCCGCCGCGCCCAAGCCATTCGGGCTGGTCGCCCTCGACCGCGATTCCCCGCTCACGGCCCCGTGGTTCCCCGCGCCCCCCGCCGAACCGGACGTGCCTGGCCACTGGCCCCTGCGCATCCCCGCGGACCTCGCCGCCGGCTCCCCGACCGAGATCCCGTTCCTGCATACCGAACGCAAGCCCGCGCGCGTCGTCCACGCCTACGACTCGGACCGCGTGCCGCTCCCGACCCCGGCCGCCGGCGTTCCGCTCGACCGCTGGATCCTGATCCCCAACACGCCCGAGATGGGCCTCGGGCATCCCCTCCTCCCCGGTCCCCTCGACTGGACCATGGCCACGCGCTCCCCGCGGCCCGCGGTGCACACCGTCACCCTGGCCCACACCCCGTTTCCCGGCACCCTGCGCGTCCCCCTGGGCCCCGTCGACGGCCTCCGCACGGCGCGCGCCGCCCTGCCGCCCGAAGACCTTCCCGACGGTACCCGCCTGGTCGACTGCACCATCCGCTTCACCAACGACCTGGACGGCGAAGCGGACATCGAAGCCACCGAACGCCCCCCCGTGCCGGCCTGGAACCTCGTCAGCTCCTCCATTCCCTGCACGGCCACCGACGAAACGCTCCTGTTCTCCTTTTCCCTACCGCCCCGCGCCTCGAAAACCCTCACCTACCGCATCCGGCTCCCCGCTTCCCGCTGACGCCCTTTTTTGCCGCCTTGAATTCCTGCTTGCAGGGCGGTCCGCATGTGCTAGAGTGGCGGAAATCGGGGCCGGTGGTCGGCCCCGGAAAGGCAGAAAGGTGCGTCCATGGCGGAAGCGGTACTGACAATCCAGCTCGAAAACACCAACGGCGTCCAACTGATCCACGTCTCGGGTCCGCTGGATTCCGTGACGCACGACCAGTTCCGCAGCCAGCTCGACCCGCTCGTCAACGAGTCCGGCGTCCGGCTCGTCCTCGACTGCGCCAACCTCTCCTACGTCAACTCCAAGGGCCTCGCCCTCCTCGGCCGCTACCAGCAGATTTGCATGAAGAACCTTTCCTTCTTCGGCGTTGCCGCCCTCAACAAGCGCATCATGAAAACCATCGAACTGCTCGGCCTCTCCCGGATCGTCAAGATCTACCCGTCGGTCGACGAGGCGGTGGAGGCCTCGCTCAAGCTGGTCTGACGCCCCCGCGCGGGGCCCTCTCGCTCGTTCGCCATGGTAGGCCGCGACATCGCCGGCAAATGCCTCTGGACGCTGCTCGGGACGCTGGCCGTCGCGGGCGCCGCGTGGGGGCTGTCGGCCATGGTCGCGGGCAGCGCCGGGGGAGGCACCGCCGTGCGCGCCGCGCCGCGCCGCGCCGCCGCCGCCGAAGCCCCCGCGCAGACGATCGGACGGCGTCCCGCCGTCCAGCGCCGCGACGAAGCCGCGGTGTCCGAAACCGCCGCCGCCGCGCCGTCCGCCCCCGCCGACCGCGACGCCGCGCGCGAACTCTTCCGCCTGCAGACCGAGAACCAGCGTCTCCGCGCGCGCCTGGACGATGTCCTGAACTGGCTCCTCGAAAACGTCCGCGGCACCTTCCCGCTCCCCGAGGACCAGATGGCGAACCTCCGCATCGAGCCGTTGGACGACGCGCTGGCGGTCAATCCCGACCTCGCCCGCCTGCTGCGCCTGACCGACGAGGAGACCGCGCGCCTGGGGACCGCCTTCGCCGAATCGCGCGAAGTCCTGCAGGAGCTGGAGACGGAGAACATATCGGTGGAAAACCCGGCCGAGTACCAGGTCGTCCTCTCGATCCCCCCTTACGCCGAAACCGCCGAACCCGTGCGCGAAGCCCTCTTCGGCGACCTCCTGCGCACGCTCGGCCGCGCCCGCTACGACCGCTTCCTGCAAGTCGCCGGCGCGGGGCTGGAGGAGCGGTTCGGCCACTTCGGGGCGGAGGACCGCACGCTCAGCTTCGAAGCCTTCGCCGACGAAGCCTCCGGCGCGGCCCGCCTCTTCGTGCGCGACGAACGCGCGCTCCCCGACGCGGCGGACCCCGACCGCGTGAACGTCACCGCCTCCGAGCGCGTCGTCGCGACGCTGCCCGAGGAATACGAGCCCTACTGGGCCTGGCTGCCCGACTACGTCCAGGCCTTCTCCGGCGCCGCCACCGGCACCGACTGACCCCATGCCGCTGCGCCTCCCCAGCGACGAGGACCTCCTCGCCTCGAAGCGGCGCGCCGCCCGCGCGGCCCGCGCCGAAGAAAAGCGCCTGGAGGCGCGCCGCCGGCTGGTGCGCGTCGGGCTGGTGGGCGGGTTCGCGGCGGTGCTGCTGGTCGCCCTCTTCGTCGACATGCGGCACCTGACCACGCGCATGGACCGCTTCGGCCGCAGCGGCAAGGAAGCGCGGCGTGGCGACGCCACCGACATCGCGGCGGGCATCGACGGCGGCGACGCCCGCTACGCCGACCCCTCCGGCCTCTTCAGCCTCGTCCCGCCGCGCGGCTGGGTGCGCGTGAAGAAGCCGGTGCGCGGAATGTTCAACGCCTACTTCCGCGGCCCCTACGGCATGGACCTCGGCATCCAGGCCGTCGAGAACCGCGGGGCGACCTTCGACAGCCTCGTCTCGCGCCTCAAGCTCGTCGAACGCAACCTCGCCGCCGACACCCACATGGAGATTGCCTACGTCGGCCCGCACCGCGCCGTCCGCCGCACCGCGCAGCTCTTCAAGAACAAAGTCCTGACCCTCGACTTCCTGACCGGTGACCTCGCCCACCACATCCAGTTCGCGGCCCCGCCCGAACTCTTCGACGAATACGAACCCGTCATCCTCCGCCTCCTCGGAACCTACGAACCCGGCACCCTCCTCCCCCCCGCCGCCGCCCCCGCGCCGGAGGAGCCCGGGCCAGAAAAATCAGACAATTCCTGACAATTTCCGACAATTTCTCGAACCCAAAATGAACACCCCAAACAACCCATTCCCCCTTGTCCCCTTTGTCCTCTCTGTCCCCCAATTGTCGGAAATTGTCGAAATTGTCTGAAAAAACGGAGTTCCCACCCATGCCCATCGACCTCTCCACCCGCCCCTTCACGGCCGTCCTGATGGGCGGCCCCTCCTCCGAGCGCGAAGTCTCCCTGCGCTCCGGCCACTCCGTCGCAGAGGCCCTGAGCAGCGCCGGACTGCCCGTCGCCGAAGTCGAAGTCGGCCGCGACGGCTCCTTCGAGCTCCCGGCGGAGACGCAGGTCGCCTTCGTGGCCCTCCACGGCCAGTTCGGCGAAGACGGCCAGATCCAGGCCCTCCTCGAAGCCCGCGGCATCCCCCATACCGGCTCCTCGCCCGCCGCCAGCGCCAACGCCTTCGACAAATCCAGAAGCAAACCCATCCTCGCCGCCGCCGGCGTCCCCACCGCCCCCTACCAACTCATCCGCCGCGGCGCCCCCGCCGCGCGCGAACTCCCCCTTCCGCTCGTCGTCAAGCCCACGCGGCAGGGCTCCAGCGTCGGCGTCGGCCGCGTCTTCCGCGAAGAAGACTGGGCGCCCGCCCTCGCCGCCGCCTTCGCCTACGACGAAACCATCCTGGCCGAGACCTTCATCCCCGGACGCGAACTCACCGTCCCGGTCATCGCCGGCGACCCCATGCCGGTGGTGGAGATCGTCGCCCCGAACGACAACTACGACTACGACACCAAATACTCCGAAGACCCCGCCACCGCCGCGAAGCACCTCATCCCGGCGCCCCTCGACGAAGCGACCACCGCCCGCGCCCAATCCGCCGCCATGGCCGCCTACCGCGCCCTGGGCATCACGGGCATGGGCCGCGTGGACATGCGCCTGCGCCCCGACGGCGGCCTCTACGTCCTGGAACTCAACAACATCCCCGGCCTGACGCCGGTGAGCCTGGTCCCCGACGCCGCCCGCGCCGTCGGCTGGACCTTCCCCGACCTCTGCCTCCGCATCCTCTCCCAGGCGCGCAATTTCGCAACGGACCCGTGAGCGCCGCGGCGTCCCGGCCGCACTCCCGCCCCAAAAGCACGCACCGCCTGCACGGCGGCGAGGGGACTCGCCGCCCTGCCACCGAGCTTCGCGCCCGGAAAGTGATTTCCCGCAAAAGTGTTGGTAATGAGTTCCTGGACGCTATGAAAAAGCCTTTGAACAAATGCCGCGCGCCGGAGCATGATGCGAGCCAGCAGGTGATTGGTTACCACCCGCTGTCCGCATGGGAGACGTCCAGCCCCACCTTGGGCCAAATGCCCGCAGTCTTGTTTTGGACGCCGACGGAGAACCACCTG
>JAFYAC010000052.1 GCA_017540905.1 Kiritimatiellia bacterium | reverse complement strand
CGGAGGGAGGAGGGGAGGAGGTGGGTGGCGGCGGGGGAGGTGCGGAGGAGGACGCCGGCCGGGGTTACGGATTCGACGGTGAGGGGGACGGTGATGCCGTCGATGTCCTGGTTGATGGTGGTGCCGGCCCGGACGGGGGTGCCGGCGTGGTCGCCGGAACCGACCAGGGCCACGCCTTCGCCGCCGGGGCCGACGACCAGGGCGCGGAGGGCCAGGTCGGAGAGGTCGGAGAGGCGGGACTGGAGGGCGGAGGCAAGGGAGGGGGAGGGAAGGGTGGGGTCGGCGGCGGCGGCGGCCTGGGCGCGCGCGGCGGGCGGGAGGGACAGTGCGAGGGCGAGAGCGGCGATGGCGGGGAGGGAGGCGGCCGACGCCGACGCCGAAGCGAAAAGTGAAAAGTGAAAAGTGAAAAGTTTGCGGTGCGGCCGCTGGGCGGGCGGGGTGGGAAGGGGAGGGAGGGTGGAGGGATGGATGGGGGTGTGCATGGGGGGGCTCCTTGGGTCAGGTCATTCCGGAGATGGAGAAGAGGGCCATGAAGAAGGCGATGTAGACGTAGCCGACGATGGCGCCGGTGAAGAGGATGAGAAGGGGTTCGATGGCGGCGCCGAAGCGCTTGATGGCGACGGAGAGCATGGTTTCGTGGAAGCGGGCGACTTCGGTGAAGGCGTCGGCCAGGGAACCGGTGGTCTCGCCGACGGCCACCATGCGGGAGAGCATGGGCATGAAGTCGCCGCGGGATTGGAGGGCCGGGGCCAGGGCACCGCCGCGGAGTACGGCGTCGGCAGCTTCGCGGACGCGGGCGGCCAGGCGGGCGTTCGGCAACAGGGCGCGGGCGGTGTCGAGGGACACGAGGAGGGTGACGCCGCTGGCGACGAGCATGCCCATGGCCCGGGAGAACAGGGCGGTGCCCGCCAGCCGGCGGAGGCGTCCCAGGACGGGGGTGCGGAGGGCCAGGGTGTCGAGGGCGAGGCGTCCGGCGGGGAATGCGCGGACGAGGAGCCGGAGGAGGATGAGGGCGGCCAGGGCCAGGAGGATCCAGGGACCGCGGGCGCGCAGCCAGCCGGAAAGGTCGAGGAGGAATTGGGTGGAGGCGGGGAGGGCCGCGCCGCCGCTTTCGAGGAATTCGGCGATTTTGGGGATGACGCCGAGGACGAGGAAGGCGGATACGGCCAGGGCGAGGATGACGGCGAAGACGGGATAGGCCAGGGCGTTGACGAGGAGGGTCCGCAGGTTGCGCTGGGCTTCGAGTTGGTTGGCGGCGTGGAGGAGCGCGGAGTCGAGTTCGCCGGATTGTTCGCCGACGCGCACGAGTTCGATGGCAGCCGGCCCGAAGCGGCGTCCCTGGGCGGCCAGGGCGGCGGAAAGGGAGGTGCCGGAGGATACGGCGGAGCGCACGCGGCGCCAGGTGCGGGCGGTGCGGGGGGAGAGGGATTGGTCGGCCACGGTGTCGAGGGCGGTGAGGAGGGATACGCCGCTCTTGAGCATCAGGGAGAGTTGCTGGAGGCCGAGTTCGACGTCGAAGGCCCGCATGGGACGCAGCCAGGCGGGATGCCAGGGGGGCGGGCCGGATGTGGCGCGGTCGGCGTCGATTGAGAGGACGAGGTGGCCTTGGGCTCGCAGGGAGGCCGCGGCGTCGCGGGAGTCGGCGGCGGATTGCCGGAGGGTGAGGCGGCGGCCGTCGGGTGCGAGGACTGTGGCGGTGAAGTCAGGCATGGGGAGGGAGCGAGTGAAAAGAGAAAAGAGAAAAGAGAAAAGAGGGGGGTGCGTGCCTGCGGCGCGGTTCGAGAGGAGGGAGGGACGTGGCCGACGGGGCGGCCACGGCAAGACACGGATGCGGCGACGGCGGGGGGGAGGGGAGGATGGGGAGGGGGGTGGTCATTGGGCGGGGCCGAGGGTGCGAAGGAGTTCGGGGAGGGAGGTTTCGCCGGAGAGGAGTTTTTGGATGGCGTCGTCGAGGAGGGTGGGGGTGTGGAGGGCGGCGCGGAGGTCGGACTCGGGGGCGCCGGCAGCGATGAAGGAGGAGAGGGCGGCGTCGGGCATGGCGAGTTCGAAGAGGCCGGTGCGGCCGGTGTAGCCGCGTCCGGCGCAGGCGAGGCAGCCGCGGGGTCGGTAGGCGGTGGTGCCGGCCAGGGAGGGGCGGCCGAGGAGCGCGGCGTCGGATTCGGTCAGGGCGTAGGGTTCGCGGCAGGCGGGGCAAAGGCGGCGGACGAGGCGCTGGGCCATGCTCAGGCGCAGGGTGGCGGCGAGGAGGTGCGGCGCGAGGCCCATGTCGCGGAGGCGGGTGACGGCGCCGATGGCGTCGTTGGTGTGGAGGGTGCTCAGGACGAGGTGTCCGGTGAGGGCGGCCTTCACGGCGGTGTCGAGGGAGGTTTCGTCGCGGATTTCGCCGATCATGACGACGTCGGGGTCATGGCGGAGGAGGGAGCGGAGGGCCTTGGCGAAGGAGACTTTGTCGGTGGCGTCGACTTCGGCCTGGGAGATGCCTTCGATTTCGTATTCGACGGGGTCTTCGACGGTCAGGATATTGAGGGGCGGGCCGTCGAGGAGTTCGCGGATGGCGGCGTAGAGGGTGGTGGTCTTTCCGCTGCCGGTGGGGCCGGTGAGGAGGACGAGTCCGTGGGGGCGGGCGAGTACGGTGCGGAAGCGGGCCATGTCGCCGGGGGCCAGGCCGAGCGCGGGCAGGGTGAGGCGCTCGCGGCCGGATTCGAGGAGGCGCAGGGTCAGGCGCTCGCCGTGGCGCACGGGCAGGGTGGCGACGCGGATGTCCATGGGTACGGGCGCGGCGTCGGCGCGGGTGGCGGGGGGCGTCCAGACGAAGGCGCCGTCCTGCGGGGCGCGGCGTTCGGCAATGTCGAGGCGGGCGAGGACTTTTATGCGGGAGGCGACGGCGGTGGCGAGGTCGGGGGGCAGGCGGGTGAAGTCTTCGATGCGGCCGTCGACGCGCATGCGGACGGCCAGGCCGCTGCGCTGGGGGTTGAAGTGGATGTCGGAGGCCTGGCGGAGGGTGGCGGCGCGGAGGATGCGGTCGACGACGGCCACGGGGTCGGCTTCGGCGGCGTCGGCGGGGCGGGACTGGGCGTCGCGGATGTCGCCGTAGACGCGGAGGAGGGCCGCGCGGAGGGCGTCGGGGGCGGCGGGGTGGGGGCGTACGGGGAGGGCGGCGGCCGCGCGGATGGCGTCGATGGTCTGGGCGTCGGCGGGGTCGGCCATGGCGACGGCGAGTTCGCCGTCGATGGCGCACAGCGGCAGCGCCAGGCGGCGCAGGGCGATGGCGGCGGGGACGCGGAAGGCCCAGGCGGGGTCGAGGCGGACCTTGGACAAGTCCAAGAGTGACGAGGGACGAGGGACGGGTGACGGGTTTGCGGTGGAGTTTGTGGAAGGGTCAGGCATGGGGGGCTCCTGGGGCGTCGGCGAGGCGGCGGGAGAGGGAGGCGGGGTTGCGGCAGAGGGCGTAGGCGGCGGAAGGGGCGATTTTGCCGGAGGCGACGAGGGCGGCCAGGGACTGGTCGAGGGTGAACATTCCGTGGGCGGCGCCGGTCTCGATGGCGGAGGGAATCTGGTTGCTGCGGCCGGTCGCGACGAGGTTGGCGATGGCCTGGGTCGACACGAGCAGTTCGCAGGCGGGCACGCGGGCGGCGCCGTCGGCGGTCGGCAGCAGGTGTTGGGCGAGGATGCCGCGGAGGACCATCGCGAGCTGGTGGCGGATGCCGTCCTGCTCGGCGGCGGGGAAGACGGAGACGATGCGCTCAACTGCCCCCGCGCAGTCGCCGGCGTGCAGGGTGGTGAAGACGAGGTGGCCGGTCTCGGCGGCGGTGATGGCGGTGCGGATGGTGTCGAGGTCGCGGATTTCGCCGACGAGCACGACGTCGGGGTCCTGCCGCAGGGCTTCGACGAGGGCGGCGTTGAAGCCGGTGGCGTCGCGTCCGACCTGGCGCTGGCGGACGAGGCAGGAGCGGGAGGGGTGGAGGTACTCGATGGGGTCTTCGATGGTCACGATGTGCCCGTGGCGGGTGCGGTTCACGCGGTCAATCAGGGTCGCCAGGGTCGTGCTTTTGCCGGAGCCGGTGGGGCCGGTGACGATGACCAGGCCGTCGCGGCAGTCGCAGAAGTCGCCGAGGCGCTCGGGGAGGCCGAGTTCGGCGAGGGGGCGGAATGCGTCGTCGAGGCGGCGCAGGGCGACGGCGCAGCGGGCGTTTTCGCGGAAGACGTTGAAGCGGTAGCGGGCGCCGGAGGGGGAGGAGCAGGCGCCGTCGATGGCGCCGCGCGCGGCGAGGCGTTCGAGGACGAGGGCGGGGGCGGAGCCGGGAGGGAGGGTCAGGGCGCCGAGGGCGGTGGCCAGGCGCTCGGTGTCGGCTTCGGTTAGGGGCGCGGCGGGCAGGGGGGCGAGGTCGCCGCGCACGCGGAGCCACGGGGGTTGGCCGGCGGTGAGGTGGATGTCGGAGGCGCCGGCGGCTTCGCAGTCGCGGAAGAGGGTTTCGAGGATGGCGGAGGCGGCGGGGTCGTGCATGGGTGCGGTTCCTCAGAGGCAGATGTCCAGTTGCCAGGTGCGGGCGGCGGGGGCGGAGGAGGCGGGCGGGGCCGCCAGGGTGGCCCGCTCGACCACCACGGGGAGGGATTGGGCGGAAATGGCGCGCAGGGCGGCGACGATGCCGGAGTAGGTGGCGACGGCGGTGAAGCGCCAGAGGGTGGCGGGCCGCCCGCCGATGGCTTCGCGCACGAGGGGGGCGGAGGGAGAGGCGGAGTCGCCTTCGGCGAGGAGCTCGGAGGAGGTGATGCGGAGGGAGGCGGGTGGGGCGCCGAGCAGGGCGATGGCGCGGCGCAGGCGGGCGGAGGGGTCGGCGGGGGCGGCGCCGCCGCCGGAGAGGGCCTGGGCTTCGGCGGCGCGGCGGGCGGATTCGGCTTCTTCGGCGGCGCGCAGGGCTTCGCGGCCTTCGGCGAGGCGGCGGTCGAGGACGGTGCGCTCGGCGCGGAGGGTGTCGGCATCGCCGAGGGTGGCGAGGCGGTCGCGCATGGAAGCGACGCTGCCGGCGAGGGGGGCGCGGACGAGGAAGAGGTACACGGCGAGGAGGGCCGCCGGTACGGCGATGGCGGCGAACAGACGGTCGCGCTGGGTGATTTTCAGCATGTCAGGGTTCCTCCGCGGGGGTGGGGAGGGGCAGGGGACGGGCGCGGAAGGCGAAGTCGGCGGTGGCGCCGCCGGGATGTCCGGCGGAGGTGCCGGGGAGGAGCTCCCAGCCTTTGGGACGGAGGTCGGCGGCGAGGCGGGCCATGGCGTCGGCGGCGTCGGCGGGGGAGGCGGCGAGGCCGGTGACGAGGACGGCGGGGGGCGCGTCGTCCGGGGAAGCGCCGGGGGCGGCTTCGTCGGCTTCGATGGAGCGGATGACGAGGCGGCCGCCGGCGCCGTCGGAAAGGGTGTCGAGGAGGGCGAGCCAGCGGTCGCGTCCGGCGCGGAGCCCGGCGAGGGCGGCGTCGCGGCGGGCGCGGGCGTCCTCGAGGGCGCGCAGGCGGTCGGCATCGGCGGCGATGTCGCGGCGCAGGCCGTCGTTGGCGGCGGAGAGGAGGGTGGATGCGGAGATGGCGGGGCGCAGGCGGCGGGCGGCGGAAGCGAGGAGGCACCAGTCGGCGGCGCAGAGGAGGACGACGAGGAGGCAGGCGACGGCGGAGGCGGCCGCGAGGTTGCGGGGGGACAGGCCTTCGCGGGGCGGCTGGAGGAGGGGCGTGGGGTCGCCGTCGGGCGGGAAGAGGGCCGCGGCCACGGCTTCGGGGTCGGTGGCGGGCGCGGCGGGGGCGCCGCCGCGCGGCGGTTCGGGAAGGGCGGCGGCCCCGGCGAAGCGGCAGCGGGCCGCGCGCACGCCGTCGCGGAGGGCGGAGAGTTCGGCGCGGCCGGCGACCGTCACGCGCCACTCGCCGCCGGGGAGGCGGGCGGCGGAGAGTACGGCGTCTTCGCGGCGGATGCCGCAGAAGGGTTCGACTTCGTAGAAGAGGGCGCTTTCGAGTTCGGCGGGGGCCAGGGCGGCGGTGCGGGCGGCCGCGAGGCGTACGCGCTGGGTGAAGAGCGTTTCGGAGACGACCGCCACGCGGGCGCCGCGGCGGGGCCGCGGCAAGAGGGCGGCCAGGGCGTCGGCGAGGTCGGCGGCCGTTGCCCGCGCGCCGGTGGCGCGGTCCCACGCGGTGGCGCCGTCGGCGGTGGCGACGGCCAGGATGTCGATGGGGGGCGTGCGGGACATGGCGTTCTCCGGCTACAGTTCCAGGGCCGTGTCGCGTCCAGGACGGAGCGTCGCCTGCACCACCCGGGGGGCTTCGTCCGCACGGAAGATTTTGAGGAAGCGGACGCCGGGCGTCAGGCCTTCGAGAAGGACCTGCGACGCGCCGGCTCCGGGAATGACCACGCCGCCGTCGATTTTGTCGCCGAGCGGGGCGTACCAGCGGATTTCCGGGATGGTGTCCGGTTCGAAGGTCAGCAGGAGGCGCGCGGACGGGGCGGCGAAGGCACGCATGGCGTCGGCCTGGTCTGGGCGCTCGGGCGGGCGTTCGGCGTCGTCGAGGCCGTCGGAGCCGAAGTGGCGCACCGCGGCCACGGGCTGGCCGGCGGCGGCCACGGGGGCGCCTTCGGCGTCGAGGAGGCGGGCGAGCCCGGCGGGGTCGGGGGTCTCGGCCGGGTTGCCCCACGGGTCCAGGAGGCGGGTCGCGGCGGTCGGAAGGCTGAGGTAGGGCCCGCCCCAGCCGCAGGGGACCAGTACGTCGGGGTCGGCAATCTCCGCGGGCGCGCCGGGCGCCAGGTTGGCGGCGGTGGCCGGGCGGGCGCGGTGGTCGCCGGTGCCCTCGGGACAGGCCCACAGCTCGCGGAGGGAGAGCGGGGAGGCGGGGTCGCCGGGGTCCAGGGGAAGGGCGGAGGGGAGGCGGCCCATGTCGGAGAGGAAGCCCGAGGCGGAGGCGCCGTCCCATACCGCCGCGGCCATGGCGTCGAGCTGGGCGTCGGCCGCGGTGCGCAGGCGGGCGGCGCGCTGCCGCGAGAGCTCCCGCACCGCCAGGTGCGCCGAAAGCGCCAGCACGAACAGCACCAGCGTCAGCTCGATGAGCGTGAAGCCGCGTTGGGCGCGCCGGTTCACCGCGCGTCCCCCTCGCGGACGTAGTCCGGGTTGTAGACGTCCCCGCGGAAGAGGAACAGCACCAGGTCGTCGCCGCGGTCTTCCGGGCGGCCCGCGAAAATCGACGCGCGGCGCTGGGCCGCCCCCCACGCGGAGCCCGATGCGTTGGTGTTGGCGTGGTAGCAGGGCGTCGAGAGGATGCCGTCGGGGCCCGCCGAGACGATGCGGGCGTAGCGGAAGCGCTCCGCTTCGCCGACGTCCGCCAGCGCGCCGGAGGGCGCCACGAAGGCCTGCGCCGGGGGGATTTGCAGGACGTACGGATCGCCCCACGGGTCGAGCAGCGCGGGCTCGCCGGGAAAGCCCCACGGGCGGTCGGGAAGGTAGTCGGCGGGCAGCGAAAGGTGCGTGGTGTCCGGGAAGAAGCCGCGTTCCGCGAACGTGGCGTCGGCGGCGTCCCGGCGCGCGTCCGGTCCGGGGAACGCGTCCGCCGGGGCGGCGGCCCCGCCGGAAAGGAGGTACGGGCCGCGCCAGCCGCGGGCCAGTTCCCCGTCCCACGACGCGAAGGCCGCGGCCGGTGCCCGGTGGAGGCCCGCCCACTCCTGCGATTCGATGTCCGCGCGGCGTCCGCCCAGCGCGTAGAGGTTCGTCGCGGCCAGCAGGTTTGCCACCCGCAGGTAGGCCGGGGAGAAGCCCGGCAACCGCTCCATGTCGCCGAGAAAGCCGCCGATCGCCTCCCTCATCCCCTGCATCTCACTCTGCGCCAGCGTGATGCGCGCATTCCGCAGGAACGTCCCGTGCTTCGCCGCCGCCAACGCCGCCACCAGGGCCACCACCGCGAGGACGATGGCCAGTTCGATGAGGGTGAACCCCCGTATGGCGGCTTTGTTTTGCATACTTGTGGAAGTGGAAGCGACGGGGGCGCGGGTTGGGTTCACTGGGCGGGAGGGGGGGCATGGAAGGATTCGTTCTTGGAAAGCGGGCCTGCGGCGCAAACACGGAGCGCGCGGAGAGAGGAGGCACGGAGGATGCCGGGGAGTGGCTTCGCACCCACGGCATCCCCCGCTTGCTGTCCTGCCCCCGGGAAAGAGTTTGCCGGGCGTTTTCGGGTGCGAAGCCTCCTCCAACAAACGCTCCATCCAAAAACTCTCCGTGTTTCCGTGCCTCCGTTCCCTCCGTGTTTGGCGCCGCAGGCCCCCCATCAAGGGAAAATCCTTATCTGATCAGAATTCTGCCGCACCCCTTTTGCACGGCGGGCAGGGGACTGCCCGCCCTACCCGCGGTCGGCACATACGAATGTTTTGAATTGACGCTGCACTTGCGCCGGCAAACACGGAGGGAACGGAGGAAGGAGATGTTGGGTGGGGAGTTTGTTGGAGCAGGTTCGGAAATGATGGAGCCGTTTCGGGAGGGCCGCGCTTCGTCGCGGCCGCGCGGACGGGGCGTTCCTGGCATGTCCCTGAAGAGCCCTGTGGAAACGGCCCGGACGAAACCGGGCCCTCCCAGGATAGGGCTGCACTCTTTCTGCATTTGCTCGATGCCGGTCCTCCCTCGCCCCAGCCGACAGGGGGCGGCTGGAAGACGCGAGGTGGTGATGGGGTTGAGGATATGGAAAAATCGGTGGAAATCATGATGTTTTCCATAATCTCGCGAGTGGGGGAGGATGCGAGGGGGAGGGAGGGGCGGGGAAGGGGGGGCGGGGTTCTGGGGGGTTACGTTTCCGGCAGGGGGGAGACGCGGATTTCCTGGAGGAAAATCCCGAGGCGGCGGTGGTCGGCGCTGCCGTGGTCGGCGGGGGACCAGGTGTCGGTTTCGATGGCGAGGAGGTTGTTGGCGGGTTGCAGCCATTCGGCGGGGATGCGGCCGGACAGGCCGGCATCGGTGGGCTGCACGTCCAGGGGGTGGCCGTTGAGGGAAATCCGCGGGAAGGCGGGGGGGACGGCGCGCGGCCGCATGGGCTTCCAGTCCAGCTCCAGCCGGTAGTCCCGGCCGCCCGCCAGGGGGAGGCGCACTTCGGCGCGGGCGGCGGTCCAGCGTCCGTGGTCCGGGGTGCCGGAGGCTTCCCGGGCGTGGAACCCGTCCCCCAGCAGCGCGCCGTCTTCGGAGTTGCCGACGCGGACGCGGACGGACTCGAGCGTCCGGCGCGGGCAAATCTCCATCCAGGCCAGCTGGACGTTGCCGTGGCGCGGGTTGCCGAGGATGGACTCGGGGAACGCGACGTCGCGGTCCACGTGGATGCGGAGGCGGCGCGGCGGGCGGGGGAGGGGGCCCAGGTCGAAGGAGAAGGTCCGGAAGTCCGTCACGTAGGGCCGCCACGCGGTCGCGGGGGGGACGTCCGGGAACTCGGGGAGGGAGAGGGTGACGCCCAGGCGGCCGGCTTCGTCGTGGTGCAGGGTCGCGAGGGAGAGGCGGACGGCGTAGTCCGCGCCCGCCGCCCCGACCCCTTCGGGGAGGCGGATTTCGCCGTCGCCGCCGAATTCGCGCCCCCGGTTCGGCGCGGGCCAGTACGGGAATTCGGCGTCGAGCCCCGAGAGGGCGTCCCAGCGGCGGAACTCGTCCGAGAGGTAGGGGACGCAGGAGGGTTCGCGGGCGGCGCCGAAGTACATTTCCAGCGGGGCGTCGGGATGGCACCATTCGGGGTGGAAGTCGGCGGGCACGGTGGCGTCGGCCTCGATGTGCAGGGTGTAGGCGCCGTCCGCGTCCGGCTCGTCCAGCCATTCGCGGGGGATGGCCAGGAACTGGAATCCGGGCTCCAGGCGCTCCGCGAGGGGGTGGCCGCCGAAACTCGCGCGCAGGGGCGTGTCCGCCGCGCAGGGGGGGACCGCCAGGCGCAGCAGCGCGAAGGGCGCCGGCGGGCGCAGTCCCGGTTCCGGCGGCGGGGGCAGGCGGTGGTCGGCGGCATGCGCGGTCCATTTCTCCGCCAGCTGGAGGCGGTACTTGCCCCGTCCCAGGGCGAAGTCGCCGTCCGGCACGTCCACCAGGGCCCCCCAGCGCTCCAAAATCCACTCCGCGGGGGTGCCCGCCGCCGCCCAGTGCACGGCCTGGGGGTTGGCGGGATTGACGAACGCGAGGGGCGGCTCGCGGATGCAGGAAGCCGCGTTGGCGCGGTCCACCGCCAGGACCGGCCAGTCCGTGAAGACATCGAGGACGTCCGTGAGGAAGCGGGCGCGGGCGTCCACGAGCAGGGGGCGGCCTTCGCCGGCCCATGGGGCCAGGGTGGCCAGCGCGCGGTCCACGTCCGCGCGCCCGGCCTGGACGCCCCACGGTCGGATGGCCAGGACGACGTGGGCGCCCCAGGCGGCCACCGCCGCCCATGCCGCGAGCCAGCCGGCGGCCCGCAGCCGCGCGCGCCATTTTTCCGGGGTGCCCGCCCGGGCCAGCGCGCGGCGGAGGAGGCGCCAGACCGCCGAGGCGGCGGCGCACGCGCCCATCATGGCGACGGGGGAGAGGAAGAAGAGGGTGGAAAGGAAGAAGCGGCGGTGGGCCTTGAGCATGCCGTCGAAGAGGAGGTAGGAGGCCGCGGGCACGAGGAAGAGCAGCAGGTAGCCGCGGTTGCGGCGCCGCAGCGAGAGGGCGGCGCCGAGCAGCAGCGCCGCGAACCCGGCCGGGCCGAGTTCCTCCGGAATCCACCCCGCCATCTCCGGCAGCGGGGAGGAGCGTCCGAACAGGTGCGGCAGCAGCTCCAGCAGGTAGCCGGTCTGGGCGCTGGCCGGGAGCAGGCCGAGGCCCCACGCCGCGGCCAGCCCGGCGGCCCCCGCGGCGCACACGCCCGCGAAGATGCCGGCCAGCAGCCAGCGGTGGCGTCCCCGGCCCGCGCCGCCGTCCGCGGGGCCGACCCAGCCCAGGGCGTCTGCGAGCAGGTAGAGGCCCATCGCGGGGAGGAGCAGGACGCCGGTCTCCCGCAGCAGCACGCCCGCGGCCACCCACGCCAGCGAACCGGCCAGCCAGGCGGCGGCAACGCCGGGGCGGCCCGCGGCGCGCCGGGCCGCCGCCCGCTCCAGGAACAGCAGAGCCAGCGCGGCCGCCAGGTACACCGGGGTCTGCCGGAACGCCCACAGCAGGAAGTGCGGGTTGTTGGGGGCCCCGCCCAGCATCAGCAGGGCCGAGCCCGCCGCGACCAGCGCCCCGCGGCGCGCATCGCCCGACAGGTTGCCCGCCAGCACGGCCACGACCCCGACCAGCAGCGCGAACAGCGGCATGTTCGTCCAGAACGCCGCGTGCACGCCGAAGAGTTTCATCACCCCCGCCAACACCAGCGGCCAGCCCGGGGCCACCAGCGACCCGCCGGCGAAGCCCCGTCCCTGGAGGATGCCCTTGGCGAGGACCAGGAAGGTTTTCGGGTCCTGCCCCGTCGCGTAGGTGTGCACCCGCAGGCAGGCCCAGAGCGTGCCGGCCGCCACGGCCGCGGCGAAGAGGAGCTTCGGCCAGCGCGGTTTCATTCTTCCGGCCCCGCGGGGTCCCCGGCGGGCCGCGCCCGGACGGTGCGCAGGAAGATCCCGAGGCGCCGGCGGTCGGGGGCGCCGTAGTCGGCGGGGCACCAGGTGGCGCACTCGATGGCCAGGGTGTTGGAGCCGCCCAGCCAGGCGTCCTCGATGCGGCCGGCCACGCCGGTTTCCGTCGGTTCCAGCTCCAGCGGGTGGCCGTTGAGGGTCAGGCGCAGTTCCGCGGGGGGCGCGGCCTCGGGGCGGTACTGGGAAAAGGCCAGCTCCAGCCGGTAGTCCCGCCCGCCCTTCAGCGGCAGGCGGAGCTCGGAGCGGTCCTTGGTCCAGCGGCCGTGGTCGGGGGAGTCCGCGCGTTCCCGCCCGAAAAAGCCTTCGCCGATCATCACGCCGTCGCCGGAATTGCCGACGCCCAGGAGCAGTTCGTCAACGTCCCGGCGGGCCTCCACCATCGCGGAGGCGAGCTGGATGTCGGCATGGCGCGGGTTGCCCAGGATCGCGGCGGGGAACTCCACCTCGCAGTCGGCGTGGATGTGCAGCGTCCGGGGGGGGGCGGGCAGGGTGCCCAGATCGAAGGTGAACGTCTGCGGCTTCGCCAGGAACGGCCGCGTGTCGGTCGCCGACGCCGCGTCGGGGAATTCCGGCGCCGAAACGGTGACGGCCAGCCGCCCGGAGGGATCGTGGTGGAGGGTCTGGAAGGTCATTTTGACCAAGTAGGCCGCGCCCGGGTCGCCGAACCCTTCCGGGATGCGGAGGTCCCCGTCGCCGGCGAATTCGCGGGCGATGGAGGGGGCCGGCCAGTAGGGGAAGTCGGGGTCCAGCCCGGAGAGGCCGTCGTGCTGCCGGAACTCGGGGGAGAGGTAGGAGACGGCCGAAGGCTCGCACACGGCCCCGAACTCCATCTCCAGCGGGGAATCCGGATGGAGCCACGTCGGCTGGAACTCGTCCGGGATCGGCTCGTCCGCCTCGATGACCAGCCCGAAGGCGCCATCCCCCTCCGGGGTCTCCAGCCACTCCCGCGGCACGCCGAGGAACTGGTATCCGGGGGACAGGCGGTCCGCCAGCCGCCGCCCGCCGAGGCTCACGCGGATGGGGCGGTCCGCCGCGCACTCCGGCGCCTGGAGGCGCAGCATCGTGTGGCCGGGCGGCGGAACCAGGGCCGACTTTGGCGGTGGCGGAAGGCGGTATTCCACGGAGCGCTTGTCCCACTTCGCCACCCGCAGGATCTTGTAGAGGCCGGGGCCCAGCCGGAACAGGCTGTCCGGGACTTCCTCCAGCCGCCCCCAGCGCTCCAGGAGCCTGTGGGCCGGCGCGCCGCTCTCCGCCCAGTGCAGCGCCTCGGGGTTCAGTGGCTGCACGAACGCCAGCGGCGGGTCCTGCACGCAGGCCGCCGCGTTGTCGCGGTCCACCACCACTTCCGGCCAGTCCGTGAAGACTTCCACGATGTCCTTGAGGAAGCGCGCCCGGTTGTCCAGCAGCAGCGGCCGGTCCGGCCCCGCCAGCGGCGCCATCGCCTCCAGCGCCCGCGTCACGTTCCCGCGCCGGGCCTGCACGCCCCACGGGCCGATGGGGCGCACCGTTTGCCGACACCAGAAGGCCACCGCCAGCCACGCCGCCAGCCAACCGGCCAGGCGCGCCGCCCCGAGCCACCGTTCCGGGAGGCCCGCCCGGGCCAGCGCCCAACGCAGCGCGCGCCAGGCCGCCGCCAGCGCCGCGGTCGCGCCCATCATGGCGACCGGGGAGAGGAAGAAGAGCGTGGAGAGGAAGAAGCGGCGGTGGGCCTTGAGCATGCCGTCGAAGAGGAGGTACGTCGCCGCGGGCACGAGGAAGAGCAGCAGGTAGCCGCGGTTGCGGCGCCGGAACGACAGGACGATGCCCAGCAGCAGCGCCGCGAAGCCCGCCCGGCCGAGTTCTTCCGGAATCCACCCCGCCATCTCCAGCAGCGGGGACGAGCGGTTGAACAGGTTGGGCAGGAAGCCCATCATGTAGCTTGTCTGCGCGCTGGCCGAGACCAGCCCCAGCGCCAGCGCCGCCGCCAGGGCCAGCGCCCCCGCGGCGCCCGCGCCCGCGAAAACGCCGGCCAGCAGCCAGCGGCCGCGGCCCGCGCCCGCGTTGCCCGCGGGACCGATCCAGCCCAGCGCGTCCGCCAGCAGGTAGAGGCCCATCGCGGGGAGGAGCAGCACGCCCGTCTCCCGCACGAGGACGCCCGCGGCCACCCACGCCAGCGAACCGCCCAGCCAGGCCACCGCGGCGGCGGGCTTCCCCGCCGCGCGCCGGGCCACCGCCCGTTCCAGGAAGAGCAGCGAGAGCGCCGACGTCAGGTACACCGGCGTCTGGCGGAACGCCCACAGCAGGAAGTGCGGGTTGTACGGGCTCCCGCCCAGCATCAGCAGCGCCGCACCCGCCGCCACCAGGGCCCCGCGCCGCCAGGAACCGGACAGATTCCCCGCCAGCGCCGCCAGCACCCCGACGAGCAGCGTGAAGAGCGGCACGTTGGTCCAGAACGCCGCGTGCACGCCGAAGACCTTCATCACCCCCGCCAGCACCAGCGGCCAGCCCGGCACGACCAGCCACGCGCCGCCGGCGCCAAAGTCCCCGTGGAGAATCTGTTTCGCCAACAGAAGGTAGGTTTTCGGGTCCTGCCCCGTCGCGTAGGTGTGCACCTTGGTGTACGCCCACAGCGCGCATATTCCCACCGCCGCCAAAAACGCCATGAATGCCAGTCGCTTTTTCATCCTTTTTTGACTCTACCATTCCGTCCACCCCTTCCAAGTCTTTTCTCCGGGAGCGGGTTCAAAAACGGTGTGGCTTCCCAAACAAGGATTGACCTTGGGGGAACGGGCCCGCGGCGCGAAACACGGAGCGCGCGGAGGACGGAGGCACGGAGATTTTGCAGGGAGGAGCCTCGCGCGTCCAAAAACGTCCCGATGAAACGTTTGTCCGGCGTTTTCCGGGTGCGAAGGCTCCTCCAACAAACGCCCCCTCCAAAATCGCCTCCGCGTCTCCGTGCCTCCGTTCTCTCCGTGTTTGGCGCCGCAGGCCTCTTTCTCAAGGGACAATCCTTGTCTGGCCAGCATTCGGGGCGGACCCCTTTTCTGCCATTTTTTCATGGGGGTGTGCATGCGTGAAATCGAAAGAAATGGCAGTATTTTCCATAATCTCGCGAGTGGATTGGAGGGGAGGCTGGGGAGGGCTGGGGAGGGCGGGAAAAGGGTCAGGGGAGGGCGAAGGCGTCGGGGGGGAGTGAGGCGTAGTCGGAGGGGGTGTTGGCGTTGCGGAGGAGGGCGGGGTCGTCGAGGTCGAGGGAGGAGGCGAGGGGGGCAACCCAGTCGTCGATGCGGGCGTCGGGGGGGAGGGAGGCGAGGGCGGGCGCGAGGGTGCGGGGGAGCCAGAGGAGGTTGCCTTTGTGTCCGCGGTGGAGGGGGCGCCAGGGGACGCCGGGGTTCCAGCGGGCGGCGGCGAGGAGGGCTTGGAGGGTCTCGAGGCGGATGCCCACGGCGTCGACGGGGAGGAAGAGCCAGCCGGCGGCGTCGGAAATGGCGGCGGCGGCGGCCTGCAGGGAGGTGGCGCGGCCTTCGGTCCAGCGGGGGTTTTCGATGGCGGGGATGGTGGGGGGGAGGGCGGCGCGGACGGCGTCGGCGGCGGAGCCGACGACGACGGCGGCGGGGGAGCATCCGGCGGCGCGGAGGCGTGCGGCCTGGTGGGCGGCCAGGGGAAGGCCGCTGGGGGTCGGGAGGAGGGCCTTGGGCGTGCCCATGCGGCGGGAGGCGCCGGCGGCGAGGACGATGCCGGCGGGGGAGGAGGAAGGCGAGGGGACGGGGCTAGATGGGCTCATGGAAGCGATGGGGTGCTTCGGGAATGATGGTGGACGGGGAGGATTGCCGAGAGATCGTGGAGAGATGTTTGGAGAATGGAGAGCGCGCGAGCATCCGCCCCCCTCCGAGAGGGGGGGGCCGCCCGACGGAAGATGGCTTGTGGATTGCGAGTGTGGGGCGGAAGGAAAGGGCGGCGGGGGGAGTACTGCGGGTGGCCGTCGATGCAGGCTTCCGCATGGTCCATCCGCAGAGGGTTTTATTCGTTTGTTGCCGTTGGAAAGTCGCGCTTGCCGCGACGGCCGACCGCAGTACTCCCCCCGTCGCGGCCCCTGCCGCTTGTCTTTTGCCATGCATCCGCCTTCCATTCATGGCCGCGCCACCCCCCTCTCGGAGGGGGGCGGGCGGGAACCTTGGACGCGTCCCTGCCGCAAGGGGGCGCATGCTCACGGGCGCCAGGAGACGACGCGGCGGTAGAGGGAGAGGTATTGGGCGGCGGAGGCGGTCCAGTCGAAGCGGACGGCCATGGCGCGCTCGCGCATCTTGGTCATGTGGGTGGGGCGGTCGTACCAGGTGGAGACGGCCCACGCGATGGTGTCGTGGAAGGCCTGCGCGGTCGCGGCGTAGAATTTGAAGCCGGTGCCGGAGCCCGTGCCTTCGTTGTACTGCTCGACGGTGTCTTCGAGCCCGCCCACGGCGTGGACGACCGGCAGCGAGGCGTAGCGCAGCGCGTACATCTGCGCGAGGCCGCACGGCTCGAAGAGCGACGGCATCAGGAAGAAGTCGCTCCCGGCGTAGATGCGGTGGGAGAGGTCTTCGGAGTAGCCGATGACGGCGGCGACGCGTCCGGGATGGCGGCGCTGGAGGTCGCGCAGGAGGTCTTCGGCGGAGGGGTCGCCGGAGCCGAGGACGGCCAGCTGGACGGCCGGCATCTCGGAGAGAACCCAGGGGAGGACGTCGCGCAGCAGGCCTAGGCCCTTCTGGTCGGCGAGGCGCGTGACCATGCCGAGCAACGGCGCGGTGTCGTCGGTGGCGAGGCCGAGCCGGCGCTGGAGGTCGCGCTTGCAGAGGATCTTTCCGATGAGCGAATTGTGGCCGTAGGAGGCCGCGATGCGCGGGTCGCGCTCGGGGTCCCAGACGTCGTAGTCGGCGCCGTTGAGGATGCCCTGGAAGGTGTCCCCGCGCCGCCGCACGAACTCGGAGAGCCCCGCGCCCGCCGGCTCGGAGCGGATTTCGGAGGCGTAGGTGGGGGAGACGGTGGTGACGGCGTCGGCGTAGACCCATCCGCCCTTGAGGAGGTTGAGGGCGCCGCAGGATTCGAAGGTGTCGGGCGTGTAGTATTCGGGCGCGGAGAGGCCGAGGTAGGGGAGGACGGAGGGGTGGCTGTAGCCCTGGTAGGCCTGGTTGTGGACGGTCAGGACGCTGCCCGTGCGCTCAAAGCCGCGGGAGTTGCCGGTCTTGCGCCAGGCGTCGAGCATGGCGGGCATCATGGCGGTGGGCCAGTCGTGGACGTGGACGACGTCGGGAATCCAGCCGCGCGCGCGGCAGAGCTCGGCGGCGGCCATGCAGAGGAGGCCGAAGCGGAAGGCGTTGTCGCCGTAGTCGCCGTTGCGGTCGGCGTAGAGGCCGTCGCGGGCGAAGTAGCGGTCGTGCTCGATGAAGGCGGTGGGGATGGCGCCGGGGGCGACGGTGCGCCAGACGGCGCACCCGTTGCGTTCGCCGTTGCCGCAGGGGACGTCGAGGCCGCCGGCGGGTTCGAGGGCGTGGCGCTGGCGGTCGATGGAGGCGTAGAGGGGCAGGACGGTGCGGACGTCGGCGCCGGCGGCGCGGAGGGCCTTGGGGAGGGAGGAGACGACGTCGCCGAGCCCGCCGCACTTGGCGTATGGGGCGCACTCGGAGGAGACGAAGAGGATGCGCAGGGGGCGCGGCGGCGGCGCGGCGGGCGCGGGAGCGTCGGGCGCGGGGGAGGGGGCGGCGGGGGTGCGGTTTCGGCGTGTGGTGGTTTTCATCGCGCCAAGCCTATACCGTGCGGGGGCGCAAAGTCCAGCGCGGAAACGTTTTCCAATGATTGGAAAATTTTTTTCCAATCATTGGAAAAATCGGCAAAATTTTTTCCAATCATTGGAAAAACAGCGAAAAAATTTTCCAATCGTTGGAAAACTTGGGCGGATTTTTCCAACCATTGGAAACTATTTTTCCAATCATTGGAAAACTTTTGGAGGGGCGTCGGGGGCGGGGAGGGGGGCTTGTCCGCGCGGGAGCCTCCGCCATTTCGGGCGGGCGGTTTCTTTGGCTAGACAGGGCGGGGGGCGGTGGTGCATAGTCGGGGCAGTTTTCCAACGCAACGAAAGGGTCTTGACATGAATCATCGTGTTTTACGGATTTCCTCCGCGGCCGCGCTGGCCGCAGGACTGTTCGCCACCGCCGCGCAGGCTTCCGACGGGCGCTACCGCGATTACGTCATCGGCGACCGCGCCAGCGGCATGGGCGGCGCCGCCATCGCCATCGCGCAGTCGGTCGACGCGGTGTACTACAACCCCGCCGGCCTGACGGACACCAAGCGCGACAGCCTGTCGCTCTCCGCCAACCTGTACGGGTTCGAGAAACTGCGCCAGCGCAACGCGATGGCGCCGGGCGAGGACGCGTCGAGCAGCTCGTTCGTGGCGATCCCGACGGCCGTCGGCGGCGTGGCGCGCTTCTCGGACGAGTGGGTGGGCGGCTTCGGCGTGTTCACGCCGGAGAACGACAAGGCCTCCCTCATCGCGTCCAAGGCGAACGGCGAACACCTCTACACCCTCAACGGGTCGGACCAGACGCTGAAGTTCGGGCCGGCCATCGGTTGGCAGCCGGGCGGCGACTCGCCGTGGAGCTTCGGCGCGGCGGTCTTCGGCGTGTACCGTTCTATGGAGCTGGACGTGGGCCTGTACCGCACGGAGGACGGCCAGATGAACCAGGCGTACAACCTCAAGGACTTCAGCCTGATGGCGATGCTGGGCGCGCAGTACGATTTCGGCGGCGGCTGGCGGGCGGGCGCGACCGTGCAGAGCCCGAACCTGCACCTGTACGGCACCGGGAAGCGGTACCTCACGATGGCCGTTCCCGATGCCCAGTTCCAGCTCGGCGCCTACAGCGACGACGTGGACACGGAAAACCGCCAGGCGCTCCAGCTCGGGCTGGGCATCGGGCGGAGCGTGCCCGGGCAGTACGCGTTCGGGCTGGACGTGCTCTACCATCCCTCCACCAGCTACGACCTGATGGACTGGAGTTTCGCACAAGGCGGCCACGACGCCGCCCACGTGAGGATGAAGGACGTGGTGGACTTCAGCCTCGGCGGCGAATACTACGTCGCGGAGAACTGGCCGGTCCGCGCGGGCGTCTTCACCTCCTTCTCCGCCGTGGACGTCCCGGACGCGGAAGACAGCGACGAGTTCCTCGACACGGACGTGGACCTGTACGGAATCACCTTCAGCGTCGGCCGCGAGACCGAGAACATGGGCATCAACCTCGGGCTCGAATACGCCTTCGGCAACGGGCACACCAGCGGCTACGACAGGTATGCCGAGGACGGCCAGATTGTGGGCGGCGAGACCCCCTGCAAGAAACAGATGGTCCTCGTGTCGCTGAGCACGTCGTACTACTTCTGACACCGGCGCCGGCAGGGCAGGGGATATTTGTCCCTTGCCCGCCGACGGTTCGGTTCCACGCTCCATCCAAGGGCGGCGGGCACTCCCCGCCGCCCTGTCTGTCCACAGGGCGCTCCGGGGACATGGCAGGGACACCCCGTCCGCTCGGCCGCGACGGAGCGCGGCCCTCCCTGGACGGCTGCTTCACGCTCCGGCGCGGGCAGCGGACCAATCGGGGTTGGGGTTGTCGGGGGGGGCTGTTTCCGCCTCCGGACGGCCTCCGTTTTCATGGGGGACACAATGTGGAAAACCAAATGGAAATCATTGATTTTTCCGTAATCTCAAAACTGGTTTCCGGGGGGCAGGCATGTCCTGCTTGCGGGAGGGAACCTCGTGTCCGGGCGGCCCGTCATGGGCCATCCTTTCGCACGGCCTGCCCGGAGGACGGGCCCTACCGGAGGAAGCACCCGACAAGAAACCGCAAGGTTTTCACTTGGCAACTCCCCTGATCCACCACCTTTTCCGCCACGGACGCGCGGAAGCGCGTCCCTCCCCGTGGAGAGCGCACCGGAGGGTCGCGCTTCCGCGCGACCTTGTGGTTGGGCAACGTCCGTGAAGCCGCAGAAAAACTTGACCCGCGCTAGAGCGGTTTAAGAAATACTGTAGCCGTTTCGGGAGGGCCGCGCTTTGTCGCGGCCGTGTGCAAGGACGAAAAACAAGGCCCGGACGAAGCCGGGCCCTCCCCCCGGCTTGCGGCTGCACTTTTTCTTAATTTGCTCTAGCGGCGGCGGTTGGCGGCGTCCATTTCGAGGCGGCGGACGCGGAAGAGGGTTTCGTCGGCGGCGGTGCGGATGCGGACGAGCATTTCGGAGACGATGCCCATCATCCAGGCGGCGCCGGCCGCGGCCAGGAAGGCCGCGCCGGCGAAGCCCGCCCACTTGTGCGGGAAGAAGGCGCCGGTGGTCCAGCGCACCCAGCCGAGGAAGCCGAGGAAGGCCAGGCCGACGGCGGCGAGGGCGAGTCCGGCGTAGCCGAAGAAGTGGAGGGGGCGGTAGTCGCGGTAGGTCTTGAGGATGATCGAGGCGGTGCGGTGGGCGTAGCGGAAGAGGTTGCTCGCGACGCGGCTCTTGCCGTGCTCGCGGACGCCGCGGACGACGACCGGGATTTCCTTGATCGGGACGTCGGCGAAGGCCAGGGTGAGGAAGACTTCGTGGGTGTAGGTGAAGGAGCCGAGGAGGTTCAGGCGCAGGAAGGCGTTGCGGGAATAGGCTCGGAAGCCGCAGGAGACGTCGCGGTAGGTCTGCTTGGTGATGGCGCTGAGCCAGCGGGCGATGACGTCGTTGCCCCAGCGCTTCGCCGCGGGCATCTCCGGGACCAGCGCGGGGTCGAGGAAGCGGGAGGCGGTCACGAAGTCGGCTTCGCCCGCCAGGATGGGGGCGAGGAGGACGGGGATGTCGTTGACGTTGAACTGGCCGTCGGAATCGATGGTGACGACGATGTCCGCGCCCAGTTCGGTGGCCTTGGCGATGCCCGTGCGGAAGGCCATGCCCACGCCGAGGTTGCGGGGATGGGAAACCACGACGGCGCCTTCGGCGCGGGCCAGCTCGGCGGTGCGGTCGGTGGAGCCGTCGTCGACGACCAGGCGGACGATTTCGTCGATGCCGGGCAGGGTGGAGGGGAGGGAACGGAGGACCTGCGCGATGGAGGCTTCTTCGTTGAGGGCCGGCATTTGGATGACGAGTTTCATGGGTGTCCCTTTGGTTGGTTTCCATGCGTTTCTCTAGCACAGGCGGGGGCGCATGACAACTGCGAAGGAGAGGGCGGGGCAGGACAGAATCGTGACTTTGGATGCAACAGTCCAGGGTTGGGCGCATTTGTGCCAGCCGGGGTGAAAGAACGAACTCCGATTTATCCGATGCCTCCGCTAACGCTCCGGCGATGCGTTCCAACCGCTTCTTCAACTGCAATTCAATGTGCGCAGCGACGGATGCCCCGGATGTGGGGCATCCGTCGCTGCGCACACGGCAAAGCATTTTTCCGATTCCGGGAAGCGATGCGGTGGGAGAACTCCTTGCAAGCTTGCGCGCATGATCAGCGGGCCGAAATGGGAAAAATGCCCATCGTGCGGGCAGCGACGGAGGCCACGGACACGGGGCATCCGTCGCTGCCCGCGTTGGGGGGAGGCCAGTGATGGCCATTGGAACGCATTGCCGGAGCGTTAGCGCAGGCATCGGACAAATCGGAGTTCATCCCCTTCCTTGCCTATCGTCATGTCCCACGTCACGGTTTTGTCCTACACTCCGTCGAGGGCGGCTTCGGCGCGGGCGGCGGGAGGACCCAGGCGGCGGCGGGCGGGTCGGGGAGGGTGGGGAGGAGGTCGGCGGCGGCGGCGGGGCCGAGGATGTAGAGGGCGGTGCTCCAGGCGTCGGCCCGGGCCGCGGTGGGGGCCAGCGCGGTGGCCTGGAGGACAGGGGCGGCGGGAGGGGCGCCGGTGCGCGGGTCGATGAGGTGGCCGGGGCGTTCGTAGGCGCCCGACGTGGCGCAGGCGAGGCCGTCGGGCAGGGTGAAGGGCCGCAGGGGCGGGGCGGCGGCGCCGGCCGGGGCGCGGGGATCGCGCAGGCCGATGGTCCAGTTGCCGCGCCCGAGGAGGGTGCCTCCGGCGTCGAGGAGGAAGTCGTTGGGGGCGGCCGCGCGGGCGGCGGCGGCGGCGAGGTCGGCGCCGGTGCCCTTGGCGACGCCGCCGAGGTCGAGGCGCATTCCGGGCAGGAGGAGGCGGCAGGCGCCGGGACGGCGGTCGATGTTGCGGACGTCGAGGAGGGCGGGCGGAACGGGCGCGGACGAGGAAGGGGGCGGGGGCGGGGGCGGGGTAGGGGACGCGGTGTCCGGCGGGCGGCGGGGATGGCCGTGGCGTTCCATGAGGGGGGCGACAAGGGGATTGAAGGCGCCGCCGCTGGCTTCGGTGGTTTCCAGGGCGGTGTCCAGGGCGGCGTCGAAGGCCGGCGGGACGGGAATCCATTCGCCGGTGCCCGCGGCGCGGGCGAGGCGGTCCAGGGGGGCGCCGGGCAGGAAGGCGCTGGTGGCGGATTCGACGGCGGCGAAGGCGTCGCGGGCGGCCGCGGACATGGCGTCGGCCGCGGATTCGGCATCGGGTCCGTCGCCGCGGACGCGGAGGCGGATGCGCGTGCCCATCGCCGGCCATTCGCGGATGGCGTCGGCGGCGGCGAGGGCGGGGAGGAGGACGACGAGGGCGAGGGCGAGGGCGAGGGGGCGGGCGAGGACTCGGGGAGGGCGCAATTCCGCGCGACCATGTGCCTGGGAAACGTCCGGGAAGCTAGGGGAAAACGTGGAGCGCCCCGGTGCAGTGCAACGTTCATTCTTTCGTGTGTTTTGGGGGATGACAGTGGATGGTGACGATGCAGGCGGGACGATGGGGGCTGTATTCAGGGCATGGGGGGTGCGCAAGCATTCGCCCCTCTGCGAGAGGGGGGGGCCGCCCGGTGGAAGACGGTTGCAGGAGTGCACATTCGGAGTGGATGGGAAGGGCGGCGGGGGGAGTACTGCGGGTGGCCGTCGAGGCATGCTTCCGCATGGTCCATCCACAAAGTGCCTGAGTTTTGTGTTGCCGGAATAGAGTTGTGCTTGGTTGCGACGGCCCCCCGCAGTACTCCCCCCGTCGCGGCCCCTGCCGTTTTCCTTTTTCCAGCCATGGACATCCCATCCATGGCCGCGCCACCCCCCTCTCGGAGGGGGGGAGTGTCCTGTCGCCCTCCTCGCGCCTTGCATTCGTGGGATTCCAGGGGGGGGGCCACTATAATCCCCGAAGAACCTCTTTTGCGTGTTTTTGGGGTAGGGCGGCGAGTCCCTTCGCCGCCGTGCGCCTGCCAAGCGCATGGAAAGCCCACGATTGTCCTTCATGCCGCGGCCATTCCGCACGGCGGGCAGGGGACTGCCCGCCCTACCCGCAGCCCGACAAATGCGGATGTTTTGGCTTTTCGCCGCAGTGGAGCGGTTCCGGAAACAGTGTGGCCGCCGTCCATCGTGTCGCCACCCTAGGGCGCGGCCGCGTCCGCGGGCGGGGCGAGGACGAGGGCGGTGGAGCCGGCGGCGCGGTAGCGGGGGAGCCAGTCGGTCTCGGGCAGCCAGGTGTTTTCGCGGTAGCCGGTGTGGGCGCGGAGGGCGCGTGTGGCGGGCCGGTAGCCGGTCGCGACGAGGAAGTGTCCGCGGGGGTCGCCGGGGGTCTCGGGGTCGGGCCCGAGCAGAAGGATCAGGGGTTGTCCCGCCAGGAGCAGGGCGTGGATCTGCATCGGGTCGAGGGTGCGGAGTTCGGCGTCGAAGCCGTTGCGGCGGGCCGCCTCGGCCAGGAGGTCGGGGATGGTGCCGGAAAGGGCCGGGATCTGGACGTAGGCGAGCAGGGCGGCCAGGTCGGGCTTGGCGCCGTAGTAGCGCTCGACCATCGCCAGGGCGACGGCGCCGCAGTGGTCGGGGGGCTGGGGGATGAAGGGTACGGAGAGCTTCGCGTTGCGCGCGGAGGGCGGGGTGTTGCAGGAAACAAGCGCCGCGGCCAGCAGGGCCGCGGCGGCAAGGAGGGAGGGCGCGGCGGCCGCCGGGGCGCGGCGGCTTGCCCGCCGTCCGGCGGGGTCAGTCGGCATTGCGCGCGAGCCTCATGCCGACGTGGGCGCGGCCGACCTGCTGGTCGAAGCCGCGGGCGCGGGCCGTGCAACGGAGGAGGAAGAGGGGGTTCTTGAAGGAACCGCCGCGGATGACGCGGGCGATGGCGCCGTTGGGGCAGTCGCGCGGGTCGGGGTTCACGAGCGGCAGGATGTCGCCGACGCGGTAGGCGGAGACGTAGGCCTTGGCGTCGTACATGTCCTGGCACCACTCCCAGACGTTGCCCGCCATGCCGTAGAGGCCGGAAGGGGCGGCGGGAAGGGCCTTGACGGGGCAGGTGTTGGACCAGGGATCGAGCGGGGATTCGATGGAGGCGAAGTTGGCCTGGGCCATCGCCGCGGATTCGTCTTCGACGCCGGTCGTGCCCCACGGGAAGAGGATGTCCTGGCCGCCGTTGCGCGCGGCGTATTCCCATTCGGCTTCGAGGGGCAGGCGGTAGCCGTCGGCTTCGAGGTCGAGGGTGACGCGGTAGCCGCCGTCGCGGATGGTGTAGGCGGGGGCCAGGCGGGCCTGCTTGGAGCGCCAGTTGCAGTAGTGCACGGCGTCGACCCAGGAGACGCAGACGACCGGGTCGTCGTCGGTCTGGGCGAATCCGGGGTTCTTCCAGGTGAGGGAATCGGACATGAGCTCGGCCGTGGTGGCGTAGCCGGTGTCGGCGACGAAGGCGCGGAACTGGGCGACCGTCACCGGGGTGTTGGCCAGCGCGAAGGGCGCGATCTGGATGGAGACGGCCGGGGTTTCGTCGGCCGGGCCGTCGCCGTGTTCGCGGCCCAGGGTGAAGATGCCGCCGTGGAACACGACTTCGTCGGTGAGCCGCGCGGAGGGGCCCGCGGGGACGGTGGCGGGCGGCAGGGCGGCGATGGGCGGGAAGCGGACGGTGTCGAGCTGCTTGGAGGGGAGCTCGAAGGGGGTTCCCGTGGCGAGGGGGACGACGGTGTAGGTCTTCTCGGGCCAGGCGCCGTCGGCGGCGGGCTGGGGAAGGGCGGAGGCGGCGCGGGCGGAGGCGTGGACGGCCGCGATGCGCCCGACGGCGGGGACGGCCGGCGCGGGGGCCGGGGCGGCGGCGGGGGACGCGGCTTCCGGATTTCCACGGGCGGCCACGAGGATGTCGCCGGCGGCAAGGCGCCAGACGAGCGCGTCTTCGGGAATCGCCAGCTCGGCGCGGTCTTCGAAGTCGATGGCTTCCAGGGTGTCCGGGGAGACCTTGGCGGCCGGGACGGCCGGGGCGGCCGTGGCGGCCGCGGGGGCGGGGGCGGCGGCATCGAGTTTGGGCAGGGCGAGCTTGCCGGTCAGGATGTCGCCGGCCACGGTGGAAACGGTCCAGGTGCGGTCCGGGTTGCGGGCGATGCGCACGATCCGGGTGGAAGGAACCAGCAGGGTGCCCGCCGGGGTGTCGAGGGAGAGGACGGTGACGGGGAAGCCGCCGGGCAGGGGGAGGGTGGTGGCGGCGCGGGTGGCGGGATCGCGGTAGGTGGCCGTGGCGCGCTGGGTGGTTTTGGGTGCGTCCGTTTTGTTGGCGGATGCGCCGGAAGGGGCGATGGAAAGGATGGCGCTCCACGGGACGGAGAGCGTGCGGTCGGGGCCGATGGCGGCTTCGAAGTCGCCGCGCGGGATGTAGCTGCGGACGGCGTAGGGGGCGTCGGCGAGGCGGATGCACAGGAGGTTGGTGGTCCCGGCATCGGGTTCGATGCCCCGGACCAGGGCGGCGGGCAGGGAGAAGGCCCCGTTGGCATCCTCCAGGCGCAGGGGCTTGGCGGAGGGGCCCGCGTGGACGAGGGAGCCGTCGGAGAGTTTGAGAGTCCAAAGCGGCGCGGAGGCGTCCGCGGGGACGGGAAGGTTTCCGGGGAAGGTGATGGCGGAGGGGAGTTCCTTCGAGTCGGGCGCGGCCGGGCCGGAGGCCTTCAGGAGGCGCTGGAAGTCGCGGTAGGGGCAGGCGCCGACGAGGATGTCGTTGCGGACGGTGACGATGGTGCAGGTGTCGGGGGACGCGTCCGCGGCCGGGGCGGCGGCGGTGCCGGAGGCGCTCCCGTAGCGGACGCTTTGCAGTTCGGCCAGGTCGAGATCGATGTCGCCGGCGGCCATGCGGAGACGGACGGTGCCGGGCTTGAACTGGACCGGGTGGGTGCCGTGGCCGGGCATCAGGAGTTTGCCTTCGATGGTGTCGACGGGGCGCGCGGAAAGGACCGGGGCCGCGCTGTGGACGGCCGCCGCGGGGACGGCCGCCGGGGCGCCCATGGCGCAGAGGGCCAGGATGGCGAGGCCGGAAAGGAGGATGGATTTGTCGGTCATGATGAGCTCTCTTTCAATGATGATGCAACACCTTACTCTACGGTTGCGGTTTTGGGGTTGTCAAGCGGGTTTGGGGTCAGTCGGCGTCCGCGGGTGGGGCCGCGGTGGGGGCCGGAACGCGGGGGAGGGCGGGGTAGGAAAGGCGAAGGTCCTTGCCCAAATCGTCCTGTCCAATCCGGGTTTTGCCATAGAAGAGCCGCAAATCCAGGGTGTTGGCGATGGACGCGCGCAACGGCAGGGGGATGGCGAAGACATGGCGGGTGCCTGGCTCCGGCCGCCCCTGGTAGTAGCCGGGCATGGACTTTTCGAAGGACAGCGTCCGGGCGAAGAAGCGGGTGTTGCGGTCGTCGCGGAGGATGACGCGGAAGGCGAGGGCGGAGGGCAGCGGCGGAGCTTCGACCCGCCACGCGACGAGAAGGCGGGGGGCGGCGAGCGGCGAGAACGGCGTTTCGACGGCGACGGATTCGAGGAAGAGGCGCTCGCCCAGGTAGGGGAGTTCGAGGGTGGAATCGTCCGCCGCGGGGGCATCCGGGGCGGACGTGGCCGGAGCCGGGGTTGCGAGGGCGGGGAATTCGGTGCGCACGCGGGCCGGCAGGCGGTCGGCCTGGTCGTCGGGCAGGGGGAGGTGGCGGGCGGCTTCGGTCCAGATGTCGCGGTAGAGGTCGGGGTTCTTGCCGGCGGCGCACTCGGCGAGCGCCCATTCGATGCGCCAGTGGCGGGGCAGGAGATTGCGTTCGTTCCAGTCGCGGAGACACAGCCTCAGGAGCGTCGGGGAGCCCGAAAGGTCGTCGACCCGCTTGCGGAAGCGCAGGTCGCGCGCTTCCGCGCGATCGGGGGCGGAGGCGGCAACGGCCGCCCAGTCGCCGGTCCGGAGGTTCTGCCGCAGGCGCCGGCGGATGACCCAGAGGCGGGCGCGGTGCTGGAGGTCCTGCCACCTGGCGAGGCGCGCAGGACCCCAGTTGGCGGCAATGGGCGGGAGCGGGGCGCCGGGGCGCGTGCGGAGTTCGATGAGCGACAGGATGTCATCGGCTTCGGCGGCGTCCCCCGCGTCGAGCGCGCGGCGGTAGAGGTTCTGGAGGGCGGGGAGGGGGATGCCTTCAATCTGCGCGAAGGGGTGGATGGGAATCCCGACGCGCCACCAGCGGTCCATGGAGTGGACCGACGCGGTGGGATTCAGCGCGAATGCGCGTTCGGCGAGTTCGAGGATGCGCGGGAGGTTTTCGTCGTTCTTCTCTTCGGCGGAGAGGGCGGCGCAGATGTCGGAGAGGGTGTAGGCGTCGGAGGGGAAGAGCTTGGCCGCCAGATCGAGGTCCGCGTGGGCTTCGGCGGTGGCGGCGTCCCGGGCATCGGCGGGCAGGGCGCGCAGGGCGACGGCGCGGAGGAGCATCCAGGCGCGGTCGGTCATGGCCTGGCTGGACCAGGGGGCGAGGCGCAGGGCGGCTTCGGCGTGGGGCAGGGCCTCGCCCACGGCCTGCGCTTCCTCGAAACGCAGGGCGAGGGTGGCTTGGGCCATCATTTCGGGCGTGGGGGCGGCCGGGCCGGAATCGTCGGGGTCCAGGTCGGCATCGACGGAATCCCATGCGGGCGAAATCTCCGGGAGGGCGCCGTCCGCGGGGAGGATGGCGCCGCCGTCGGCATCGTCGGCCTCGTCCTCGGCCTTTTCGCGCGCGCGGAGGGCTTCGGCCTGGGCCTTCGCGGTGAGGTACACCGCATGGCGGTGGTTGGAAAGCGGCAGGGAGGCGAGGACGCCCTGCACGAAGGGCGAGTCCGCGCCCCAGCGGGTGGCCCGGGCCAGGGCCGGGTCGTCCGGCGCGACGGGGAGGCTGCGGGCGGCCGGCAGCAGGAGGGGGGAATCGGTGGCGGGGGTGGCGAGTCCGGCGGCCTGCGCGGCGGCCCGCGCATCGCGGTAGGCGACGGCCGCGCGCAGGGAGAGGACGATGGCCGCCGCGGCCGCCAGGAGGACGGGGGCTCGCAGGAGCCAGGCCGGGCGGCGGTGTCGGGAGGAATGGCCGCCCCCGTCCGCGGCCCCGTCCCGGGGCTCGGCGAAGAGGAGGCCGGCGAGGAGGGCGAACGCCAGTTGGATGGGCGGACGGGCGGAAAGGTTGAATTCCGACTGGGCGTGGACCAGGGACGCCAGCAGGGCCAGCGCGGCCCCGCGTTCCAGCCAGGGCAGGGGGGCATCGCCGCCGGACGGCGCTTTCACGGCCCGGATGGCTTGCCGTGCCAGCAGCAGCAGGCCGCAGAGGAGCAGGAGCCCGCCGGGCCAGCCGAGATCGCCGAGGAACTGGAGGGTGTCGTTGTGGGCGTAGTCGAGACGGTAGCGGCCGAGGGCGTCGGACTGGTAGATGGGCATGGCCTGGATCGTGCCGCCGGGGCCCGCCCCGCAGGGGAAGTCCCGCACGAGCGCAAGGCCGGCTTCCCAAAGGCGGTGGCGGGACGCGATGCCGCTGTCGAAGTCGCCTTCGGCGTCCATGGCCCGTTCCCAGAAGTTGAGGTGCTGGGCGTGGACGAAGAACACGGGCGCGAGGCACACCAGCAGGAGCAACCCCCCGAGCAGGGCCCTGCGGCGGGCGGGAAACGCCGTCCAGCACCAGGCGAGGAGAACCAGCAGCGGGAGGGCCGCCGCAGCGGTGGCCCCGCGGGAGCCGGTGAAAAAGAGAATGGCCAGCTGGAAAAGGAAGGCCGCGGCGATGGCCGCGAGCCACGCGAAACGGGTCGCGGCACCGCGGCGGGAAAAGGATGCGGAGGGACGGGCGGCGTTGGCGGCGGCGCGGTCGAGCAGCAGGGCCGCGGTCAGCGGCAGGGTCATGGCGAGGAGCCCGCCGAAGGCGTCGGGATTGGCGAAGGTGCCGCGGAGGCGGACGCTGGGCCCGATGTTGTGGAAGAGCGCGTAGAAGCCCTCCAGGACGGCCCAGAGGACGATTCCGGCCAGCAGGATGCGGGCGGGCGTTTTGCGTCCGAGATGGTGCGCCGCGGCGCAGGCGAGGGCGAAGAGCCCGGCCCAGTGGAGGCCCGTGTGGAAGGCGTCGTAGGGCACGACGGCCATGCGGAGGCGCCCGGCGGCGTGGGCGGAAATCTGCGCGAACACCGCGGGGTCGCCGCGCCAGAAGGCGGGCAGTCCGGTCGGGACGGGAACCAGCTGGATGCCGCACCAGAGGGCGAGGGCGGCTGCCAGAAAGCACCAGGCGCGCCCCGAGGGCAACGGTCCGCCGTCCCGCGGCAGAAGGCACGCGAGGGCCGCCAGAAACCAGGTTCCGATGGCCACGATCCGGGTTTCGAAGAAACCGACGCTGGCCAGCGGTATCAGGGCCCAGCCCAGCAGGAGGCAGGCGGCGGCGGCAAAAGCGATGCCCGCGCGTTTGGACCGGCGGTTGGAGTGGCGGTGGTGGTGATGGTGGTGGTGCGAGTGGGAATGCGAATGGGAACCGCCGGACTCCGGGAAAGCGCCATCGGGACTTGTCGGGGGGCGGTACATGGTGCGCCGTGGGCCGGGTCAGTCGAGCGGGAGCCCGTCGAGAACCTTGCGGGCGTTGCCGTTTGTCAGGGCTTCGGCGACGGCGGCGCCGCAGCGGGCGCGAATGAAGTCGCGGGGCTCGGAGAGGATGGGGGGGCGGCGGTTGGTGCCGTGGGTGTCGGTCGCGACGAAGGACACGATGTCCCGGTCGAGCCATTCGCGGGCGCGGTGGCCGGAGGAGGAATGCATGGCGAGCGCGCCGGCGGTGACCTGGAAAAGCGCCCCCTGGCGGCGCAGGCGGATGACGTCCTCGATGCGGTCGAGGAAGGGGAGCCGCTCGGGATGGGCGAGGATGGGGATGGCACCGGCCCGGAGCAGCGCGTCCACGACGCGCGACAGCACCTGCGCGCCGTTGATGGGGAGGGGCGGGCATTCGAGGAGGATGTACTTCCGGCCGGGGTCGTAGGCGAGCCAGGTTCCGTCGCGGTAGAGTTCCAGGTAGTTTTCCAGCAACGGCATCTCGATGGCGACATGGAGCGCGAGCGGGATGCCGTTCTCGGCGAGGGCCTTGCGGAGGAGATCGGCGGCGGGCGGGATGACACCGGTGTCGCGCACGCCGACGCCGTTGCGGTAGTGGGGCGTGGCCACCATGTCGGTGATGCCGTCGGCCGCCGCCATGCGGCAGATGTCCAGCGAGGATTCGAGGTCGGGCGATCCGTCGTCCAGCCCCGGCAGCACGTGGGAGTGCAGGTCGATCATGCCGGCGGGGCGCGGCTAGGCCTTGGATGCGCCCTTGTTGTGCTTGGCCTTGGATTTCGGCTTGGCCTTGGATTTGTCGGAACCGCCGAGGATCCTGGAGAAGAGGCCCTGCTTCTGCTTGGCGTTTTCGCCGTACTGGTAGTACTTGTAGTAGCTGTAGTGGGAGTAGTAGCTGTAGTAGCCCTCGCTCGGGGCGTCCACGTTGTTCAGCAGGACGCCCAGCACGCGCACGCGGGCGGCCTGGAACTTCTGGGCGACCTGGCGCGCGGCGAACTTGTTGGTGGAGAAGGCGCGGGCGACGAGGAGGATGCCGTCGGTGCGCTTGCCGAGAATCATGGAATCGGCCATGCTCAGGGACGGCGGGGCGTCGAAGATGACCATTTCGAAATCGGACTTCAGGCGGGCGAGGAGGGCGTCGAAGCGGGAGGAATCCAGCAGTTCGACGGGGTTCGGCGGGATGGTGCCGGCCGGGAGGAAGAAGAGGTTGTCCACGGAGGTGGGCTGGATGAGGGCGCCGGGCTCGAGCTGGCTGTCGGCCGCCAGCAGGTCGGCGATGCCCTGCTTGGAGCCGCCGGGGAACACGTGCTGGAGGCGGGGCTTGCGCATGTCGGTGTCGACCAGCAGCGTCCGCTTGCCGACATTGGCGTAGGCGATGGCGAGGTTGATCGCGATGAGCGACTTGCCTTCGGACGGGAACACGCTGGTGATGGCGAGCGAGCGCAGCGCGGAGTCGGCGGAGGTGAAAGCGAGCGCCGTCCGGATCGTGCGGAAGGATTCGGCGAAGTTGCTGCGCGGGTTCGCGACGGAATAGAGGTCGAAACTCTCCGGTTTGTCGTCGCCGCTTTCATCCTCCGCGGAAGGGATGCCGCCGATGATGGACTGGCCGATGTAGGTGCGCACGTCGGTTTCGGTCTTGATGGTCGTGTCCATGTAGTCGAGGAAGAAGCAGAAGCCGATGCCGAGGAGGGCGCCGAAGAAGAGGCCGATGAGGAGCATCTTCTTCTTGGAGGGCCAGGAGGGGACCAGGGGGACTTCGGCGTAGGATTCCACGGAGATGTTCTCGCCCTGGCTGCTGAGCTGGTTGACGTCGAGTTCGTCGATGCGGTGGATGATGGCGTTGTAAGTTTCCTGGAGGGAGTCGCGGGACTGCTTGAGGAGGTTGTAGCGGGCGGCGAGGTCGTTGAAGCGGAGGACTTCGTCCTCCTGCTTGTCCAATTCCTCGCGGAGCATCGTTTCCTCGTTGAGCGCCTGCTCGTACTTGCCGCGGAGGCCGGCGACGATGCTCTTGACTTCGAGGAGCATCTGCGTGTTCAGCGCGTCGATCTGGGCGGTCAGGCTCTTGATCTGCTGGTGTTCCTTGCCGAGGCGGTCCCGCACGTCGGAGTACTGCTGCTGCAGGCGGGTCATCTCGGCTTTCATGGCGTTGATGCGGGGGCTTTCCTGGACGCCGGGGATGGACTCGTAGGCGATGGGGGAGCCGCCGCTCTCTTCGAGGATGGTCTTGGCGGTGAGATAGCGGGATTCGGCCTGCATGCGGACCGGTTCGGCGGCCATCAGGTTCTTGTTGAGGCCCTTGAGGCGGTCCACGACGATGTTCTGGGCGTCTTCGAAGGAGACCATGCGGTTCGATTCCATGAACGACTGCAGGGCCGCGGTCTGCTCGGCCAGGCGGGTGCGCATCTGGTCGGCCTTCTGGCGGAGTTCGATGATGCCGCCGTCGGAGAAGCTCAGGCGGCGCTCGCGGTTGCGGGCGAGGTAGGAATCGACGACCGTGTTGACGATTTCCGCGGCCAGTTCGGGGTTTTCGTGCTCCACGCTGACGTCCAGGACGTAGCCGGCCTTCGCGGGGGAGGCCTTGACCATTCTGGTGAGCTTCTGGACGGGGTTCTTGGTGGCGAGGAACTCGGGGGCTTTCGCGAGGATGCCCGACTGGAGGACGGCTTCCATGACGCGGGGGGAGGTGAGCAGCTGGATGTGCGTCTGCATGATGTCGTCCTGCGCGAGGCGGCCCTGGTCGAGGGCGTCGCGCATGGCCGTGAGGTTGGCCCCGCGGCTTTCCAGGAGGAGACGGCTGGTGGCCGTGTAGCGGGGCGTCCGGGTCCACGCATAGAGGACCGTCAGGACCGCGACGAGGATGAAGATGCCCAGCGCGACGGGCCAGCGCTGGAGCACGACGGCCACGTAGTCCATCAGGTGCAGCTCGTTCTGGGCGGATTCGGGCTGGAGGGAGGGATCCTGGTTGTCGAAAGCGGGGGCGTTCATCGTGTTGTCATCCTTTCTCGCGGGGGGTGGGGAAAAACCCCGCCGTTGCGGCGCGCAGCGGCGGGGTCGGGCGGTTACGGGTCCAGGCGGTAGCCGATGCTGAAGAGACCGCGGACCAAGGTCGTGATTTCTTCCCAGAGGCGTTTGGGCGTGGATTCGTGGATGCGGAGGACGTCGCCGTCGCGCATGAAGATGTTGGGATCCTTGCCGGCCTCGATGCGGTCGACATCCAGCTTGTACACGCGCTCGGTGCCGTCCTCGGAGCGGCGGATGAGGGCTACGTCGGAATGGCTGGCCATTTCGTTGAACCCGCCGGCGAGGGCGATGGATTCCAGGACGCGGAGTTGCTTGCGGAAGGTGAAGCCGCCGGCCTGGCGGACGGCGCCGTAGACGTAGATCAGCGGGGCCCTGGGCACGAACACCACGTCGCCGGCGCCCAGCACCGGGTTCTGGTCGGTCTGGCCTTTTTGAAGCAATTCCTCGAGGTCGACCTTGATGCGTTCGGGAGCCTGGCCCCTGCCGGAGCTGCGGATGACGTAGGCGATGCTGCCGGCGTTGTCCTGCGGGCCGCCGGCGAGGGAAACCATGTCCAGCAGCGTGGAGACGTTCTGGTGGATGGCGTAGGCGCCGGGCTGGTGGACGGAGCCGATGACGGAGATCTGGCGGCTGCGGAATTCGCTGACCCAGACGCCGACGCGGGGATCCTGCAGGACGCCCTTGTCGCGGAGGGCATCCTCGATGGCGGCCTGGATTTCCTGGACGGACATGCCGGAAACGTTGAGGGGGCCGACCATCGGCAGGGAGATGATGCCGATTTCGGAGACGCGCAGGTGCAGGGTCTTGGTCTGGTCGTTCGTTTCCCACTCGAACACGCTGACTTCCAGCACGTCGTCGGGGCCGACCTTGTATTCCTCGCGCTGGAGCTTCAGCAGCTCCTTGGTCGCGAGGACGCGGGAAAGGTCCGTTTCGTCGCTGAAAAACGCCGGCTCTTCGCCGCCTTCGCCGAGAAGGCGCGCATTGAGGCGGGGACGGTTGTCCGCGCACCCGGCGGCCAGCACCAGCGCCAACCCCATGCCCATGGCCACGGGGAGCAGAGATTTCTTGCAAGTAGTATTCATGTTGCCCTTTCCTGATTTCCCGCCAGTATGCGGAATGATTCCACTTTTTCAAGAAAAAAGGTTTTTCGGGGAATTCGGTGGACGGGTCCGGCGCGGGAGGGATTGTGCGGCGGAATTCGGAGGATGGAGCGCGAGGAGAAAGGAGGCACGGAGAGTTGGCAGGGAGGGGCTTTGCGCGGCCAAAAACGTCTTGGGCGGATTCAAAACAGGGTAGGGCGGCGAGTCCCTTCGCCGCCGTGCGCCTGTTTTGCGCATGGATTTGCCTTCATGACACACCCCTTCGCACGGCGGGCAGGGGACTGTCCGCCCTACCCATCCGGGCCAGACAAATACGAAAGCTTTGACTTTACGCTCGACAAGAGCAAATCAAGATAAAGTGTGGCCGCAAGTCGGGGAGGGTCCGGCTTCGTTCAGGCCTGGTTTTTCGTCCTTGCACGCGGCCGCGACAAAGCGCGGCCCTCCCGAAACGGCTACAGCATTTCTTGAACCGCTCTAATCCCATTCGTGGCGGCGGGGATGGGGGGCCGGGGCGGGGAGCGGGGCGGGCGGGGTCAGGCGAAGACGTCGCGGAAGTCGATGCCGTCGGCGGCGAGGGCGTAGAGGGTGCGGGGGAGGGTGGCGGCGCCGTGGCGGCAGGCGAGGAGATAGCGGCCGTAGGCGTCGTCGGGTTCGTCCGGGGCCGGCGGGCGCAGGCCGAGGAGCACGAGGCCGGCGTCGGCGGAAGCGTCGCGGATGGCGGCCGCGGCGCCTCCGGGGCCGAGGGCTCGTTCGGCGGGGATGACGGCCACGGCGGCCTCCACGCGGGCGTCGCGCAGGAAGTCGCGGAGGACTTCTTCGGCGCGCCGGGGATCCTCATCGGGCTCGGCGACGTGGCAGAGGCGCAGGGCGGCGCCCTCCCACTGGCGGCTGCGGCGCAGGAGGCAGGCGAGGGCGAGGAGGAAGGAGGCGTTGTTGCCGCGCCCTCGCCACCAGACGTCGATGGTGCGCGGCGCGCCGGGCGCCGGGGCGTGCGCCGGGGTGGGGGAGGGGGTGGGCGCGGCCGCGGCGGGGGTGCCGCCGGGGGCCTCGCGCGCGGCGAGGAGCAGGTTGCGGCGGAGGGATACGGCGAGTTTGGCGACGGAGGCGACCCCCGCCGCGTTTTCGGGGTCGCCGGGTGCCCCGAGGAGGACGGTGTTGGGCACCAGCGGGCCGAAGCCGTAGGAGCGGACGAGTTCGCGCATCCCGGACCACGGGTCGGGGGCGGGATGCACCCGGACGAAGGCGCCGATGCCGCGCCGGGCGGCCCAGTCGTGGACGGTCCGGCGGACGGTTTCGGTGCGGTCGGCGGTCCAACCTTCTTCGGGGACCACGGAGGCGATGGTGAGCAGGCCGCGGCCGCGCGACAGGGCGGCCGCCAGTTCGCCGAGCCAGGAGCGACGGGCGCTGGCGGCGCCGAGGGCGAGGATGTCGGGCTGCCAGTTGCGGCCGTCGGCGGGATGGTTGTCGAGCCGATGCAGCAGCGTGCGCGCCCCGCCTCGGAGCAGGCTGCGGCGGAAGTCGTTCCAGCGGGCGCGCAGGCGGCGGCGGACCATCGCCCAGTGGATCGCGCCGATCAGCAGCATCGCCGCGACGGTGGCGCCGGGGCTGATGAGGACCATCATGGCCGCGCAGAGGGCGAACCCGGCGGCGGCCACGGTCCAGGGCACGCGGAAGGTCGGCCGCCACGCCGGGCTGCCGACCGCTTCCTCGATGGCCGCGGCCAGGTTGAGCAGGGCGTAGATGACCAGGTTGACCATCGTCAGCACGGGGGCGAGCAGGTTGACGCCGCCCGCCCACACGGCCCCCGCCGCGAGCGCGAAGGCGAGGACCGCCGCCGCGCGAGGGTCGTCGCCCTTGCCGTAGCCGCGCCCGAGGAAGGCGGGGGCGAGGCGGTCGCGGGACATCGCCTGCAGCACGCGCGGGGCCGCGAGGAGCGAGCCGAGGGCGCTGGAAAGGCACGCCGCCCACACGCCGGGCAGGACGAGGGCCGGCCAGCGGGAGCACTTCTGGAAAAGCATCGGGTCGGTGCGGAGGGCCGGGGCGCCGCCGGCGAAGAAGTGGAAGGCCACCGGCACCGCCATGTAGATGGCGTAGCCCGCGAGCACCGCCCCGAGGGTCCCGCGGGGAATCGCCCGCCCCGGGTCGCGCAGGTCGCCGGACATCCCGACGCCGCTCAGGATGCCCGTCACCGCCGGGAAGAACACCGCCAGGACCGCCCAGAAGCCCGGCGATGCCGGAACGCCGCCCGCCGGGCCGGCCAGCGCTTCCGCCCCGGGATTGCCGCCGGCGAAGAAGGACACCAGCGACAGGGCGATTGCCGCCATGATGAAGTACTGCACCCGCAGGGCCAGGTTCGCCGAGAACACCGAGACGGCGCCCAGCGCCAGCAGCGTCGCCGACCCCACCGCGCGCGGATCCCATCCGGCGGCCGCCGGCAGCGCCCCCACCAGCGATTCCGAGAAGCCCGCCACGTAGAAGGCCGTGCCGATCGCCTGCGAAAGGAAGAGCGGGATGCCGATGGCCGCGCCGGTTTCCGCTCCGAACGCGCGCGAGACCAGGTAGTAGGCGCCGCCCCCCTGCACCTCGCGGTTCGTCGCCAGCGCCGAGAGGGAGAGGCCCGTCAGGAGTGTCACCGAATTGCAGAGCGTGACGAGCAGGAGCGTGCGGCCGAGCCCGAGGTTGCCCAGGACCCAGCCGAAGCGGAGGTACATGACGACGCCGATGATCGTCAGGATGCTCGGCGTGAAGACGCCCTTGAAGGCGCCGAAGCCGTATCCGCCCTTTCGTTTTGCTGGCATGGGGGCGACTGTAGCGGATTCGCGGGGCGGTGTCCACTTCCGCCGCGCGGCGGGGCCGGTCGCTTGCGGGATACCAAGGGAAACACGGGCGTTTCCCCGGGAAATTTGTGGAACCAACCATGGAAGTCCGCCGTATTTGACGGGCTGGTAGGGCGGGCAGTCCCCTGCCCGCCGTGCGAAACGATCGCGGCATGAAGGCAAATGCAAAGCTTTCCATGCGCTTGGCTGGCACACGGCGGCGAAGGGACTCGCCGCCCTACCCAGAAACCATGCGAATGATTGGACTTTGCGGTGTACCAGAGCAATTTGAGATTTTCTGTGGCTTCCCAGCAGTTTCCCAAGCACAAGGTCGCGCGGAAGCGCGACCCTCCCGGTGCGCTCTCCACGGGGAGGGACGCGCTTCCGCGCGTCCGCAGAGGGAAAGAATGCCCAGGAAATGTGACTTTGGATGCCATTGTCAGGTTTGGGTTCATTTGCGCCCGCCGGGGAGAACGAACAAACTCCGATTTGTCCGATGCCTTCGCTAACGCTCCGGCGATGCGTTCCAATGGCTGATCCAATGGCATCCCAACAACACGGTCAGCGCCGGATGCCCCGTGCCCGGGGCCTCCGTCGCTGCCCGAACGATGGACATTTGTCCCATTCTGGTTTCCGGGCCTCCGCGGAATCGTGCACGGCGTTGTCCCAACGCTTCATCTTCCGGAATCGGAAAAATCTGGTTCTTCGGGAAATTTGGTGGATGGGGATTGTCGCCGTGAGATTGGGGGGGAGTTGTATCGGAGAATGGAGGGTGTGCAAGCATTCGCCCCCCTCCGAGAGGGGGGTGCCGCCCGGTGGAAGACGGTTGCAAGGGTGCGCATTCGGAGTGGGTGGGAAGGGCGGCGGGGGGAGTCCTGCGGGTGGCCGTCGAGGCATGCTTCCGCATGGTCGATTCGCAAAGGCCTTGATTTGTTTGTTGTTGGAATGGAGTTGCGCTTGCTTGCGACGGCATCCCGCAGTACTCCCCCCGCCGCGGCCCCTTCCGCTTGTCTTTTGCCAAGCCATGGACATCCCAACCATGGCCGCGCCACCCCCCTCTCGGAGGGGGAAGTGTCCTGTCGCCTTCCTTGTGCCTTGCATTCGTGGAATTCCAGAGGTGGTTCCACTGTAATCCCCGAAGAACCAGAAATCTTCAACGCGTGCGCAAGGAAGGAGCTTTTGGAACGCATTGCCGGAGCGTTAGCGCAGGCATCGGACAAATCGGAGTTCATCCCGAGTTCATCCCCTTCTCTCTTGGCATCTTGGGCTCGGATTTCGGAAAAGCCCCTGATTGCCCCGCCGTAACCCTCTTTGCCGATTGTGGTTTTCCAAGTCGCTGTTCTCCCCTGAGCAATCGGGGCTTGCGGAAGCGGGGGCGCGGCGCTATCCTCCGGCCATGAAAGGAGCGTGCGCATGAAGTGGAGCTTTCTCGGCGGGGCCAGCGAAGTCACCGGATCCAAACACCTGCTCGACGTGGGGATGGCGCGCATCCTCTTCGACTGCGGCCTCTACCAGGGGCCGCGGCAGCTGGCGGAAAAGCTCAACCGCAACCTCGGCTTCCCGGCCGGCACCGTGGACGCGGTCGTCGTCTCGCACGCCCACATCGACCACTGCGGGGCGCTGCCGCTGCTCGTCAAGGAGGGCTACCAGGGCCCGATCCACTGCACGTCGGCGACGTCCGACCTGCTGCCGGTGATGTTGCGCGACGCCGCGAACATCCAGGAAGCCGACGCCGCCTACCTGAACCAGAAGACCAACCGCAAGGGCATGCCGCCCGTGGTGCCGCTCTACACGACCGCCGATGCCGAGGCCACCTTCCGGCTCATCCGCCCGCACGCCTACGACGCGCCGCTGGAGTTGCCGGGCGGGGTCAAGCTGCTCCACCTCGAAGCGGGGCACATCCTCGGCGCCGCCGTCGCCAAGATCAAGATTCCCCGCCATGGCCGCGACCCGCTGAAGATCGGCTACGCGGTGGACCTCGGCCGCCGACACCTGCCGCTGCTGCGCGACCCCGCGGAGATGACCGGCGTGGACGTCCTCATCCTCGAAAGCACCTACGGCGACCGCCTGCACGACGCCGCCCGCAACGCCCGCGAGGACCTCCGGCAGGTCGTCACGCGCATCCTGGGGCGCGGCGGCAAGGTCATGATCCCGACCTTCGCGCTCGAGCGCGCGCAGGAAATCATCTACCACCTTTCCTCCCTCTTCGCCTCCGGCGACCTCCCGCGCGTGCCGGTCTACCTCGACAGCCCGATGGCGCACGCCGTCTCCCAGATCTTCGAGAAGAACCAGGACATCCTCGACCACGAGTACTACGAACTGCGCGAACGCACCGGCGACTCCCCCGTCACGCCCCGCTGGCTGAAGTTCGCCGAGACGGTGAACGACTCCAAGGCCATCACCTCCTCCAAGGAGCCCTCCATCGTGCTGGCGGCGGCGGGGATGTGCGAACACGGGCGCATCCTGCACCACCTCAAGCACGGCATCGACAACCCGGCCAACGGCGTCATCCTCGTCGGCTACCAGGCCGTCAACACCCTCGGCCGCCGCCTCCAGAACGGCGAAAAGAAGGTCAAGATCTTCGGCGACGACTTCCAGGTCGCGGCGGAAATCACCACGCTCAACGCCTTCTCGGCCCACGCCGACCGGCTGGAACTCTTCCGCTACGTCTACGACGCGCGCCCGAAGAAGCTCATCTTGGTCCACGGCGAACAGGAGCCGCGCGAGCGCCTGGCCAAACTGGTGAGGGACCGCCTCCGCATCCCCGTGGAACTCCCGAACAACGGCGACAGCACCGACTTTTCGGACGTGTAGGAGCGGCCCCGCGCGGCGGGCGCCAGCTGGCATTGCGGCCAGAGCGGTTTACGGAATGGCGCATCCTCTTTTTGGGAGGTGCGGCTTTCAGCCGCGCCATGGCTTGGGCAAGCGGCGCGGCTGAAAGCCGCACCTCCCGGGTCTCGCCACCGTTTTATCCAGCCGCTCCCCCAAAAGAGCCGCCGAATCCCGGGAGGGCCCGGCTTCGTCCGGGCCGTCTCCACAGGGCGCTGCTGGGACATGCCAGGAACACCCCGTCCTCGCGGCCGCGACGGAGCGCGGCCCTCCCCGTGGAGAGCCCCCCGGTCGCGCTTCCGCGCGACCATGCGCTTGGAAAACGTCGGTGCTTCGGGGTGTTTCATGAATTGACCGGGTTGGATGGGCGGAATTCGGAGCAAGGAGCGTGCGCAAGCATCCCCCCCTCTCCGCGAGGGGGGTGCCGCCCGCTGGAAGACGGTTGCAGGAGTGCACATTCGGAGTGGATGGAAAGGGCGGCGGGGGGAGTACTGCGGGTGGCCGTCGGGGCAAGCTTGCGAAAGGTCCATCCGCAAAGGGGGGAGTGTCCTGTCGCCCTCCTTGCGCCCTGCGTTCGCGGGATTCCAGCGGTGGTTCCCTTTGGTCAACCGCCTGGGCGCATCTCCGGTTTGTGCACGGGGCGGACCAAATCCACGCTTGCATATTCCCGCGCGAGGCGCATGGTGGGGCGAGGCGAGCCGTTCTTGCCGGTTTTCCAGACCTCCTGCCCCCTTCCACACCGGCTCGCCGGGGACGGCTCGCCCCACCAGGGGCCTTGCCATCCAATCAAGGGGCACCAAATGTCGAGGCGGAAGGGAGGAGGGGGCACAAACTG
>JAFYAC010000051.1 GCA_017540905.1 Kiritimatiellia bacterium | reverse complement strand
GGGGGCGATGGCGGGGGCGTCGGCGAGTTCCTGGAAGATGGAGGAGGTTTTCTTGGAGGCGGAGGAGAGGATGTTCATGGGGAGAGAGAATGGGGGAGTTCTGGTGGAATGTCAAGGGAATTCATGTGATTGCAAAAGTTGGGTGGAGGTGGGGGAAGCGACGGGGGGGAAGCGGGGGCAGTGGGGGGGGCGCGGAGGGGGGCGGGGGAATGGGGATTGGTGGAGGGCAGGGAAGGGGGCGGCAGGGGGGCGGAAGGGGGGAAAAGCGTTGCGTTGGGGGAGGGGGGTGGGGTAGAGTCGGCGGGCGCATGAGAAGGGCATACAGGCTAGTGGTGGTCGCGGCGGCGGCGGTGTGGGCCGCCGGCGCGGGGGTGGTTTGGGCCGGCGCGGCGGAGTCGGACGCGTGGCGGAAGGGGCTCGCGCTGGAGTCGCCCGTCATGGATTACGCGGGGGTGCTGGGCCCGGAACGGCAGGCCGCGCTGGTGGAGGCCATCAAGGCGGGGACGGCGTCGAACGGGGCGCAGCTGGTGGTGGCGTCGCTGCCGTCGCTGAAGGGCGGGGAGATCGGGGATTTCGCGAACAAGCTCTTCGAGCAGTGGCAGATCGGCGAGAAGGGCAAGGACAACGGGGTGCTGCTGTTGCTGGCGCTGGAGGAGCGGCAGGTGGACATCGAGGTCGGGTACGGGTTCGAGGGGGCGCTGTCCGACGCGCTGTGCGGGCGGATCCGCGACGAGGCGATCATCCCGCACTGCAAGGAGGGCGACTACGCGGCGGCGCTGGAGGAGGGGGCGGCGGCGCTGCTGAAGGTGATGGCCGGGGAGGTGTTCGCGGAACGGAAGAAGTCGAACGCGGGGCTGTACATCTTCGCCGGGTTCTTCATCCTGTTCGTCGGCCTGGTGGTGTGGAGCGCGTGCAAGGGGGGCGGCGGCGAGGGGGACGGGTCGGAGGAGTCGCTGGCGCCGGTGAAGTCGCCGTCGCGCGCCACGCCGGGGCGGTCGCCGGTGCGGCATGCGGGGGGTGGGGCGCGCAGGGGCGGCGGTTTCCACGGCCACGGGGGCCGCAGCGGCGGCGGCGGGGCGCGCGGGGGTTGGTGAATTTGGAAGCGAAAGCGAAAGGAACGAAAGCATGAAGAAGGGTACGATCTGGGCGATTGCGGTTGTGGCGGTCCTGGTCCTGTGGGGCCTGGGGCAGTACAACGGCATGGTCGGCAAGGACGAGGCGTGCAACGAAGCCTGGGGCAACGTGGAAAGCGTGCTGCAGCGGCGGTTCGACCTGATCCCGAACCTGGTGAACACGGTCAAGGGCTACGCGGCGCACGAGAAGGGGACGCTGGAGGAGATCACGCGGTTGCGCAGCCAGTGGGGCGAGGCGAAGACGCCGGAGGAGAAGATGGCGGCGGCTTCGGGCATGGAAAGCGCGCTCGCGCGGCTGATGGTGGTGGTGGAGAACTATCCGGAGCTGAAGGCGAACGAGAATTTCGTGCGGCTCCAGGACGAGCTGAGCGGGACGGAGAACCGGATCAACGTGGAGCGCCAGCGGTACAACGAGTCGGTGAAGGGCTACAACACGGGCATCCGCAAGATGCCGGGGGCGCTGATTGCGCGGCTGGCGGGGTTCGAGACGCGCAAGCCCTTCGAGGCGGTGGAAGCGGCGGCGACGGCCCCGACGGTGCAGTTCTGATCTGAACCGAACCGGCAAAACGATCCAACGATTGAACGATCCAACGATCCAGCGATCCAACGACAGACCAATCCAACGATTGAACGGACAATGCGCATGGCGGGCGACAGAAGTTTTCCAATGATTGGAAAAAAAGTTTCCAATGGTTGGAAAAAAGGTTTCCAATGGTTGGAAAAACTGGCGGCGGCGGGTTGCGTGGCGTGGGGGGCCGCCGCGTGGGGACAGGAGGCGTCCGGCGTTGCGGAGGAGGTGCCGTCCGCGGAGGCCGCGGAAGCCGCGGAAACCGCCGAGACCGCCGAGCACGCGGAGGTCGCGGAAGGGGCCGGCGGGGAGCAGGCGGTGAAGCGTCTGGCGGTGGGGCGCGCGGCGCTGGAGGACGGGATGTGGGGGCTGGCGCGCCGGCAGTTCCAGTCGGTGCTCGCGGAGTCGTCCGACCGCCGCCGCCAGGCGGAGGCGGCCCTATGGCTGGCGCGCGTGGCGCTCGCGGAAGGCAAGCCGCCGGAAGCCGTGCGGCTGCTGGCGGCGCACCGCGGCAAGGTCGGTGCGTCGGGGCCGCTCGCGGCGGGCTTCGCGCTGGAATCGGCACGGGCCGCCGCGGCGTCCGGCAAGCCGGAGTCCGCGCTGGAGGAGCTGGAGGGGTTCGCCGGGCGGCATCCGGGCGACGCGGCGGTGCCCGCGGCGCTCCGCCTGGCCATGGATTCGGCCGCCGAGCTGGGCCGCTGGGACGAGGCGGAAGCGGCCGGGGAGGCGCTGGAGGGGGTGCCCGGCGGCGAGGGCCAGGACGGGAACCAGGCGCCGGGCGCGTGGATGGCCCTCGCGGACCGCATGGCGGCCGCCGGCGAGACGGCCCGGGCCCGCGCGGCGCTGGAACGCGTGGCGGAGAAGTGGCCGGAGCCGTCGCCGTGGCACGGCTGGGCGCTGGTGCGGCTGGCGGAGCTGGACCTGGAGGGCGGCAAGCTCGCCGGCAAGGCGTGGCTGGAACGGCTGGAAGGGTTGGATCCCGCCGCGGAGGCGGCTTCGGGCGGGTACCGGGTGGCGGCCAGGGCGCTGGCGGCGGAAGGGGAGTACGGGGCCGCGCTGGAGGCCGCCGGCAAGGCGCTCTCGCTCGCGAGGCATCCGGAGGACCGCCTGGAGTGCCAGGTGCTCCGCGCCCGCCTGATGGGCGCCGCGGGGCGCGGGGAGGAGGGTGCCGGGTTGCTGCGCGAGGTCGCGGGGCGCGTCCCCGACGAGTCGCGCGCGGCGGCGCTGCAGCTGCAACTGGCGGACTGGCTGGAGCAGGCCGGCCGCCCGGAGGAGGCGGAGGCGGAGTGCAGGGCCTGGCTGGAAGCGTTCGACGGGGCGGAGGGCACGGCGGGGGTCCACGCGCGGCTGGGGCGCCTGCTCGCGGCCCAGGGCCGCCTGGAGGAGGCCGCGGACGCGCTGGAACGCGCCGTCGCCGCCGAGGGCAAGGGCGCCGCGCGCCTCGCGCTGCGCCTGGAAGAAGCCCGCCTGCAGGCGGCGTGCGGAAGGCACGCGCGCGCGGCGGAGGCGTTCGCGGAAATCGCGTCGGAGGCGCCCGCGGGCTCGCCGGAGTGGGGCGAGGCGCGCTTCCTGGGGGCCGAGTCGCGGCTCGCCGCGGGCGAGGAGCGGGAGGCGGAAATCGATTGGCTGGACCTGTCGCGGTCGGAGCCGGAAAGCGCGTGGACGCGCGCGGCGACGGCGCGGCTCGGGCGGATGTACGAGGAGCGGGGGGCGCTGGACACGGCGATGGAGCAGTACGGGCGGCTCGTCGAGGGCGCCGGGCGCGCGGGCAAGGCCGCCGACCCGGCGCAGACCGCCGCGGCGCTGATGGCGCGGGGGCGGATCCGGTACGGGCTGGGGGCGTTCCAGCCGGCGCTGGACGATTTTTTGCGGATCCGGCGGGAGTTCCCCAAGAGCGAGGCCGCGCCGCGCGCGCTGTTCATGAGCGGGTGGTGCCTGTACCTGCTCGGGAAGGACGAGGACGCCATCGCCGCGTGCGAGCGGTTCCTCAAGGAGTACCCGGATTCGGAGTTCGCGCCCGACGTGCGCTTCTGGCTCGCGGAAAAGGCCTTCAACGAGGGCGATGCGGAGGTCGCGGAGAAGCGGTTCGCCGCCGTCGCCGCCGACTACCCGCGCAGCGCCCGGGCGCCGGAAGCGCTGTACTGGGCGGGGCGCGCCGCGGCCGCGCGGTCGGCCTACCTCGAGGCGAACGAGCATTTCAACGCGCTCATGGCTGGCTACCCCGACTCGCCGCGCCTGCCCGAGACGCTGCTCTCGCAGGGCGACGTGCTGTGCGAGCTGGGGCAGTTCGCGCTCGCCATCGTCGCGTTCGACGAGGTGGCGGGACGGTTCCCTCAGAGCCCCGAGGCGCTCATGGCGCGCGGGCGCAAGGGGGATTGCCAGTTCACGCTGGGGGCGTCCGACCCGGGGCGGTACGAGGAGGCGCTGATGAGCTACCGGGCGCTGGCGGACTTCGCCGGGGTCCCCGGGGACCTCGCGCTGCAGGCGCGCTACAAGATCGGGCGGTGCCTGGAGAAGCTGGGGAACCGCACGGAGGCGCTGGAGCAGTACCTGGAGACGGCGTACTCGTACCTGCAGGAGGCGCGCCCGGCGGCCGAGTCGGCGGTGTGGTTCACGCGGGCCGCGTTCGCCGCGGCGGCGCTCCAGGAGCGCGCCGGGCAGTGGGACGCGGCCGTCAAGACCTACCGGCGCGTGGCCGGGGCCGGGGTGCCCGCGGCCGCCGAGGCCGAGTCGCGCATCGAGCGCATCCGCCAGGAACACTGGACGCGCGACGCGGAGTGACGCAGCGGGCGCGGATGCGCAAACAATTCTTGCCCCGTCCCATCCCCCCGCCTATACTCCCGCCGTTTTCCCATCCGCGGTCCACGGACCGCGCCCCAACAGAAAGGAACTTTCCATGCAATCCAGAACCCACACCTGCGGCCAGCTCCGCGCCGGCGACGACGGCGCTTCCGTATTCCTCTGCGGCTGGGTCGACAGCGTCCGCGACCACGGCGGGCTGATTTTCCTCGACCTGCGCGACCGCTACGGCATCACCCAGTGCGTCTTCGACCCGCAGGATTCCCAGGTCGCCTGGTCCCGCGCCGAGAGCTGCCGCCCCGAGTACGTCGTGCGCGTCCACGGCACCGTCCGCGCCCGCCCCGCCGACATGGTCAACGACAAGATCGCCACCGGCGCCATCGAGGTCCGCTGCTCCGGCATCGAGGTCCTCAACCGCGCCAAGACCCCGCCCTTCCCGCTCGAAGACCGCGAAGCGATGGCCGTCAGCGAGGACCTGCGCCTCGAGTACCGCTACCTCGACCTCCGCCGCCCCTCCATGCAACGCAACCTCCTCCTGCGGCACAAGCTCATCCAGACCGCGCGCAACTACTTCGACGCCAACGGCTTCATGGAGATCGAAACCCCGATCCTCACCAAGTCCACCCCCGAAGGCGCCCGCGACTACCTCGTGCCCAGCCGCGTGTGCCCGGGCACCTTCTTCGCGCTCCCGCAGGCCCCGCAGCAGTACAAGCAGCTGCTGATGATGTCCGGCATGGACCGCTACTTCCAGGTCGCCCGCTGCTTCCGCGACGAAGACCTCCGCGCCGACCGCCAGCCCGAGTTCACCCAGCTCGACGTCGAAATGTCGTTCGTCGGCCAAGAGGACATCATTACCCTTATCGACGGCCTCATCGCCAAGCTCATGGAAGCCACCGGCAAGCCCGTGCCCGCCCTCCCGCTGCCGCGCATGACCTGGCGCGAGGCGATGGACCGCTTCGGCTCCGACAAGCCCGACCTCCGCTTCGGCATGGAAATCACCGACCTGGCCGACGTCTTCGCCGGCACCTCCTTCAAGGTTTTCGCGCGCGCGCTGGAGAGCGGCGGCGTCCTCAAGGCCATCAACGTCAAGGGCGGCTCCCCGCACTGCTCCATCAAGATGGTCGAGCAGGACTGGACCGGCATGGCCAAGGAAGCCGGCCTCGGCGGCCTCGCCTACATCCGCGTGCAGGAAGACGGCACCTGGAAGTCCCCCATCGTCAAGTTCTTCTCCGACGCCGAGAAGGCCGCCATGACCGCCAAGCTCGGCATCGCCCCCGGCGACCTCGTCCTCTTCGGCGCCGACAAGGCCGAGAAGGTCCTCCCCCTGCTCGGGCGCATCCGCCTGCTGGCCGCCGCCCAGACCGGGGCCATTCCGGAGGACGTATTCAAGTTCACGTGGGTGACCGACTTCCCGCTCTTCGAGCGCAACGACGAAGGCCGCCTGGTGAGCGTCCACCATCCCTTCACCTCGCCGAACCCCGACGACATCCCGCTGCTGGACAGCGACCCCGAAAAAGTCCGCGCCGTCGCCTACGACATCGTGCTCAACGGCACCGAACTCGGCGGCGGGTCCATCCGCATCCACGACCCGGAGTTCCAGGCGCGCATGTTCAAGGTCCTCGGCCTGCCGGAGGCGGAAATCAAGGACCGCTTCCAGCACCTGATCCGGGCCCTCGAATACGGCGCGCCGCCGCACGGCGGGCTGGCCATCGGCGCCGACCGCCTGGTCATGCTGCTGGCGGGCTGCAAGAGCATCCGCGACGTCATCGCCTTCCCGAAGACCCAGAAGGCGATGGACCTGCTGATGTCCGCCCCCGCCACCGTGGACGCCAAGCAGCTCCGCGACATCCACATCCGCCTCGCCGCCGAGACGCCCCCGGCCGCCCAGGCCCCCGCCGCGGAATAATCCTTCCGGCCACCCTCCGGCCCAACCCCGGCCCGCCCTCCCCGGCGGCCGGGGTTTTCTTGTGCCCGCCCCCAACCCACGCAAACGAGATTACGGAAAAACATGGCCTTTCCATCGGTTTTGGGCGGCCGGATGGAATGGTCTGGGCCTGTCCCTGTGGGCCGGTAGGGGCCGGCCTCCGGGCGGCCCGGCATGGGCCATCCTGCCGTACGGCCCGCCCGGAGGTCGGGCCCTACCGGAGGGAGCGCCCGACATGAAATCGCAAGGTTTTTCCATAATCTCCAATCGGGCGGCGCGGCTGGAAGCCGCACCTCCGGAAGTCGCGCGATGGTTGTGCAGAAAGGCCGGCGTTGCTTGTCCAAGTACATGGCGCGGCTGAAAGCCGCACCTCCCAGCCGTTTTCCGTATCCCGGGAGGGCCCGGCTTCGTCCGGGCCGTCTCCGCAAGGGCGCTTCGGGGGCATGCCGGTAACACCCCAATCGCGCGGCCGCGACAAAGCGCGGCCCTCCCCGTGGAGAGCGCAGAGGGAGAGGTGCGCTTCCGCGCGACATGGGGGTGGGGGAGGGATTGAAAAGCCACTGAAAACCTTGCCCTGCTCAGGGCGAAGCGGTGGCACAGGATTCGGAGGAAGTGGTGTGGAATGGACGGCGGCGGGGGGGCGTCATCACGTTGGCTTGGAGGGGGGAGGGGAGGGAAATACGGGGGGGGCGGGAGGAGGCGGTCAGGGGCGGGGGGAGCGGTCGGCGGCGGCGGCGCGGCGGCGGCGGAGGAGGGCGCGGAGGAGGGTGTCGCGGGTGCCGAAGGTGGGGAGCGGGGCGGGGTGGGGGGCGGAGAGGAAGGCGCGGAGGGGGGCGACGATCGTGGATGGGTCTTCGGGGGCGGGGAGCTGGAAGGTGACGCCGTAGCGGCCGGGTTGGGTCTGTTCGACGGGGGCCGCCAAGGGGTCGGAGCCGGCCAGGATGGGGCGGCCCGCGCGGAGGGCGTCGGCGTAGACGGTCGGGGGCGGGGTGCCGCGGGGGCGCATGGCGGTATCGATCAGGAGGAGGTCGGGGGTGGTCCCGAAGAGGGTTTTCACCAGCTTGCCGCGCGCGAACAGCCACTTGCCGAAGGCCCAGTCGAGGGCCGGCAGGCCGCCGGCTTCGTCGCGGACGGCGCGGATGGTTTCGCGGGCGTTCATTCCGTCGGGGACGGGGGCGTCGGAGAAGAGGGAGCAGACTTCGAGTTTTTCGCGGGTGGCGATCTGGCGTCCGGCAACGATCCAGAGGTCGCGGTGGGTGGGGCGGTGGCGGATCTTCACGGCGCCGTCGGGGTCCCAGGCGACGATGCGCCAGGTCTCGGGCGGCAGGGCGATTTCGTCCTGTGCCAGGGACTGGAAGAAGGCGTGGTTGGAGCGCTCGGCCAGGCAGAGGATGCGTTGGTCGGTGGGGGCCAGGCGGGGCATGTGGTCCAGGGCGGCGAGGAGGAAGGCGGGCAGGTCGTAGGCGGGGTAGACGTGGACGTGGGCGTCCATGAAGATGCGCAGGAGACGGGGGGCGGGGGAGGGGGCGGGGGTCATGGGGCGGCGGGGGCTTGGGCGGCGGGGGCGGGTTCTTCTCCGGCGGCGGCGGGGAGCGACGGGGTGAGCCAGCGGGCGACGGGGGAGTCGGGGGGGAGCCGGAAGGCGGCGGGATGGCCGCGGAGGAGGTAGATGCCGTCGGGATAGAGGAGAAGGGTGTTGGAGAGGGTGCGGCGCCCGGTCTGGGTGATGCGTAGGGTGGAGACGGGGGCGGTGCGGTCGAGGCCGTCGGGAATGGGCAGCCATTCGGCGGCGCGGAGGGGGGATAGGGCGGCGAGGAGGGCGTCGAAGCCTTCGGGCGGCTGGACCCAGTCGCCGGTCACGGGGTCGCGGCGGACGGACAGGGTGCGGGCCGGGGTGCCGAGGTCGAGGGCCAGGACGTTGGCGGAGGGGATGGAGAGGACGTCGAGGGACTGGTAGGGTTCGGCGTCGAGGGGGAAGTCGAGGAGGGCGGCGGGCTCGGCGATGGCGGTGGCGGATTCGCCGGCGATGCGGATGCGGCAGGCGTTGGTGGCTTCGGCGGGGCCGACGTGGATGAGCACGGGGTCGGGGTTGTCGGCCAGGGCGATGCGGAGGGTGCGGGTGAAGACGGGTTCGGGCGGCGGCGGCAGGGAGGAGGCGGCGGACGGGGCCGGCGGGGGCTCGAAGGCGGTGATGCGCACGCCGGTCCAGCCGGCGAGGAGGTTCGTGATGGCGGCGGGGTCGGCGGGCACCCGGCGGGGGCGGTCGATCTGCCAGCCGCCGGGAAGGGCGCCGTCGCGGTGGAATTCGAGGGCCGCTCCGTCGCCTTCGGCGCGGACGCCCTGGATGCGGGCGGGCAGGGTGAGGCCGGGGATGCGCCGGTCGCGGAGGTCGTCGAGCCGGATGGCCAGGGCCTTGGCCGCGGCGTCGGGGACGGCGTAGACGGAGTTCTCGCCCTGGAGCCGGGCGTAGACGAGCCCGGGGGAGGAGGCCAAGGGGTCGCCGAAGAAGATGATTTGGGACCCGAGACCGCCTTCGGTGTCGAGGATGGCGGAAAGGGCGGAAGGGGCGTCGAGGCCGTAGGGGGTGAAGTCGGTCACGCCGTCCTGGACGAACTGGACGATGGTGCAGGCGAGGAGTTCGCGGACCAGGGAGGCGATGGGCACGGGGTCGGCCCGGGTCGCCAGGGGCTGGAGGATTTGCCACGCGCCGGCCGGGGTGCGGGCGAGCTGGATGTAGCCGGAGGCGTTGCGGAGTTCGAGGCGGTCGATGGCGGCCGGCACGCCCCGGAGCAGGGAGCGGGAGCGCATGGCGTCGAGGGAGGTCGGAAGGAGGTCGAGGAGGGAGACGGGGATGCGGACGACGGCGTCCAGGCCTTCCTTGCGGACGTACACGTCGTCCCCGAGGGGCGAGCGGCGGCCGATGAGCAGGCGGTTGGTGGAGGTGCCCTGGACAACCGCCAGGGAGGCCTGCGGGGGCTCGAGGCCGTAGTGTGCGTAGGCGTCGCGGTCGCGGCGGTCGGGAAGGACGATCCCGCCGCGCGGGAGTTCGCGGAGGAGGGAGAGGATTTGGCGGATGCGGGAGGTGTCGGCCCGGGCGGATATGGGTTCGGCGAGCTGCCAGTCTTCCCCGCGGCGGCGGCAGAGCGTGTGCCCGGACGGGCCGTCGATGGCCAGCGCTTCGACGCGGTCGGGGTCCAGCCGCAGGGCGCGGCGCATGCGGGAGAGGTCTTCGCGGTCGAGGCGGTCGCCGTGCTCCCAGACGAGGAGGTAGGCGCCGAGGAGGAGGACGGCGAGGGCGAGGACGGAGGTGGTGCGGCGGTGCATGGTCAGCGCCTCCTCCTCCAGGACACGAAGAAGCCGGCCGCGGCCAGGAGCGCCGGGAACACGCAGACCAGGCACACGAAGAGGCGGTCGAGCTGCGGGCGGGTGGCGATCACCCGGGCGTCGGACGGGGCGCGGGGGCCGGGCACGAGCTGCGCGGGATCGGCGTCGAGCAGCCAGTGGACGGCGTTGAGGAAGAGGTCGCCGTTCGCGCCGACCAGGCCCGCGTTGGAAGCGAAGCCGGAGTCGCCGAACACCATCATGCGCGTGGGGCGGATCTGGACGTGAACGCCGGGGACCGGGCCGCGCTCGACGGCCACGGCGACGGGCAGCGGGCCGGGGATGTCGATCTGCGCGTCGAAGCGGGGGGAGGCGTCGCCGGGGTCGAACTCGGCCCAGCTGTCGGGGGAGGAGAGGACGACGGGGAACACGGCGGGTTTGTCGACGCCCGGCGGCTGGGGGATGGGGCGGAGGGAGCGGGAGAGGGTGAACACGGTGGTCAGGCCCTGGAGGGAGGCGGTGGCGGGGTGGGGGGGGTAGGCGTTGGCGTGGAGGTCGCGGCCGCCGAGCGTGTGGGTTTCGTCGGCGATGACGTCGGAGCCCGTCTGCACGCCCCAGTCGCGGAGGAGCGGCTCGAGGCCGGTGTCGGTGCGCGGGTCGAGGAGGAGCAGGAGGCGGCCGCGGCGGTCGAGGTAGGCGCGCAGGAGGTTGAGTTCGTGGGGCGCCAGGGTGCGGACGGGGCCCGCCAGCACCAGCAGTTCGCAGTCGGCCGGTATGGTGCGGGCGGTGCCGAAGTCGAGGGTCAGGACGTCGGCGTTTTCGTCGCGGAGGCGCTCGGCGATGCGGGAGTAGCCGTCGCGCCCGAAGTCGCTGGGGGAGTGTTCGCCGTGCCCCTGGAGGAAGTAGACGGCGGGGCGGGTGGTGCGGACGAGGGAACGGATGGCGCCGGACAGGCGCTGTTCGCCGCAGTAGGCGCGGGGGGAGGGGGAGGGCGCCGCCGCCGCGCCGCCGCCGGACGGGGGCGCATCGAACAGCGTGTCCGCAGGCAGCGTGGCCTGGCGGCCGCCGGTTTCGACGACGACGCATTCGCCGGCCGCGCCGCGGGAGTTGCGCACGAGGGCTTCGGCGTCGGCCAGGTCGCGGTCCGGGTGGATGAAGCGCACGGACACGGCCGCGGAACTGGCTTCGTATTCGCGGAGGAGGTCGGCCGTGGGCCGGAAGGCGTCGTTGTCCGGGCGCATCAGGACCTGGAACCGGATCTCGCCGGGCGTGTCTTCGAGGAGGCGCAGCGTCTTCTCCGACAGGCGCCCGCCCGCCCCCGCCCGGGAATGCAGCCGCACCCAGTGGCGCCAGGACAGGAGGTTCACCATCCCGAAGAGGACCACCGCGAGGAACACCGAGACCAGCAGGTCGGCCCGGCCCAGCCAGCGGCGGAAGCGGCGCAGGCGGGGGCGCGGCGCGGCGGCGGTGTAGCTGGGGGAACGGCGGGGCATGGCAATCAGCGCAGGCGGCGCGCCTCCAGCAGGCGGATGGAACAGAAGAGGAGGAGGACCGTGGCGGAGAGGTAGAGGACGATGGTGCGGGTGTCGAGGATGCCCGCCGCGAAGTCGCGCATGTGCAGAGGGGCCGACAGGGCGCGGGCGAGCGCGGACTGGCCTTCGGGGCTGATGCGGCTGGTGAGGAGGCCGCCGGACACCCACGCGCCCATCGCGCCGAAGCCGAGCATCGCCGCCACCATCTGGTGCTTCGTCAGCAGCGAGCAGAAGAGGCCCGCGGACAGGAAGAACGCGCCGAGCAGCAGCACGCCGAAGTAGGCGGAGGCGGCCTGCCCCGGTACCGGCGGGGGCAGGTCGAGGCCGCACAAGCGGGCCACGGCGGGATAGGCGAGGGTCGGGAGCCACAGCAACGTGAACACCGTCCCCGCGGAGGCGAACTTGGACAGCACCACTTCCGTCTCCGTGACGGGCGCGCCCATCAGCATCTCCAGCGTCCCCAGGCGTATTTCCTCCGCGAAGAGACGCATCGTCAGCATCGAGCCCAGCAGGAGCATCGCCAGCCAGAACCACTGCGAGGAGAAGAAGGCTTCCGCGAGCGTGCCGTCGATTTCGCCGGCGGCCAGCCGGCCGGCCAGCATCCAGTAGGCGGCGCCGGTCAGCACCAGGAAGAAGACGCCGACCGTGTAGGCGATGGAGGTGCGGAAGCACGCCCCGGTCTCGCGCTGCCAGAGGGGTACGAACGCGCTCATGTCACGGCCTCCTCCCGCGGCGCGGGGCGGTCCCGGCGGGCCGCGGCGGCTCCGACGTCGCCGCCGCCATGCGGACGAAGGCCTGCGCGAAGGTTTTCGCGCCGGGCTGCGCCGCGGTCAGGCCGTCGGGCGTGCCGTCGGCGATCAGGCGTCCGGCGTTCAGGATCAGCGCCCGGCTGCACACCGACTGCAGCGACTCGAGCGAGTGCGAGGAAAAGACGATGGCGCAGCTTTCCGACAGGTCGATCATCAGCCCGGCGAGGGCCGCCGACTGGATCGCGTCGAGTCCGTCGAGCGGGCCGTCCAGCAGCAGGACGTCCGGGCTGTGCAGCAGGCAGTCGGCGATGGCCACGCGGCGGCGCTGGCCCAGCGAGAGCGACCCGATGGGCGGGCGGCGGGCCACCTGGGAGAGGCCGCAGTACTGCATCGTCTCGTGCAGGCGCAGGAGCAGTCCGGCGCCGCGGAGGCCGCGGATGCGGCCGCGGTAGCGGAGGTATTCCTCCACGCGCATCTCGGGATAGAGGGGGGAGCGCTCGGGCAAGTAGCCGCAGCGGCGGCGGACCTCCAGCGACTGCTCCGCCGGGTCCAGGCCGCAGAGCAGGGCGCGGCCTTCGGACGGCGCCAGCGCGCCCGCCAGCATGCGCAGGAGCGTCGTCTTGCCCGATCCGTTGGGGCCGAGCAGGGCGACCAGTTCGCCGCGCCGCACGCGGAACGACACGCGCGAGACCGCCGCCACGCCCGAAAAGCGCCGGCCCAAGTCTTCCGCCTCGATCAGGATGTCATCCGTATCCGCCATGGTTGTCCCGCCACTCTAGCGCCCCCGCCGCCGCGAATCAATCCCGCGATGGCGGGAAACGCATTTTTCCGCCATGCTTCCCGGCTCTTCCCCGCCGAATATTTGCAATTACGGAAAACATTGGAATATCCTCCCGTTTTTCTCGCCATCCAACCCCATGAAAACTCCATCCCCCTCCCGTCGCCAAGGCTCCTCCGGGGGCCCCGAGGATGGAAGCCGCGAATGCTGATCAGACAAGGATTTTCCCTCGCGGAAGGGGCCTGCGGCGCCAAACACGGAGGGAACGAAGGCACGGAGACAGAGGAGATTTTGGACGGGGCGTTTGTTGGAGGAGCCTTCGCACCCGAAAAACGCCGGACAAACGCTGGGCGGGACGATTATGGACGCACGAAGCTCCTGGCTGAGGCGCGGGGACGCCCCGCCCGATTCCACGGGCGGGGAGACGATTTTCATGGGGTGGAAGTTTTGGGAAAGACGGTGGAAAAACGTGGTTTTTCCGTAATTGCAAATCTGGGAGTGAGGGGGCTGCACGACGGGGAAAAGGGGTGGGGTGGCGGGAATGGCGGGTGGGGTGTCGGTGCTCCGGGAGGGATGGCGGTCAAGGGGCGGTGGCGAGGGTGCGGAAGGCGTCGCCGCGGGCGCCGTAGGAGGGGAATTGGTCGTAGGAGGTGCAGCCGGGGGCGAGGAGGATGGTATCGCCGGGGTGGGCGTCGCGGCGGGCGGCGGCGGCGGCGGCGGGGAGGGTGCCGCAGAGGTGGCAGGGGACGATGGCGGACCAGGCGGCGTGCATCGCGGGGGCGGCTTCGCCGATGAGGTAGATGGCGGTGGCGCGGCGGCGGAGGGTGTCCAGGGCGGGTGTGAAGTCGGTCTCCTTCGGGCGGCCGCCGGCGATCAGGCGGATGGGGCGGCCGGGGGGCTGCATCTCCAGGGAGGCGGCCAGGGAGGCGAGGTTGGTGGCTTTGGAGTCGTCGATCCAGCGGATGCCGTCGCGGTCGGCGACGCATTGGGAGCGGTGGGGCAAGGGCTCGAAGGAGGAAAGGGCGCGGGCGGCGTCGGCGGGGGGGAGTCCGGCGGCGACGGCCGCGGCCAGGGCGGCGGCGGCGTTGGGGCCGAGGACGGGGTTGTCGAAGTAGCCGGCCAGGGGAAGGGCGTCGCCGGTGGGCGGGTGGATGGCGCCGGGGGTCCAGCGGTAGGCGGCGGGGGGGGCGTCGGGGCCGCCGAAGGGCTGCCAGCGGGCGGGGGCGTCGCCGGACCAGGCGCGGAAGCGGGCAAGGTCGGCGGCGGGGACGATGGCGGTGTCGGCGGGGGTCTGGGCGGCGAAGAGGCGGGCCTTGAGGCGGCCGTAGGCGTCCATGGTGCCGTGGCGGTCGAGGTGGTTTGGAAGGAGGTTGAGGAGGACGGCGATGTCGGGGCGGAGGGCGTGGCAGGTTTCGAGCTGGAAGGAGCTGGTCTCGATGACGAGCCAGTCGGGGGCGGGCGTCTGCATGACGGCTTCGCAGACGGGGAGGCCGTAGTTGCCGCAGGGGATGGCCCGATGGTCGGCGGCGGTCAGGGCATCGGCGAGGAGTTTGACGACGCTGCTCTTTCCGTTGCTGCCGGTGACGGCGAGGGTACGGCCGGGATGGCGGCGCCAGCCGAGTTCGATTTCGGACATGACGGGGATGCCGCGGTCGCGGAGGGCGGAGAGGATGGGACCGTCGGCGGGGAGTCCGGGGCTGGTGACGGCGCAGGCGCAGGGAGGGAGGGTGGGGGGGAGGGTGGGGCCGGCGTCGGCGTGCACGCGGCAGCTGAGGGTTTCGAGTTCCTGGCGGACGGGGTCGGGCACGGGGCCTTGGTCGAGGGCGTGGACGGGGTGGCCTTCGGCGCGCAGCAGGCGGGCGGCGGCGCGGCCGCTGCGGCCCAGACCGCAGACGAGGACGGGGGAGGAAAAGGGAAACGATGGCATTTTCAACACCTCAAACAATACAAAGCCGATGTTTCATGGAGAACAGTTTATTTGATGGGTGCCAACCCGGGCAACGTTGGACAACTTTTCCAAGGTGCATTGCCGCCCGGCGGTCAGGCGGAGAGGGATTGGCCGAAGGCGTGGTTGGAGGCCTGGAGCAGCATGAGGAGGGTGGTGAAGTAGGGGAGGCTCGCGAAGAGGAGCACGGCCTGGAGGGGGAAGGGTAGGGGGGCGAGCGCGGGGTGGAAGGTCACGGGGTGGACGACGGCGCCGCCGCGCCAGACGAGGAAGCCGAAGCACAGTCCCGCCAGAAGGGGCAGCAGCGCCATGAGGCAGAGGCAGGACGTGGCCTCGATGCGCATGGCAGCATCGCCGGTTTCGGCGGACTGGACGCGGACGAACAGGTGGAGGGAGACGAGGAACGCGAGCCCGGCCACGCCGTGTGCGCAGGCGTTGGCCGCGAAAACGCCGACCGCGGGATGGACGGCCCAGAAGGCCAGGAAGGGGGTCAGGAACGCCAGCGCCAGCGCGGCGCCGTACGCGGCGGCATGGCTGCGGCGGGGGGCGGGGGGGCGGATGGCGTTGAGTCCGTGGAACACGGGCACGAAGCTGCACGCGGTGAGCAGGAGGATGTGGACGGGGCGGTGGGCGCTGAAGATGAGCACGAAGTAGAGGATCGGCAGGAGGAGCACGCCGCCGGCCAGCGACAGGTAGCCGCGGCCGGCCCACTGGAGGCGCTGCGGGGTCCACCCGCCGCGCGCCGGGGACGGCGCGGCGGGGGAGGGCGCGGGCGGCGGAAGCGGCGGGGGGGGGGGGGCCGGAAGGTTCGGAAGGGGCGGGGGTTGCACGGTCAGCGCCTTTCGAGGAGGCGGGCGGTCTCGCGGCGGATGCCGTCGAGGAAGCGCTCGGGCGAGAACCGGACGGCGTTCGCGCGGATTTCCGCGGGATCCCAGGACATGGCGGCGGCGCGTTCGACGGCGTCGGCGAGGGCTTCGGGCGTCTGCGCGCCGAAGAAGAGGCCGGTGCGCCTGTCCCGGACGGTGTCGAGGATGCCGCCCTCGCCGTAGGCGATGACCGGCTTGCCGCAGGCCTGCGCTTCGACGGGGACGATGCCGAAGTCTTCGAGTCCCGGAAACACGAGGAACCGGCACCGCCGGTAGAGCTGCCGGACGCCCGCGTCGTCGGGATGCCCCACGAACTCGATGTTCGGCGCGCCCGCCGCCAGCGCGCGCAGCGACGCCTCTTCGCTGCCGCTCCCGGCGATCTTCAGCGGATGCCCGCTCGCGGCGTAGGCGCGCACGGCGAGGTCGATGCGCTTGTAGGGAACCAGCGCGGAGACGACCAGGTCGTAGCCGTCGTGGGAGCCGGCCGGCGCGTCGGGGTCGGGCGTGTGGAAAGCGACGTTCACCGGCGGATAGACGATCGCCGCGTCGCGCCCGTAGCTGCGCTCGATCCGCTCCCGCACGCAGCGGCTGATCGCCACGAACCGGTCCACCCGGTCGCTCGCCGCCCGGTCCCAGCGCTTGAGCCGGTCGAGCGCTGGGCCGAGGAGGGCGCGCTGCAGGCGCGAGGGGAAGTAGTCCTCGCGCAGCCCCCACGCGTAGCGCATGGGCGTGAAGCAGTAGCAGAGGTGGCGCGCGCCCTTCGGCGGACGGATGCCCTTCGCGACGCAGTGGCTCGTGCTGACGACCAGCCGCACGTCCTCCGGCAGCCGGAACGCCTCGATCGCGGTCGGGAACAGCGGCAGGAACCAGCGGTAGCGGTCGCGGAACCCCGGCAGCCGCGAGAGCCCCGACACGTGCACGTCGTGCGCGCGGATGGCCTCCGAGACGAGTTCGGGACGGTACAGCAGCGTGTAGACCGGCGCCGACGGGTATTCCCCCGCCAGCAGCTCCAGGCAGCGTTCGCCGCCGCGCATGCCGTTGAGCCAGTCGTGGACGAGAACGGTCTTGGGGGCAGTCGCGGTCATGGGGAAAGAAGTCTCCGGTAGAGGGCCAGCACGGCGGCCGCCGCGGCCGGCCACGAGAAGGCGGGCGCCCGGCGGAACCCCGCCGCGCGCAGCCGCTCCGCGAGGGCGGAATCGGTCAGCACGCGCCGGAGCGCCTCCGCGGCGGCGTCCGGGTCGTCGGGCGGCACGAGGAGCGCGGCGTCGCCCGCGATTTCGGGCAGGCTGGCGGCGTTGGAACACACGACGGGGGTTCCGCACGCCATCGCCTCGGCGACGGGCAGGCCGAACCCCTCGTACAGCGACAGGTGGGCCAGGACGTCGGCGGACCGGTAGGCGCGCAGGAGGGCCTCGTCGTCCAGGTACCCCGTCCAGCGGACGCGCGGTTCGACGCCGAGTTCGCGCGCGAGCCGGCGCGGCTCGGGATAGCGCTCGTCGGGCGGTCCGGCGATCTGCAGGACCGCGTCGGTGCCGCCTTCCACGAGGCGGGCGAGCGCGCGGACGAGGCCCGAGAGGTTCTTGTAGGGGTCGGCGCGGCCGACGTAGAGGATGGTTTTGGGCGCGAACGGACCGCGCGCGGAGGAGCGGGGGCCCGGCGCGGGACTGTAGCGCGGGGAGACGCCGTCCCAGACCGCCGTCACGCGGTCGGGATCGACGGGCAGCGCCGCCAGGATGTCGCGCCGCGCCGCCTCGCTGCCCGTCACCACCGCGTCCGCGCGGCGCGCGATGGCCCGCATGAGGGCGCGGTAGACCGGGAAGAAGCGCGTCTTGAGCGCCCGCGGCGTGTACTCCGGATGCAGCAGCGGGATCAGGTCGTGGATGTTGCACACGCACGGCACCCGGTGCGGGCACCGTCCCGGGAACGCCGGCAGCGGCACCATGAAGTTCGTCGAATGGTAAAGCGCCGCCCGCGCCCGCCGCAGCCGCCACGCCGCCTCCAGCTGCCCCGCCGGCGAGAACGGCCCCTTGGAAAACACCTCGAACGCGAACGCCGGATTCCCTTCCAGCCCCGCCGCCTCCCGGATGAACCCCGCCCGCTCCCCCGACAGCGCCCACACGCGGAACCGGAACCCGCCCGCGTCCCGCCCGAAGCAACGCAGCAGCTCCAGCGTGTAGCGGCCGATGCCGCTCAGCCGGGGCTCCACCCACCGCGCGTCCAGCACGACGGTCGGCTCTGCTGCCTGTTCTTTACGCTTCATGACCCGCGCATTATCCATGCCGCCCGCCCCGAATCCAGCCAAAACGCGGCGGATGTGCCGGCCGTGGCGCGGGCATGTGCCTTCCGCCTGCCGCCCGCCCACTTTTGCAAACAGGAAAAAAACCTGTGCATTTCCCCCCTTCCAGCCCAACCTCGTCCCCATGAACACCCTCTTCCGTTTCCCTTGCCATCCGCTCCAAAACAATGGTAGAACTTTCTGCATGAAAGCCCCCTACCGCCCGCGTGCCATCGCCTTCGGCCATCTCGGCCTGTTCGTTGCGTTTTCCTTCCTGCACCTGCCCTTCATGTGGTTCGTGCGCAACATCCACCGCTACATCCCCTCCCTGGGCGGCGATCCGACCCGCCTGGCACACATCGAAGGATGCCTCGGAATCTGGTTCCTCTTCGTGCTCCTGTCGGCGGGATCCCTCTGCGCCGGACTCGTGTTCCTCCGGCTCCGCACCGCCCGCCGTCCGCCGCCGCTGCGCCCACACCCCGGACGGGCCGCCTTGCAAACAATCCTAACCATGCTTGCCATCGTGACCTGCACCTGGCCGCTGGCAATCCTCCTCCCGGCGGCCCTGCGCCGCGGCAACCGCGCCGCCGCATGGTGGGCCGCAGTCGGTGGAGTGGCACTCCTTGCGGTGCCCGTGCTGGCCGTCGTCTCGTACTGGACCCCGCAGACCTCCCTCTTCTGGCCCGCCGGCTTCGCGTGGTACATGGCCGGATGCCTCCTCCCCGAGGCCGCCCTCCGCATGGAAACCCCATACCCGCGACGCACCGCCCGCCTCCTCACCGCCGTATTCATCCTGGCGGCGGCCGCCTCGCTGGCGACCCATCCCGCGCTGCGCACGTCCGCCCTGCGCGCCGACAACGCCGCCCGCCTGCAAACCCTCCTCTCCCGTGTCGGCTGCACCCTCGCCCCCGACAAGCCCCTCCCCGGCGCCACCCCGCCCGTGCCCGCCGACCAGGACCCCCTGGCCGCCCCCGCCGCCGCCCGCATAGCCGAAGCCGGCAGCGCCCTCTACAAAATCACGGGGCCCATCCACCCCAACACCCGCCCCGGACCCCTCGACGCCGACGCCATCGACTCCCTCTCCGCCTTCTTCGACGCCCATCCCGACGCCACCACCGCCGCCGAAGCCGCCGCCGTCCCCGGCTACCGCTCCTCGCTGTCCGGCGCCACGACGCCGGGCGACTTCCCGAAGAGGCTCGATCCCCGCGAGGAGAGCATGGACTTCTTCTGGATTGAACCCCGCATTCCCCATGAGTTCCTCACCCTGAGCCGCCTCTTTGCCTGGCGGGCCCGCCTCGCCTTCGCCCGCGGCGACGCGGATGCGGGGCTGGCCGACCTCGCCCGCCTCGACCAGCTCGCCCGCACCGCCGCCCGCGAATGCCTTCTCATCGGCGCCCTCATGGCCGAAGCCATCCACGGCATCCCCATCGACACCGGCGTCTTTTCCGAGAACCTCTCCGCCTGGCCCGCCGAGGCGCTCCGGGACGCGGTGCGCGCCGTCGACGCCTGGGCCGACCTCGTCGACGCCCGCTGGCCCGACTGGTTCGGCGGAGAAATGCTCTTCGGCGCGCTCTGGCTCGACGCCCTGCCCCCTTCCGCGGTGCCCGCCGGATTGGACTGCCCGTACGTCCGCCTGCCGACCGTCCTCGCCCCGTATTGCAACTGGTGGTGCCAGTACGACCAGAACGCCCTCTACCGCCACGCATCCGACTTCCTCGACCGCTTCCTGCCCGCCCTCGCGCTCCCGCCGGGCCCCGACCGTGCCGCCGCGCACCGCGCCATCGCCGGGTGGCTCGCCGACGCCGAAGCGGACCTCCCCCTCGGCGCGCGCCTGCAGTACAGCCGCGCCTCCTTCATGGAACCGCTGAACAACCATCTGCCGGTGCGCGCACGCGGCGAAGCCGACTACGTGCGGGCGGCCGCCGCCATCGAACTCTACCGCCGCGACCACGCCGGAACCCTTCCCCCCGACCTCGAAACCCTCATCCCCGACTATCTTCCCGCCCTCCCCCTCGACTACCGCACCGGCGAACCTCTCGCCTACACGCCCTCGTCCATCGGCTTCCAGCTCGCCCTGCCCCGCCGCTCCGCCGACAAGCCGCCCGTCCTGCACTTCTTCCCCGTGCCCTGACTCCCCGTTGCCGGGGCAGGACAAGGAATCCCGGGACCGGACACGCCCCCTTGTCCGGCTTCCAGGAATCTGGCCACCGCCGCCTGCCTCAGCGCCTCCAATTTGGGCGAAAGGTCACGCGCCTGCAAAAAGTCCGCCAGCTCGCGGCGCGTGTTCTCCGCAAGGACCTCGTCGAGCGGTCGCGTCCGCCCTCCGGCGCCGGCTCTCCCCGTACGCGGCAGCCGCCGCAGCCCCAGCGCCCTGTCCACGTGCGACTGCAGGCGGCTGAAATTCCAGTGTTCCCGCATCAGGCGCGCGAGTTTGCGTTTCGCCGCCGCGCATTGCGCTTGCAGGGCGGGCGGCACATTCGCGGAGGCCGCCGCGCCCGGCAGCAGCCACTCCAGGGGGAGGTGTTCGTCCAGCCCCAGCAGGGCGCGGAGGCGGACCGCCAGGCGCATGTAGCGCATGAGCGTCGAGTAGTTCATGCCGACGCGGTTGTCCTCCAGCCAGCCCCTCACGCCGCGACCGCGGTCGCGGATGCGCTTGGCGCCCGTCGGCGAGACGTCGTAGAGGTTGCCGCGATCGAGCGTCGGCGCCAGGTCCGCCAGACGCGACCCGATCCGCAGGCGCACCGCCAGTGTGCGGGGCCGCACCGCGGCATCGGCGGCGAACTCCTCCGGCGTCGGCGTGCCGCGCAGCGACGGCGAAGGCGGCCGCGGGGCCCGCAGGCGCGCCCGGCGGCGCAGCTCGGAGAGGATGGCGCCCCCGGTGGCGTCGGCCAGCCAGCCCCCCAGCGCCAGCGCCGACATCGCCGCAAGCCCCGCGAGGGCGGCGGGCACGACCACGGGCAGGGACAGGGCGCCGCCATAGAACTGGACGTTGGCGCCGACGTAGCCAGCCACCCAGCCGAGGGCTTGTTGCAGCGGTTTTTTCACGGGGGCGAGGATGGGGAAAGCGCGAAAGAAAGTCAAGGAATTTTCCTGTGTGCAAAAGTGGGCTGGAGGGATGGCAGGAAAGCACGGGAAACCATCTGCACGCACGGTTGCATGCACTCGGCCGGATGTGTCGTGCGGTGAAATGGCAGGAGGGAAAAAACCGGGAGGAGAACGTTCGGGCGTGGGGCTGGAGCGGTTTCAAAAACAGTGTGGCTTCGAGCCGTTGGCTCACCAGCCATTTCCCACTGCGGACGCGCAGAAGCGCGTCCCTCCCCGTGGAGAGCGCAACGGGAGGGGCGCGCTTCCGCGCGACCTTGTGGTTTGGAAACCTCTGGGAAGCCACAGAACAACTTAATCCGCTCCAGGCGGGAGCATCAAAGTGGGGCAAGGCGGGAGGGGCAAAGGGAGAGAGCGGATCTCGGGAGAGGGCAAGGCGGGAGGTGTTCCCTGGCGCGGGGATCGAGCGGCCGGCATGCGATCGGGGCACAAAAAGGGATTGGCGGTTCATGCGCGTCAAGCGCGCGATGCGGGCAGTTGGCCCAAGTAATTAGCGAACTCACCAATCCGTGGCCACTCTCGCACGTTCCGCGGCCGGATGCAAGCGTTTTTCCCGGGCCGAGGAATCCGCTTGCGGGGTGGGGGGGGATGTGGGATGATGCAGGCACTTGCAGGGCGCGCGCCGTGCGGAGGTTTGAGCCAACCAAGGAGCAAAGAAGATGAAACCGATTCTGTCCGAGCCTGAAATCAATGCCATCATCTACGGGATGCACGGGGCCCCGTTCTCCTTGCTCGGCATGCACGAGACCGGGAAGGAAAAGCCCGGCGTCGTCGTGCGCGCCTTCCGCCCCTACGCCACCAAGGTCGAAGTGGTGCGCGTGAGCGACGGGGTCGCCTTCGAGATGCCCCGCATCCACGACGACGGCCTCTACGAACTCTTCTTCCCGAAAGAAAAACCCTTCGCCTACCGCTTCCGCCTGACCTGGTTCGACGGCACCTCCAGCGAGCTGGAAGACCCCTACCGCTTCCCGATGCAGCTGACCGACCTCGACCTCTACCTCCACGGCGAGGGCACCAACTACCGCGCCTACAAGAAACTCGGCGCGCACCCGATGACCGTCGACGGCGTCGAGGGCGTCCACTTCTCCGTCTGGGCCCCGAACGCAATCCGCGTGTCGGTTGTCGGCTGGTTCAACCAGTGGGACGGCCGCATCCACCCGATGCAGCAGCGCGGCAACAGCGGCCTCTGGGAACTCTTCATGCCGCACCTCAAGCCCGGCGACCTCTACAAGTTCGAAGTCAAGGGCCACGAAGACTACCTCGCGCAGAAGGCCGACCCCTACGGCTTCGCCTCCGAGCTGCGCCCGCGCACCGCGTCGGTCGTGTGGAATCCCGACGGCTACGCCTGGAAGGACGCCGACTGGATCGCCGCCCGCTCCGGGAAGAACTGGCTGGAGGAGCCCATCAGCGTCTACGAAGTGCACCTCGGCAGCTGGCGCCGCGACCCCTCCGACGGCAACCGCATGCTGACCTACCGCGAACTCGCCGACACCCTCGTCCCCTACGTCAAGAAGATGGGCTACACCCACGTCGAGCTGCTGCCCGTGAGCGAACACCCCTTCGACGGCTCGTGGGGCTACCAGACGATCGGCTACTACTCCCCGACCTCCCGCTTCGGCACGCCCGACGACTTCAAGTTCTTCGTTGACCGCTGCCACCAGGAAGGTATCGGCGTGGTGCTCGACTGGGTCCCCGCCCACTTCCCCAAGGACGGCCACGGCCTCGGCTACTTCGACGGCACCCACCTCTACGAACACGCCGACCCGCGCCTGGGCGAGCACAAGGACTGGGGCACCTACATCTTCAACTACGGCCGCAACGAAGTGAAGGCCTTCCTGCTGTCCAACGCCGTCTTCTGGGCCGACGTCTACCACGTCGACGGCCTGCGCGTGGACGCCGTCGCCTCCATGCTCTACCTCGACTACTCCCGCAAGGAAGGCGAGTGGATTCCCAACAAGTTCGGCGGCCGCGAGAACCTCGACGCCGTGGACTTCCTGAAGAAATTCAACGAAGTGATCCACCTCGAGTACCCCGGCTTCCTGACCTTCGCCGAAGAATCCACCGCGTGGCCGATGGTCTCGCGCCCGACCTACCTCGGCGGCCTCGGGTTCGACTTCAAGTGGAACATGGGCTGGATGCACGACACCCTCGACTACATGCAGAAGGACCCCGTCTTCCGCAAATACCACCACCAGCAGATGACGTTCTCGATGATCTACGCCTTCAGCGAAAACTTCATCCTTCCCTTCTCGCACGACGAAGTCACCCACGGCAAGGGCGCCATGCTCTCCAAGATGCCCGGCGACATGTGGCAGCAGTTCGCCAACCTGCGCCTGCTGACCGCGTACATGTGGGCGCATCCCGGCAAGAAACTGACCTTCATGGGCATGGAATTCGGCCAATGGAAGGAGTGGCAGCACGACGAAAGCCTCGACTGGCACCTCCTCCAGTACGACTCCCACGCCGGCATGCAGCGGCTGGTGCGCGACCTCAACGCCATGCTGCGCGGCTTCGGCGCCCTGCACGAGATCGACTTCTCGTGGGAAGGCTTCGAGTGGATCGACCTCAACGACTGGGAGAACAGCACCCTGCTGACCCTGCGAAAGGGCAAACATCCCGACGACCTGATCGTCTGCGGCTACAACTTCACGCCGGTCCCGCGCCAGGGCTACCGCGTGGGATTGCCGAAGCCGGGCATCTACGAAGAAGTGCTGAACACCGACGCGGCGATCTACGGCGGCAGCGGCGTGGGCAACCCGCGCTTCATCCGCGCGGAGCAGATCGAGTGGCAAGGCCGCGGCTGGTCGGTCCCCGTGACCCTCCCGCCCCTCGGCGCCATCTACCTCCGCTACCGCCCCGACCTCGAAAACTGACCCCCCGCGCAACCCGCGCCCGCAACCGCATCCCCCGGAAGCCATCCTCCCGGGGGATGCGTTTTTTTTGTCCCCGCGGCGGCAAAGTCCACGCGCCCCGCCCGGGATGTGCGGGCATGTTTTTCATGAAGTGGAGAAGGGGGAAGATTGGCGGGGAATACGCGTATTTTTCCTGTTTCCAAAAATGTGCCCGAAGGAGGGAAAACCCCGAATGACGGTCAGGCAAGGGTTGTTCTTTTGGAAACCGGCTCGCGGCGCGAAACACGGAGGGGACGGAGGAAGGAGGCACGGAGAGAATTTGGATGGGGCGGTTGTTGGAGGCGCCTCCGCACTCTGGAAACGCCGGACAAACGTTTGGGAAGGAGGTTTTTGGACGCGCGAAGCTCCTCCCTGCAAACTCTCCGTGTCTCCTTCCTCCGCGCGCTCCGTGTTTGCGCCGCAGGCAGAAGAGAGAGGAGAGCGGGCGGGCTGTGGAAGGAGCGTGTCAGACCAGCATTCGGGAAAGCCCCCGTCCGGGCACCCTGTATCAAGCCACAAGGAAGCCCCCGTCCGGGCGCCCTGTATCAAGCCACAAGGAAGCCCCCGGGGGAGGGACGCGCTTCCGCGCGGCCGCAACGAAAGGTCGCGCGGAAGCGCGCCCCTCCCGGGTGGCGCGGAAAGGCGGAAATGGAGTTTTCCAACCATTGGAAAAAAAGTTTCCAATCATTGGAAAAGGTGAGGGGTGCCGGTTCCGGCGGTCGCGCGGGGGGCGTCAGGGGGCTGCGAGCGCGGCGCGGATGGCGGGAAGGTCGGCGGGGCGGATGGAGAAGAGGTGGAAGCGGTAGATTTCGCCGTCGCGCAGGCGGCTGCATATCGCGACGGCGGGGCCGGCCAGGGGGAGGCGACCGCAGGCGTCAAAGGATTCGGTGCAGGCGAAGGCAACGGTCCAGGCGTCGATTTCCGCGGCGTCGGCGAGGTCCACCCGGTAGCGCGGCGGCGGGTCCGTGGCGAGCTGCTCCAGCAGCAGGTCCCGGGCTTCCGGGGTGGGAGGCCCCTCCGCGGCGGCATCGACGGACTCGACGAGCAAATCCAGAAGGGTTGTTTCGGAGGGGGCTTCGAGGAAGGCCCGGTAGCGGCCGGGCAGGTCCGCCGCCAGCGCGGTACCGACGGCGGCGGCCAGGAGGAGGGATGCAAACGGGGCGTGGAGCCGCATGGGGGCAACCCGCGGTCAGGCGGGGTTGGAGCGGAGGGATTTGAGGAGGACGGAGGCGAGGAGGACGAGGAGGACGGTGCCGGCGATGGCGGCGCCCAGCCAGCCCATCAGGGAGAGGACGGTCATGATGACGCCCGCGACCATGACGCCGAGGAGGATGCTGAAGAAGGCGGAGAGGGGCTTGAGGCCCATGAGCCAGCCGGCCATGGCGCCGGTCCAGGCGCCGGTGACGGGAAGGGGAATGGCGACGAAGACGGTGAGGCCGAAGAATTCGTATTTTTCGATGCCGGCGGTCTTGCGGCGGGTGCGGGCGAAGAGCCAGTCGAAGAAGCGCTTGCCGAGGGGGATCTTCATGCACAGGCGGGAGACGGGGCCGAGGAGCCAGAGGATGAAGGGGACGGGCAGCATGTTGCCGACGACGGCGAGGAGGTAGATGCGGGCGGCGCGGAGCCAGTCTTCGCGCCCGAGGCGGGTGGAGGGATCGGGGTCGGTGGCGATGATGTGCCCGACGGGGATGGCGCCGCGGAGTTCGACGATGGGCAGCAGGGAGATGAGGGTGATGGTGAGGTTTTCGGAAAGGCCCTTCGCCCGGAGGGACTCGGCGATTTTCTGTCCGGTGGATTTGTGGGCGGCCGGGGCGGCGGGGACTTCGGCGCGTTCGACGACGAGGGGGCTGTCGGGGAGGGCCGGGCCGGCGCCGGCGTCCTGCGCGCGGGAGGGGGCCGGGGAAAGGGCGAGGAGGGCGGCGAGGAGGAGGGCGGCGGGGAAGGGAATGCGGGTCATTGGTTTTTCTCCCATTGTTTGCGGATTTTCCTGAAGCGGCGGAGCATGCGGAAGAAGCGGATGGTGTCGGTGAGGGGGTTGACCTTGCTGCGTTCGGTGCCGTAGATGGTCTGGATGGTGACGGCGCCGATCTTGTAGCCTTCGAGGGAAAGGCGGAGCAGGATTTCGGATTCGGCGTCGTAGCGGGCGGCGCCGGGGAGGTCGAAGAGGGGGAAGACGGATTTGTGGTAGAGGCGGAAGCCGCACTGGGTGTCGGGGACGTACTGCCCCATGGCGCGGGAGAGGAGGGCGGACATGAAGAGGTTGGTGCGGCGGCGCACCCAGGGCATGGTGCGGGTGTCGCCCATCCGGTTGCCGACGAGGGCGGGGCAGTGGGTGCGGGCGTGGGCGGCCAGGAAGGCCGGGATGTCGGAGGGGGCGTGCTGGCCGTCGGCGTCCATGGTGACGGCGAGGTCGAAACCGGCTTCGGCGGCGTGGCGGATGCCGGTGCGGATGGCGGCGCCCTTGCCCTGGTTGCGGACGTGGGAGAGGACGGTGGCGCCGGCTTCCTGGGCGGCCTCGGCGGTGGCGTCGGGCGAGCCGTCGTCGATGACGACGACGCGGGGGGCGTAGGCGAGGGTTTCGCGGACGACGGCGGCGATGTGGCGCTCTTCGCGGTAGGCGGGGATGAGGACGCAGAAGTTGGGGGCGGTGTCGGACATGGGCGGGGCGGACGGGTCAGTAGGCGTTTTCGCGGTTGAGGAAGGTCTGGAGGAGAATCTTGAAGTCGAAGGAGAGGGACCAGTTTTCGAGGTAGTAGAGGTCGTGCTGGACGCGGTCGCGGATGGAGGTGTCGCCGCGCATGCCGTTGACCTGCGCCCAGCCGGTGATGCCGGGGCGGGAGACGTGCCGCGTCATGTAGTGGCCGACGTCGTTCTTGAACTGCTCGACGAAGTGCGGGCGCTCGGGGCGAGGGCCGACCAGGGACATGTCGCCGCGCAGGACGTTCCAGAACTGCGGCAGCTCGTCGAGGTTCCAGCGGCGCAGGAAGGCACCGACGCGGGTTCGGCGGGCGTCGTCCTCGGTGGTCCAGACGGGGCCGGACGCGGCTTCGGCGTCGGTGGGCATCGTGCGGAGCTTGTAGATGGTGAAGGGGCGTCCGCCGATGCCGCAGCGGATCTGGCTGTAGAAGACGGGGCCGGGGGAGGAATGCTTGATGAAGGGGGCGGCGATGGCGACGATCGGCGCGGAAACGACCAGTCCGACGAGGGCGCCGAGGATGTCCTCTACGCGCTTCAGCACGCGGTTCCAGAAGCGCTCCAGCGGCCAGGGGGCGATGCCGAGGAGCGGGGTGTCGGCGAGCTGGTCGACGCGGATGCGGGTGGTGAGGATGCCGTAGAGGTCGGGGACCATGCGGAAGGTCAGGAGGTTGCGCTCGCAGTGAAAGAAGATGTCCGCCATGCGCTTGCGGGGGACCGAGAGGTCGGCCAGGATGACTTCGTCGGCGCCGGTCCGCTCGGCGATGCGCTCGAGGTCGTCGGCGGTGCCGAGGAGCTGGCCGGGGGCGATGGCGGGGTCGGGGGTGGTTTCGGGGGAGCCGGGCGCGGGGGCGGATGGCAGCAGGAAACCCACGACGCGGGAGCGGAGGCGGTATTCGCCTTCGAGGCGGTCGCGCACGTGGACGGCGAGGCGGTCGACGCCGACGATCAGGACCTTTCGCTTGTGGGCGGAGTACTTGGCCCAGTGGCGTTCGGCGCGGAACAGGACGAAGCGGATGACCGACACGAGCAGGAGGATGGCCGCGAACGCAATCAGCGCGACGGTTCGGGAGTAGGGGGGCCAGCCTTCGACGCGGACGACGAAGGAGAGGGCGAGGGCGGTCGCCAGGGTGATGCCGATGCCGCGGACGATCTTGGGCACCTTGTCGCCGAACGAGCCGAACTGGGGGCGGACGTAGAGGCCGACGACGCGGAAGACCACGACCTGCAGGATGGCAAGGACGAGGGCCGCGGCGACGTACATCCGGCGCGGGGGGATGGTCTCGTGCAACAGCGGGACGAGGCCGGAGTCGAAGCGGAGCCAGACGGCCAGCATCATTCCGGAGAAGGCCGACAAGGCATCCATCGCGCCGGCCAGGATGGAGCACCAGGCGTTGAAGTTGTCGCGTGAAAATCTCATGTAAAACGGGGCGGAGTATATAACCGGACGCATCCGCCCGCAACGGGAAAACCGAAGCGAACGGGTCCCGGCGGCCGGCCTCAGGATTCGGTCGCGGCCGCGAGGCGCGCGGGCACCGGGCAGTCGGCGCAGCGGGAGCGGTCGCCGAGGCAGTGCTCGTGGTGGAGGTGGATGAGCCCCTGGCGGCGGAGGGCGGTGCTGTGGAGGCGGGCGTCGTGGCCGGGGCCGAACAGGCGGTCGGCCATGATGCGGGTGACGGCGTTAGGGGCTTCCGGCGGCAGCAGCTCGCCGACGGGGGGCCATCCGGCGGCGCGCGCGCCGAGGGCGGCCAGGGCCGGTACGAGGAGGTTCACGGCCAGCGCCTGCGCGCGGGTTTCGCCGACGAGCGCGGCGGGTGCGGCCAGCGGCGGCGAGGTGTAGGCGAGGCGGTGCGGCCAGTAGGGGGCGTCGTCGGTGGCCAGCAGCGCCATCAGGTCGTCGGCGGTGCCGCCGCCCGTGCGCTTGGCCAGGGCTTCGAGGCGCTCGGGAAGGCCGCGCGCGGGCGCGAAGAGGGCCGCGGCGGCCATGAGGCGCCGCTCGGGGCGGTTCGGCGGGCGGATGCCGGTGCGCACCCAGTCGGCCGCCGTGAACGCGGACGGCGCGCAGGCCCCCGCCATGTGCCACCACTCGTCCCAGCAGCGGCGCAGGAAGCGGCGGGTTTCGGCGTCGGGCTGCGGACCGCGCCGGAAGGCGGTCGTCGGGTCGGGCAGCAGCGCGGCGGTGCCGGCGAGCAGCGCGTAGGCCTTGAGCGGGTCGCCGCCGGAGAGGTCGCGGAGGCGTTCCAGCGGGACCGCGCGGGCGAGGCGGCGGAAGGGAATCTTGTTGGGACGGTACCCGAGGGCGGCCAGCGTCTCCTCGTAGACCGTCTGGGCCATCCCGCGGTCTTCCATCGCCATGCGGAGCCATTCGGCGCGGCGGGCGAGGCGCGTCTGCCCGGCGGCGTCGAGGATGCGGCCGCGCTCTTCGGGCGGCAGGGCGAGCATCGCGGCGCGGCAGGGTGGGGGAGCCGCCCGCGCGGCCGTCGGGTAGGCCATCAAATCGATGTTGTCGAACGAGAACCCGTCGGCCCGGTCCAGCGCCGGCTTGAGCGCAATCTGGAGCGCCCCCGGCGGCAGCTCCTCCGCGCGGAGCGCCCCGGGAAAATACGCCACGTGCGCGCAAACCCGCGCATACCGCGGATCGTCCGCATGCCCGTGCCTTCTCCAGTCCGCCGGATGGATGTGGATCTCGACATCCCCCGCCAGCCGCCGCGACCCGTCGCCCACCTTCAGCACCGCCCCGATGAAATCCGGCCCCGGCCCCTTGTTCCACTCCCCCGGGAACTCCACCTCCACCGCCTCCCCCTCCGCCGTGGCAAGCCCCTCCGGCCTCAACCGGTCGTCCGCCCACACGCACTGCAGGTGCCGCTCGGTGAAGCCCAGCGCCCGCACTCCAGGCGGAACCTCCCGGACTTCAAACGGGGGCTCGCCGAATGTCCCGGCAAGAGGGAACCATGTGGAAGCGCTCCAAGTGTCTTCAGTCGCGGGCATCGGCGGAACTCCGGGTGCCTGCGGACAATACATCCAAGCGGTAGACTCGGTCCATCGGGGTCTCGAACGGTTTCGACGGATCGTACCGTTCATGCCATTTCAAGACGCCGTTTTCCTCGTGCGCCCCGTATTCGACATCCAGCACGACCCGCGGCCCCGGCCGTCCCTTGAGAATCAATTCCGCCATGGCTGACGGGCCGAACCCGCGCAGCAAGCCCGCATTCCGGTATTCCGCGACGGTGTCGATGTGGTGGCAGTTGGGGGCAACCAGTCCTGGAGTCAAACGGTTGGACAGTTCCCGGGTGTCCAGACAAAGCACCTCCGAGTCTTGCCAGTCTGCACGATGCTCCTTCATCGTTTGGAACAGATTCTCCTGGAAACGGATGCTGTCCCCCCAGTTCTTCGTGTCTCCCTCGCCAACCACCATGCCGGCGAACACCACGCCCAACACGAGCCCCAGCCAGCGTTCCAGCTTCATCCGGCCCGCTGCCAGTGCAACCAGGAATGCCACACCCGCCCCGGGCAGATAGTTGAGGCGGGGAGCCATGTAGCCCAGGAAGGCGGGCAGATAGGTTGCCGCCACCCACGCCACGCCGAACAATGCAAGCGTGGCATTCCCGAAAGGCTTGTCCCGCGTCTTCTCCTGCGATGGGGCAGGCATCTCGACGCTTTGCGCCTTCCACAACCACCATCCCGACAGAGCCACCAGCATGCCATTGGCCAACAAGAGCAGCGTTGCCTGGATCCAAGGCAATTCCGAAAAACCGGTCGCCCCATCCCCGATTGCACGCCACCAGTCGAGCCCTGCCCACCATGACACGATATCCGCCGCCGTATGTTTCAGTGCGTATCCCGAAAGGCCCGGTGTGAATTGAGGTGCCACTCCCACTCCACGCCCCAGTCCGAAACCCGCCGTCAAACGCCATGCCGCATAGACACCCAAGGCCAACCCGAACGGCATCAACGCCATGAGGCATTTTTTCCATCCACGCCCCCACAGCAACACGGCATAGGCTGCCGGTAAAAACACCCCCACTTCGTAGTTGCCCAGCGCCAGGGCGTACCAAAACACCGCACCCCACAGGGAGCGGCGCGTGCCCCGCCGAACGTACCGGGCCAACAACCATGCCGAAACCAGATAGCATGGTTGCCCGATTCCAATGATCATGCAAAGCCAATGGAATTGGCCGCACAGGTTCGGCAGTACCGCGAAGACGGCACCGGCAACGAATGCCAGCTCCGTGCGGTCCGTCACTTCCCGCACAAGCAGGAAAACCAGGAGCAACATCAATGAATAATTGCCCCAAGCCAACATCCCGTACCACGGCATGCGGTCCAAGAGCAGCCGGGACGCCACCTGCTGGATGCACGCCCCGACGGGTCTCGTCGGATTCAGCAACGCATTGCGGGAAACCGTCCACAGGGATTCCCCGTTGAGTGCATCGCTCCACAGCGACCAATCGTCCAGAACGAATCCGACGGGGGGATGCACCGCAAAGCGTGTCAACCCCTGTATCGCCAACAACAGGAATATTCCCGTCAGTAGAAAAACTCGCCAACTGGATTTCATCGAAATCTTTTTCATTGCAACCTTGCCGTCGGTTGAATTCCTCGTTTGCTCTTCCTGTCCGGCTGGGAAAACCCCGGATGGGGAAAAACCGTTTCCTTGTAAACCATTGTCCATGAAGGTCGAGGTTATACCATTCTTCTTTCCCTGACAAAGGTCTTTTTCTCATCCATTGAATTTGGAAATAAGGCGCGGTTGCGATTGCAACTTGTCTTCCGTCTCCGCTCGTGCAAAACTGGGATGGAAGGAATGCCCTGCCATCACATGCCGCGCCGCCTCGCCATCATCGGAGCCTCCTACCTCCAGTTGCCTCTCGTGCTCAAGGCACGTGAAATGGGACTGGAAACCCTTTGCTTTGCGTGGCCAGAGGGGGCCGTGTGCAAGGAGAAGTGCGATGAATTCGTCCCGGTGTCGATTGTCGAAAAGGAGCGCATCGCCTCCATCTGCGCCGAACGGGGCATCGACGGCGTGGCGACCATTGCTTCGGACGTGGCCGTGCCCACGGTCTGCCATGTGGCGCAGCAGCTGGGTTTGAACGGCGATTCGGAGCGAAGCGCCTTCCTCTCCACCAACAAGAATGCCATGCGCACCGCGTTCCGGGCGGCCGGCGTCCGTGTCCCGGCGTCCCGGATGGCCCGTTCGGAAGAGGACGCCCGGGCGGCGGCCGCCGAAATCGGCTGGCCGCTCATCGTCAAGCCCGCCGACCGCTCCGGCAGCATGGGGGTGGTCCGGGTGGAGGATATTCCGTCCCTCCTGGAAGCCGTCCGGCGGGCGCTGGACATCTCCTTCTGCGGCGAGGCCGTCATCGAACGCTTCGTGGCGGATGCGCGGGAAATCAGCGTGGAAGGCATTTCGCACGGCGGAGAGTACCATGTCCTCGCGGTCACCGACAAACTCACGACCGGAGCGCCCCATTACGTCGAACTCGCGCACCACCAGCCCAGCGTTCTTCCCGAGGCCGTTCTGGACCGGGCCCTGGAGCAGGCCCGGCTCGGCGTCGCGGCGCTGGAAATCCGCGAGGGCGCCACCCACGCCGAACTGATGGTTGCACCGGACGGGGATGTTTTCGTCACGGAAATCGGGGCCCGCATGGGGGGCGACTTCATCGGTTCGGACCTGGTCCGGCTCTCCACCGGCTATGATTTCGTCCGCGGCGTGATCGAAGTCGCCCTCGGAAGCTTCACCCCTCCCGCTTTTCCTCTCCGCAAGCACTCCGGCGTCTGGTTCTATTCGTCCGACACCCCGGCCGTCGGCGACGCCATCCGTGCCGTTCCCCGCCATCCAGCCATCGTTCGCGCGGAAATCACCGATTCCGTCCTTCGCCCTCTCACCCGCAGCGCCGACCGCTCCGGCTACCTCATCTACCAGGCCGACCGCCGTCTTGGCCGCTGCGACTTCACAACCGGCTCCAAGGAGTAACCCACCATGAACTACATTTTCGGTGCCACGGGATACATCGGCCGCTATCTTTGTGTCCATCTCAAGGAATTGGGCGTCCCGTTCACGGCCATCGGCCGATCGGAAAAAGTGAGGCCGTTTTTCGAACAGAACGGCATCCCGCTCGAAATCTTCGACCTTTCGGGTCCCGTGAAACCGGAAGAGCGCTTCCCCGCGGTCCCCGGCGATGCCATCGTCAATCTTGCGGCCTGCCTGGCGGAACACGAAACGCCTGTCGAGCGGTTTTTCGAGGTCAATACGCTGGGGACGCAGCGGTTGCTGGAATTCGCCCGCGTCCGCGGGGTGAAAAAAGTGGTCGTGACCAGTTCGCACAAGGTCTACAACGACGTGGATGTTCCCCCGGGGACCCCCATTTCCGAAGAGACCCCTCCCCGATACAGGGGGGACCACACGCCGTACATCATTTCCAAGATCGCCGCGGAACACTTTGTGGAATATTACAACAAGGACTTCGGCCTGAAGGGGATTTGCCTGCGCCTGACCGGGGTCCACGGCTACGGGGAAATCCTCGGGCACCTGAACCCCGACGGTTCCTACCGGAAAAGCACCTTCGAAATCTTCTTCGAAAAAGCCCTCCGTGGCGATTCCATCGAGGTTTGGGGCGACCAATCCATCCGCCGCGACCACATCTACGTCAAAGATGTCCTGGGTGCGATCCTCGCCGCCATCCGGGCACCGGATGCCTCGGGAATCTTCAACATCGCCATGGGCCGGGCTTACTCCCAGTACGAAGAAGCATGCGCCTTGGCCGACGTTTTCGCGGGAAGCAGACATTCCACGGTAACCGCCCGTCCCGACCTCCCGGGCCTGGTTCGCGGATATCTCTATGATATTTCCAAGGCTCGGGCGCAATTGCGCTGGGAACCGGCTTTCACCGACCTGCACGCCCTCTACGCCGACTACAAGGCCGAATGGCAGAGCAAACGCTTCCGCAACTACCATTTCATCCGGCCCGAAGACCGGCCGGCCACGCTTTAGGCATGGAGCCCTTTCCCCCCACCCCCACACTTTTTGTCACCGGTCGTGCCGCGACGGCGCTCTTCCTGCTCCTCCGAGTCCGGTTCCCGGACGGGGATGGTGAAGTCATCCTCCCGGCCAACATCTGCCACGCGGCGGTCTATCCCGTCCTCCACGCCGGCTTGCAACCCGTCCTCTGCGATGTGGATGTCCGTACCGGGAATGTCCGGCTGGCCGACATCCTCCAGATTCTCTCGCCGCGGACCCGTGCCGTGGTTCTGCCCCACATGTACGGGTGTCCCGCCGAAGATGCAGGCGCCATTGCCGCCCTGTGCCGGCAAAACGGACTGGTTCTCGTCGAGGATTGCGCATCCGCGCTGGGTGCCGACGGAACCGGCGGATTCGGCGACGACGTTCTCTTCAGCACAGGGCACGCCAAAACCGTTGACCTGGGCTGGGGCGGCATCCTGTGTACTTCCATTCCGGAGAAGGACCTCCGTGCCCATGAAACCGAGCTGTTTCCGGATGACGAGGAAAGCCGAAGCCTCGAATTTCGTTTTGGGCAAATGTACCGCAACTACCTGAACTCAAGGCGCTCCTTATCTGAATTTCCAATGAAAGATTTTTTCCGTGCGGATTTTCGCCGGATTCACCTGCGCCTTCCTCGCGGCGGGAGGCAGGAACTGTTGACGGCCGTCCGACAGGCCCTTCCTGCTGAAATCACCCGCCGACGCACGCGGCAGAAGCTGCTGGAAGATTCTTTCCGGCAATCGAGCGCTCCTGCCGCGGGTGCAGAGGTCTTTGTCTGTCCACCGGGTGGCGTTCCTTGGAGATTCTCCTTCTTCGTGCCGCCGGAACGGCGGCCGGCAGTCGCCGCCGCCCTCCTCGGCGCCGGCATTCCCGTCAGCGATTGGTACCCGTCCAATGCCGACTTTTTCTCCTCCTGCCATCCCGCACCCAACGCTTTCCTGCACGGCCGCTCCATCCTGAATCTTCCTCTTTCGCTCCCCGATGACGATGCACGCCGCGCATTCGACCTCGTCGCCACTGCTTTGTTCCAGTCGCAATCAGAAAGGAATTCCTCATGAAACACGTGTTGCCAAGGACGTCAGCCGTCCGGTCTGCCCGTGGATCGAGAGCCGCTTGAAGACCGAAAGGAGAGAAGCCGCATGAAAATCAGTTTCGTCATTCCCTGCTACAAGAGCGGGCTGACCATCGGCCCCGTCGTCGATGAAATCCTCGCCACGGTCGCCCTGCGCCCCGAGACCGTTCCCGAAATCATCCTCGTCAACGACTCCTCCCCCGACGATCTCGCCTCCATCCTCCGTCACATCCTCGACACGCGCCCCTCTTGCGTCGTCGTCGAACTCGCCCGCAATTTCAACCGTCCCGGCGCCGTCATGGCCGGCCTCGCCCACGTGTCCGGAGACGCCGTCGTCGTCATGGACGACGACGGGCAGTGTCCCATGCCCTGCCTCTGGGATCTGATCGACGCCTTGGAGGATGGAGCCGACGTCGCGATCGCCAAGTATCCCGAACGCAAGCAAAGCGCCTTCAAGGACTGCGCCACCTGGCTGAACCGCAAGATGACCGAACTCGCCCTCGGCCGGCCCCGGGACCTCGAATTCACCAACTTCATGGCCATGAAGCGGTCGATCGCCGACGAAGTCGCCCGCTACGAGAACCCCTATCCCTATTTCACCGGCCTGCTGCTGCGCACCACGCGGCACATCCGGAACGTTCCCATGGAGGAACGCGAACGGCAGGCGGGAACGACCACGTTCACGTTCCGCAAGATGGTGGCCCTGTGGGTCAACGGCCTGACCGCGTTCTCCATCCTGCCCTTGCGGTTCGCGTCCTTCTGCGGGCTGGCCAGCGCGGCCTGCGGATTTGCCTACGGCATTTTCGCGGTCGTGCGCAAGCTGCTGGGGGCGGACATCCAGGCCGGCTACAGCTCCACCATCGCGCTGATCCTTTTCCTGGGCGGCATGGTCCTGTTCTCCCTTGGGGTCATCGGGGAATACGTGGGGCGCATCTACATGTGCATCAACCGATCGCCGCAATACGTGGTCCGGAGCGTCACGAAGAGCGGAGTGGCGGCGCCATGAAGCGCATTCTGCCCATGGCCGCGGCCCTGACGGCGCTCAATTTCGTGTATGCGGGAACGAGCGTGTGCACGAAAATGGCTTCGCGGACGGCGTGGATGTCGAAGGAATACGTGCTGTGGATGGCGGGAGCGGTGGGCGTGATGGGGCTGTACGCGCTGCTGTGGCAGCAGGCGCTGGCGCGGGTGCCGCTCGCGGCGGCCTATGTATTCCGAGGCACGAGCTTGATTTTCATCCTGCTGCTCTCGGCCTGGCTGTTCGGCGAGCCGATTACGGCGCGCAATGCCGCGGGGGCGGTGTTGATTGTCTGCGGCATCGCGCTCCATGCGGGGGCTTGACGGTGCACGCCCTGGTCGTTTTCTTCGTGTTCTGCGCGTCGGTGGCGCAGATGATGCTCAAGCGGGGGGTGCTGGGCGGATACCGCGGGTGTTGGCGGCAGTATGCCAATCCGTGGGTGGTCGGCGGTTACGCCATCTTGGGGGCGACGCTTGCGGGAAACGTCTTCTGCATGTCCCGCGGCGTTCTCGTCAACCAGATTGCCGCCTTGGAATCGCTTGGATATCTCTTCGTTCCCCTTCTCGCCCGATTCTTCTTCCGCGAATCCTTCACTCCGCGCAAAATCGCGGCCACGGCCGTCATCATGGCCGGTGTCCTGGTGTTTTTCTCGTGAACATGCAGGGAGCCGCGGGGGATGCTGGGGAATGCTGACAGACCAGACTGGAAACACTTCCGGAAACGGCCGGTGTGTGCTAAACAGGGTAACGGCAAACGTGATTCGTCCGGAGCAACAATACATGCAAACATACGTCATCCCTTTCAACAAACCCTTCATCGCGGGACGGGAGCTGGAACACATCACGGAGGCGGTGGCGGCTGGCAAGCTGTCGGGGAACGGCGCGTTCACGAAGCGGTGCCAGGTGTGGTTCGAGGAACGGTACGGGTTCGGGAAGTGTTTGTTGACGACGAGTTGCACGGATGCGCTGGAGATGGCGGCGATGCTGACGGGGGTGGGCCCGGGGGACGAGGTCATCATGCCGAGCTACACGTTCGTGTCGACGGCGCTGGCGTTCGTGAGACAGGGGGCGAAGATCGTGTTCGCCGACAGCGGGGCGCGGCATCCGAACCTCGACGCGTCGCGGTTGGAGGAGCTGGTGACGGAGAGGACGAAGGTCATCGTTCCAGTCCACTATGCGGGGTGCGCGTGCGACATGGACGCCATCATGGGCATCGCGGACCGCCATGGGCTCAAGGTGGTGGAGGATGCGGCGCAGGCGGTGGATTCGTGGCATGTCGGGAAGGACGGGAAGAAGCGGGCGCTGGGGAGCATCGGGCACCTAGGGTGTTTTTCCTTCCACGAAACGAAGAACATCATCGCGGGGGAAGGCGGGATGCTGGCCGTCAACGATCCGTCGCTGGCCCGGCGGGCGGAAATCATCTGGGAGAAAGGGACGAACCGGGCGGAGTTCTTCCGCGGGGAGGTGAACAAATACGGGTGGGTGGACATCGGGTCGTCGTTCCTGCCGTCGGAGCTGACGGCGGCGTTCCTGTGGGGGCAACTGGAGCACCTGGACGCCATCCAGGCGAAGCGGAAGCGGTTGTGGGAACTGTACCGGGAGGAGCTGTCCGGGGCGCCCCGCGACGACTTCGCGCTCCCGGAAATCCCGCCCTGGGCCACGAACAACGCCCATTGCTTCTATCTGGTCTGCCGCGATCTGGATACGCGGACGCGCCTGATCGCCCGGCTCAAGGCGCAGGGCATCCTCGCCGTGTTCCACTACCTGCCGCTGCATTCGAGCCCGTTCTTCGCGGACAAGCACGACGGGCGGGCGCTGCCGAACTGCGACCGCTACGCGGACACGCTCGTCCGCCTGCCGCTCTACTACGAGCTTGGGGAAGACGACGTCCGGCGGATCTGCCGGATCGTGTTGGAGTGAGGCGCAGGGAAAGGAGGGGAAATCCGAGGGTGGGGGCCGGATTGTCCGGCCATCAACCTTCGGCCTTCCACTTGGGGAGGTTGTATTCGTGGATTTCGGAGAGGATGTCGCGGACGGTTTTGGTGAGGTGCCAGGCGGGGTAGTGGGAGGCGAACTTGGAGACGTCGCTGATCCACCAGATGTGGTCGCCGATGCGGTTGGTTTCCGTGTAGTCGGTGTGCATCTTGCGGCCGGAGATTTCTTCGCAGAGGGCGATGGCTTCCATCATGGAGCAGTTGCTGAAGCGGCTGCCGCCCATGTTGTAGACTTCGCCGGGGCGCGGCGCGGCGGCGAACTGCTCGAAGGCGTTGACGAGGTCGAAGGAGTGGATGTTGTCGCGCACCTGCTTGCCCTTGTAGCCGAAGATGTGGTAGGTGCGGCCCGTCACGGCGCACTTCATCAGGTAGGCCAGGAAGCCGTGCAGCTCGGCGCCGCTGTGGCGCGGTCCGGTCAGGCAGCCGCCGCGGAAGACGCCGGTGTTCATGCCGAAGTAGCGTCCGTATTCCTGCACCATGACGTCGGCGGCGACCTTGCTGGCCCCGAAGATGGAGTGCTTGGACTGGTCGATGGACATGGTTTCGTCGATGCCCTTCGCCGCGTAGGGGTGGGAGGGGTCGCATTCCCAGCGGGTCGCGGTTTCGACGAGCGGCAGGCGGTTCGGCGTGTCGCCGTAGACTTTGTTGGTGGAGGTGAAGATGAAGGGGGCCTTCGGTACGAACTTGCGGACGGCTTCGAGCATGTTCAGCGTGCCCTGGGCGTTGACGCCGAAGTCGGTGAACGGCTCGCGCGCCGCCCAGTCGTGGGAAGGCTGCGCGGCGGTGTGGACGACGAGATCCACCTGCCTGGCGGCCTCGAAGACCTTGCAGACGGCCGGGAAGTCGCGGATGTCCACGGCGTTGGACGTGAACTGGCCGGGGAACTCGGCGAGGAGCTTTTCGAGGAGCCAACGGGTGGAGGCTTCGGCGCCGAAGAAGTAGCGGCGCATGTCGTTATCGATGCCGATGCAACGCCAGCCCTTGGCGCAGAAGTGGCGGACGGTTTCCGAGCCGACGAGCCCTGCGGCGCCGGTGACGATGGCGGTCTTGATGGTGCTCATGCCGTCCATCCTCCCATACCCCTTGGTCCCCGTCCAGCCGTTTCCGCTCCGCTTTTCCGCAACGCGCGCTTGTGCGGGGGGCGGGGGTGTGGTAGGGTCGGGCATTGTTTCAACCCCGAAAGGAACCGAATGAAAAAGATTGCATTGACCCTCCTCGCCTCCCTCCTCGCCGCGGCCGCCGCGTTCGCAGACGAACCCGCCGAAGCCCCCGCCGCCGACGCGCAGGCTCCCGTCCGCATGATCACCGAGGCCACCTTCCCGCCCTACGAGTTCCGCCAGGGCACCGATGTCGTCGGCATCGACGTCGAAATCTGCAAGGCCATCGCCGCCGAACTCGGCCGCGGCCTCGTCGTCGAGGACGTCGAGTTCGATTCCGTGCTGCCCTCCCTGATCGCGGGCAAGGCCGAACTGGCCGCCGCCGGCATCACGGTCACCGAGGACCGCAAGATGAAGGTCGATTTCTCCGTCCCGTACGTCCGCACCGGCATCGTGCTCGTCTACGCCAAGGCCGATCCCTGCGAGGACGGCGCCTCCGCCGCCGGCAAGCGCATCGGCGTCCAGAACGGCACCACCTCCGCCGACTACGTCCGCGAGCAGCTCGGCCAGGAGCCCGAGATGTTCGACTCGCCCGCCTCCGCCTTCGCGGCCCTCAAGCAGGGCAAGGTGGACGTGGTGATCGCCGACATCGACCCCGCCAAGAACCTCATCAAGGGCGAGCCCGACTACGACATCTCCGACTTCCTGACCGTGGAAGAGTACGCGGTGGCCATCAAGAAGGGCCAGCCCGAGCTGCTCGCCACCGTCAACAAGGTCATCGAAGGCCTCCAGGACAGCGGCCGCCTCGACGAAATCGTCGACGAATGGACCGCCAAGGCCGACGCCCTCCAGTCCGCCGGCGAAGCGGCCGAGTAAGCCCGGCCATGTCCGCGCGCGCGTTCCCGCATTCCGCCGTTCCCCGCGCCGCCGCCGCACTCCTGTGCGCGGCGGCGCTGGTCCCGTTCCTGTGCCTGCGCCCGGCGCGCGCGGTGGAGGGCGTGGACGTGGGGCTGGGGGACGGCGTCGGGGATGCGTCCGCGCGCACGGCGGTATCGGTGGACGCCCCGGCGGCGCACGAGATCGACCTGGTGCGCGGCGAGGCCGCCGACCGGATCGTCTACGAACTGACGCTGGAAATCCCCGGCCGCAAGATCCCCCTCACCGCCCGCCTCCCGCTGGAGACCGGGCAGACCAACGCGACCCTTTCGCTGACCGTCCAGGAACGCGAAGGCCGCCACGCCTCCACCCTTTCCCTCCCGCCCGGACCCGACGGCCGGCCGGGCGAGTTCCCGTCCCTGCCGCTCGGCCTCTTCGCGGGCGACCCCGTCGAAGTGCGCGTCGTGCGCGCCGCGGACGCGGCCGACGCCCCCGCCGCCTACCGCCTCGCCATCCACAACGCCCCCGACGGCGCCTTTTCCCTCTCCACCGACCGCCTCGAATTCGCCGGGGGCCAGACCGAGGCCGCCTTCACCCTCACGGCCGCGCGCTCCCGCGAAGAAAACTGCGACCTCCGCTTCGAGCGCGAGGACGACCCCTCCGACCACTACCGCATGCTGTGCCCGGTGCGGCGCAGCTGGCTGGCGTCGTTCGAGAACAACTTCTACGTCTGCTTCATCAAGAAAATCCCCTTCGGCACGCGCGAAGTCCGCGAGACGGCCCCCGACGGCACCGTCACCGTCCGCACCGAACAGGTCTACAAGGGCCGCTGGCACTACATCACCAACGGCCTGCGCAACACCCTGTCCGTCGCCCTCTGCGCCGTGGTGCTGGGCGCGATCCTCGGCTTCCTGGCGGCCATCGTCCGCTACACCCACGACAAGCACGGGCATTTCGTGGTCCTCGACGCCGTCGCCAAGACCTACATCACCGTCATCCGCGGCACCCCGATGACCGTCCAGCTGCTGATCGCCTACTTCATCATCTTCTCCTCCATCAACAACAAGATCCTCGTCGCCATCCTCGCCTTCGGCTTCAACTCCGGCGCCTACGTCGCCGAAATCATCCGCGCCGGCATCGTCTCCATCGACGTCGGCCAGATGGAAGCCGCCCGCTCCCTGGGCCTCTCCTACGGCCAGGGCATGCGGCATGTCGTCCTGCCGCAGGCCATCCGGAACATCCTGCCGGCGCTGGGCAACGAATTCATCGTGATGCTCAAGGACACGTCCATCGCCTCCTTCATCGGCCTCGACGACCTCGCGCGCGGCGGCTCCATCATCCGGTCGCAGACCTACCAGGCGTACATCCCCTTCCTGGCGGTCGCGTGCATCTACCTGGTCCTCGTCATGATCTTCTCCAAACTCCTCGCCCGCCTCGAACGCCACCTCCAACGCTCCTCCCGCTGACCTATGACCCGTTCCACCCGCAAGCAACCCGCCTCCCCCGCCGCCCCGGCGGTTCCCGTCCTCGACCCGCCGACCCCGGACCCCTTCCTCTCCGACCGACCCGTCGTGCCGCCGGGCAAACCCCTCATCGAAGTCGAAGACCTGCACAAATCCTTCGGCGGCCTCCACGTCCTGCGCGGCATCACCACGACCATCAAGAAGGGCGAAGTCGTCGTCGTCATCGGCCCCTCCGGCGGCGGCAAATCCACCTTCCTGCGCTGCCTGAACCTCCTCGAGACGCCCACCTCCGGCCGCATCTGGTTCGGCGGCGAAGAGATCGTCTCCGGCGGCTCCCTCCAGCGCGACGGCACCGACCGGCGCCTCTCCCACCGCGCCCGCGAGCGCAACCTCAACCGCTACCGGTCCGACATGGGGATGGTGTTCCAGCGGTTCAACCTCTTTCCGCACATGACGGTGATCGACAACATCTCGATGGCGCCGCGCATGATCCGGGGCGTCAGCCGCGAAGCCGCCGAAAAGAAGGCGATGGAGCTTCTCGAACGCGTCGGCCTTCCCGACAAGGCCCGCGCCTATCCCTCGCAGCTCTCCGGCGGCCAGATGCAGCGCATCGCGATCGCCCGCGCGATGGCGATGGAGCCGCGCGTCCTCCTCTTCGACGAACCGACGAGCGCCCTCGACCCCGAGATGGTGGGCGAAGTGCTGGCGGTGATGCAGGAACTGGCCGCCAACCACATGACGATGGTGATCGTGACGCACGAAATGAACTTCGCGCGCGACGTGGCGGACCGCGTCCTGTTCCTCGAAGGCGGCGTGATCCTGGAAGAAGGCCCCCCCTCGCTGATCTTCGAGAACCCATCCCAGCCCCGCACCCGCGACTTCCTCTCCAAGATCATCTCCGGCGCGCCCGAAGCGCCGGCGAAGTGACCGGCGTTCGCGCCGAAAGGGGGGGGCGGGGGAGAGCGCTGATCAGACAAGCTCCGCCCACCCATGGGACAAGCCCGCCCGCTCTCCTTTCTCCAATGCCTGCGGCGCAAAACACGGAGCGCGCGGAGGAAGGAGACACGGAGTTTTTGCAGGGAGGAGCTTCGCGCGTCCAAAAACGTTCCGCTCAAGCGTTTGTCCGGCATTTCAGGGTGCGAAGGCTCCTCCAACAAACGCTCCATCCAAAATCTCTCCGTGCCTACGTTTCCTCCGTGTTTGGCGCCGCAGGCCCCTCCCTCCAGTGAAAACCTTGTCTGATCAGCATTCGGGACTCGCCGCCCGGAAGTGGCGCAAGACCTTCTGGACAAGCATCGCGCGACTTCCGGAGGTGCGGCTTCCAGCCGCGCCGCGCCCCCAGAATCCACACGCTTTTCCATCTGTTTTTCCGCAATAATCAGACAACAGGTCGCAAGGTGCCCCGAGTTGTCCAGGTTGTCCCGTTGTCCTCCCGCGCTCCATCCGCAAGGGCGCGGCTGAAAGCCGCACCTCCCAAAAATCGGATGCGTTATTTCTTGGACTGGGCCAGGGTTTCTTCGAGGGCGCGGACGGCGTTGCGGCAGCAGTCCTCGCACTCGCAGAGGACCGGGCCGCCGTTGCGTCCCTTGAGGTCACCGCAGACGGTGGCGCCGCACTTGTCGCGGAAGCCCTCGAACGTCCCTCGCGCAAGCTTCACGGCCTTCGCGTTGCCGTCGGCGAGCAAGCCCGCGACCAAGCCCGCGCCGACCAAGGCCCCGCAGGTGGCCTCCATCGTGCCCATGCCGACCGCGAAGCCGGCCCCGAGCCGGTGCAGCGCCGCCGGGTCCATCCCCGGCAGAAGGTCCGCGAACGCTTCCACCACCGCCTGGCAGCAGTTGGCCGCGCCCGATTTTTTCAGTTCAGCGGCCCGTTCGGCCCGCCTGTCCGATGCTTGTCCAAAAATCGTGTCCATACCGCCACTCTACCACGACCCGCACCGGACGCAACCCGGCGGGGGCGGGAATGGAAGTCGGGAGGTTGGCCCGCCCGGCAAATCCTACTTGAAGGCGCCGGCGAGGAGCTTGAGGATGTCGGGTCCGGCCTTGGACTTGAGGGTGTCGAGGATGACGGGGACGAACTTGCCGACCATGTCGGGCGAAAGCTTCAGGGAGGAGAAGGAACCCGCGAGGGAAGCGAGGGTGCCCAGGTTGGAGTTGCCGCCCAGGGCCGAAGCGAGGCCGCCGAGCAGGCCGCCGAGGCCGCCGCCGGAAGAGGAGCCGGAAGGCGCGGCCTTGATGAGCTTGCCGATGTCGGGGATGGCGTTTTCGACCTTGGCGAAATCGCCGCCGAGGCGTTCCTTGGCGGCCTTGAAGATCAGCCCGGACCCTTTCGCGGCCTGGTCGTCCGTGATGCCCAGCTGCGAAACCAATGCTTTTACCAGTTCGTCCATGCGCGTTCCTTTCCGTTGACGCCGCGAGTTTGCGCCAACGGGTCCGCAGTGTCAAGGCGGGACGGCCCACATTGCGGCGGCGGGCATGGTTCCCGCGCTTGTCCGACCCCCTTGCATCCGCTACACTCCCGGACGGAAAGAGAGGTAAGCATGTCCTTCACGTACATTCCCGTCGCATCCACCCTGCACGACGCCCGCTCGCTCGAAGCCGCCACCGGCGCCATCGACCGAGCCCTCCGCGCCCTCGGCGGCGCGCCGGCGGAGGGGCCGCTGCCGCCCCCCGGCGCGGTGCCCTTCTGGTTCGTGCAGACCGGCGGCGTCGAAGAAGAAGTCCTCCGCCGCATCGCCGCGTGGCGGGACGCCGGCGGGGCCGGCCCCGTCCTGCTCATCGCCCACACGGGCCACAACTCCCTGCCCGCCTCGCTCGAAATCCTGGCGCGCCTCCGCCAGGACGGCGCCGCCGGGCGGCTCCACCTCGTGCACGGGGAAGGCGACGCGGACGCCCTCGGCGCGATTGCCCGCACGGCGGCCGCCCTCCGGGCCAACCAGTTGCTTGCCGCCGAGCGCATCGGCCAGGTCGGCGAACCCTCGGGCTGGCTCGTGGCCAGTTCGCACGCGGCCGAAATTGTGCGCAGCCGTTTCGGCGCCACGCTCGTCCCCGTACCGCTCGACGAAATCCGCGGGCGCATGGCGCGCGAAGAAGGCATCCCGCCGACCCCCGCCGAACTCGCGCCCTGGCAGGGGGCCGCGGTGCGCGACGGCGTTCCAGAGGCGACGTACCGCCGCTCCATCGCGCTGTACCGCGCCCTCAAGGCCGCCGCGCAAGAGCACGGCCTCTCCGCCCTCACGGTCCGCTGCTTCGACTGGGTCCGCCAGGACGCCGCCACCGGCTGCCTGGCGCTGGCGCTGCTGGCCGACGAAGGCATCAGCGCCGGGTGCGAAGGCGACGTTCCGTCCATCCTGCTGCTCCGCTGGCTCTGGCACCTGACGGGGCGCCCCGCGTGGATGGCCAATCCCGCCGACATCCGTCCGGCGGAGGGGACCATCGCGCTCGCCCACTGCACCGTGCCGCTCGGGATCGTCCAATCCTATTCCTTCAAGACCCACTTCGAATCCGGGCTGGGGCTGGGCATCGACGGGACGTTCGCGCACGGCCGCGCGACCCTTCTCCGCCTCGGCGGCGCGCGGCTCGAGCGCTGGTGGGGCGCCGAAGGCGAAATCGTGGCCGACACGCACGCCGACGGCCAGTGCCGCACCCAGGTCCTCGTGCGCACCAGCCCGGAGGCCCTGGAACGCCTCCTCGCGGATCCCCTCGGCAACCACATCGTCCTGGCCCCGGCGCCGGTGCTGCCGCTCTTTGCCGAAGCCGCGTCCCTCCTCCCCGGGTAACGGGGGGCGTCAGTCCCAGGTGTAGTGGACGGTGTAGGCGAGGGTGGCTTCGCCGTCGGCGGGGACGGTGAGGAGCCATTCGGCGCGGTCGGAGGCGGGTTTTTCGTGGGGGGCGGTTTCCGCGGTGATTTCCCAGTTCGACCAGCGCCAGAGGTGTTCGGCGAGGCGGACTTCGACGGGGGCCGCCTTGTGGTTGCGGACCTTGATTTCGTAGCTTTCGGTGAGTTCGTGCGCGGTGGAGTGGAAGTCGAAGTCCGTCTGGGTGCGCTCGGCCGCGAGGTCGAAGGCGTAGCCGGCCGCCAGGCGGATGGATTCGTCCTTGGGCGTGTGGTCGATTGCGTCTTCGCCCGTGAATTCGGGGCGGCCGTCCGCCGCGTCCTGCCGGTAGAGGCGCATCTTGCCCGCGGGGAGCGGGACGCCGAGGGAATTGGTTTCGCTGTTGCGGATTTCGATGAAGACGCCGACTTTCTTTTCGTCGTTGAGGCCGGAGGTGCGGCCGGTGTCGCCGTGCCGGCAGTGCCAGCCGCGGAGGGGCTCGTAGACGTATTGGCGGACGCCTTTCACGCCGTCGGCGCGGAGGAATTCGATCTGCTTGAGTTCGCCGGTCTTGAGGGTGGTGCGGCGGGGGAGGGTGTAGAGGTGGAATTCGTCGAAGGCGCGCTCCTGGGGCATGGCTTTTGCCAACCGGGGCGATTCGTAGCCCCCGCCGAATGCCACGAACTCCTCGTTGCGCGGAGGCATGACCTTGTGGACGTCGCCGGCGATGAGCTTGAGGTCGGCGTCGGGATAGTCCTTGCCGCTGTCGTTGCGGATGGTGACCCATCCGGAGAGGGCGAATTCGTCGCCGCCTTCCCCGGGCGCGACGAGGTTGTAGGTGGCTTCCCAGGAGAGGCCGCCGGTCAGGTAGGAGACTTCCACCGGCGCCTTGCCCGCGCGGCCGGACCGGAGAACCCACTCCAGCGAGGGCTTGAGGAACGCCGCCGGGTCCACGCCGTCGAAGACGGGCTGGCCGGGAAGGGAGAAACGGACGCCGTCGGGCATCTTGACGATGGGGCCGATGCCGTTGCCGCCGACGTAGCGCCCGGAGGGGTTCCAGCCGCTGCGGACGAGGGTGCCGGTTTCTTCGTGGGTGCTGTCCTTGTCGGTGACGCGGAAGCGGACCTCGCGGCCCTCCATCTCGCGGAGCATCCGTTCCTGGGTGAGGGGGTCGTTGACGTAGCGCTGTTCGAGGATGTCCAGGCCGAATGGGAGCGTCCCGGTCTCGCGCAGGACGACGGAGTCGGGTTCGAGCTGACCCGACATGTCGGTGAGGCGGAGGGCGTTTTCGCCTTCCATGAGCTCCAGTTCGCGGGCCTCGCGGACGCAGGCGAATCCGCCGTTGTAGACCGTGAGCGCCACCTCGCCGCCGCGTGCCGCCGCGGCCGCGGCCAGGGTTGCCGCCAATGCCAAGACCATCCGTTGCATGCCGAAACCTCGCTTTCCGGCGCCCACCGCGGGCACCGGGCGAATCTTTTCCGCGGCGCCGCCCCCGCGTCAAGCGTTTTTGGCACGGCAGGGCCTGTTCGGGTGAGCACGGGATGTCCTGCACAGGCGACCCGCAGTACTCCCCCCGCCGCCCGGGCGGCACCCCCCTCTCGGAGGGGGGAAAGTGCTTCGCACGCTCCAATCGCCCACGACAGGCTTCCCCTCCTTTGTGCCCAGACCTCCTCCGCGCCGGGCAATGGTCCCGGAAAAAGTTTTCCAATGATTGGAAAATTTTTTTCCAATGGTTGGAAAAATCTGGCCGGTTTTTCCAATGATTGGAAAAAAATTTTCGTCGGTTTTCCAATGATTGGAAAAAAGTTTGGTTGGCCGGAAGTTCAGCAATTGTGTGGCCAGGGTCCATTGTGTCGCCACTTTTCCGGCGCGGACGCGCGGAAGCGCGTCCCTCCCCGTGGAGAGCGCGGAGGGCCGCCTCCTGGGAGGGCCCGGCTTCGTCCGGGCCGGTGCCCGCAGGGCTCTTCAGAGCGGGTTAAGAAACAATGTGGTTGCATTGGAAAGGGAGACAAATCGGAGTTTGCCTGCTCCGGAACGGATACACAATTTTCAACCACTCTATGGACATGCCTGAAACACCACGTTCGCGCGGCCGCGACAAAGCGCGGCCCTCCCAAGACGGCCACATTGTTTCGTGCCCCTCTCTGGCGCTTCCCCGCCGCGGACGCACCGAAGCGCGGCCCTCCCCGTGGAGAGCGCGGCGGGCGGGGGGCGCTTCCGCGCGACCATCGGCTGGGAGGTGCGGCTTTCAGCCGCGCCATAAACTTGGACATGTGGCGCGGCAGGGTGCCGTTTTCGCACGGCGGGCAGGGGACTGCCGCCCAGCCCGAGGGCGGCGGCGGGGGTGAGGGAGGGGAACGGGAGGGGGATTTTGATGGGGGAGGGATGTGGGAAAATGGGTGGAAATGGCAATATTTTCCATAATCTCGCGAGTGGGGAGAGGGGGGGCGGGAGGAGGGGGGAGAAGGTGGGAAGGAACCGAGGGATGGAAGCCCGCGTTCCCAAGGAGGGGGTCAGGGCAGTTGGGAGAGGAGGGTGCGGGCGGGGACGATGACGGGATCGGGACGGGAGAAGGGATTGGCGTCCGCGTAGGGCAGGTCCATCACGACCTGGAAGGCGTGGGGGGCGGAGAGGGTTTTCTGCATGCGGGAAAGGACAGGGTGCGTCAAGCTTTTCCGAATGATGATTTGGAATGGTGATTACCATTGCAAATTGTTGTTTGGAATGGTTTCAAAAGGGGAGAAAGGGATGGGGCGCGACTTGAAGTCTCACCTCCCAGAGAGGCGGTGGAATGTATTTGGGAAGCGGGAGGGGCCGCCCGCGCTCCCAGAGGGGGAATGTCCACAAACTCCAAATGTCCACAATTGTCCACAAATGCAAATACAAATGGGAAGGGGCTGGGGACGGAAAAGGCCGCCCGGGAGGGGCGGCCTGGGGGGAGGCGGGGCGGGGGGCGGCCGGCGAGGGAGCCCATGATGGAGACGAGGGGCATGAAGAGGGCGATGACGATGGAGCCGACGACGACGGCGAGGAAGATGATGAGGAGATGGGAGGGGGGAGGGGGAAAGACGGGTCGGGTCAGCGCCAGGGGGAGGGGGCGGGGGAGGGGGCGCCGGTGGGGGGGACGGGGGTGAGGGTGGGGCGGCCGTCGCGGGCGGGGTGCGCGGAGAGGCGGTCGAGGAGGGATTGGGTCGCGGGGGCGGATTCGGAGGGGGTGGCGATGACGTGGGGGCGGATCAGGACGACGAGTTCGGTGCGGCGGGTGACTTTTTCGGTGGAGCGGAAGAACCAGCCGAGCAGGGGGATGCGGCCCAGGATCGGGATGCGGGATTCCTGGAGGGTCTCGGTTTCCTTCACCAGGCCGCCGACGGCCGTGACGAGGTTGTCCTTGGCGATGAAGGTGCCGGTGATGGAACGGGAGGAGACGACGTCGATGGAGACTTTCTGGATGATGCCGCCGTCGGTGGCGGAGTAGATGGGGATGGTGGCGCCGTCCTTGACGATGTCGGAGTTCTCCTGGAGGAGCCGCAGGGTGACGGTGCGGTCGGCGTTGATGTTCGGGGTGATCAGGAGCATGGTGCCGACGGCCTGCAGGTCGAATTCGGTCTGGGGGACGGTGATGGTGGTGTCGCCGTTGGCGATGGTCTGGGAGGTGATGTTGCGGACCATGGGGCGCTCTTCGCCGATGAACAGGCGGGAGACTTCGTTGTTGGCGGTCAGGAGGAGGGGGGTGGCGAGGGTCTTGGCCTTGCCTTCGGTTTCGAGCATCTGGATGCGCATCTGGAGGTGGGAGGAGAGGAGGCGGAAGGTGAAGGAGTCGGCGCGGCCGTCGGTGGAAAGGGGTTCGAGGCCGGGGAAGCCGTAGGCGGTGGTGGCCAGGTGCTTGGGGTCGGTGGTGTTGTAGTCCTGGGTGAACTGGTACTCGAAGGAGGAGGTGAAGCCGTCGTCGAGGGCGAGTTCGAGGACTTTGACTTCGAGCAGGACCATGGGGGTCGGGACGTCGAGGCGGCGGACGAGGGCGCGGATGTCCTCCAGGGCCTTGGCGTCGGAGGTGCGGACCATGAGCATGCTGTTCTTGGGGGAGACGGTGACGAAGATGTTGGCGGTGCGGGACTGGTAGTCGGACAGGGTGCGGTCGAAGGTTTCGGGGGCCGCGGCCTCGGCGTCGGCCAGGCGGGCGGCGTCGGCCGGGGCCAGGCGCCCGAGGGGAGGGACGACGGTGACGCGCCCGCCGTTGAAGGCGATGGTGCCGGAGCTGCCGGTGCCGGAGGAGGAGGCGTTGAGGGTGCCCGGCGTCATGCGCATGAAGGAGGAGGAGCCGCCGCCGTCGGCGAGGAGATTGAAGCGTTCGAGGCGGCGGGCGATGTCGTCCTTTTCGCCGTCGAGGAGCTGCTCTTCGCCGAGGGAGAGCATGACGCGCTCGGGGTAGAGGCCGTAGATGACGGAGGCGACTTCGAGGACGTTGGGGTAGAGGAGGGTGTAGGTCTCGGTCTGTTCTTCGCGGAAGGAGGCGAGGGATTCTTCGTATTCGTCCATGGTGGTGACGCGGAGGATGCCCGCGGCGGCGTCGTGGCGGTACCAGAGGCCGGTGACGCGGCAGATTTCCTCGACGGCGGTCTCGGGCCGGACGTTGCGCAGGAAGATGGAGACGGGGACGGCCGCCGTGGAGGCGGAGGCGGAGATGTTGGCGCCGGACTGGTCGGCGATGAGGCGCAGGGCCGCGGAAAGGGGGACGGCGGTGAATTCGACGTGGGCGAGGAGTGGGGAGGGCGACGAGTGAACAGTGGAAAGCGAAGAGTGAAAAGTTTGCGGTGGGTCGTTGGGGAGCGCGGGGGAGTGGCCGACGGGGCGGCCACTGCCAGACTCGGATGCTGCGGGGGTGGAGGCGGGGGACGGGGCGGGGGCGGGG
>JAFYAC010000050.1 GCA_017540905.1 Kiritimatiellia bacterium | reverse complement strand
GGGTGGGAAATGTCTGGGAAGTTGCAGAAATACTTGGTTCTTCGGGAATTATAGTGGACGGGGAGGATTGACGGGAAATTGTGGAGAGAGATCTGGAGAATGGAGAGTGCGCCAGCATTCGCCCCCCTCCGAGAGGGGGGTGCCGCCCGGAGGAAGATGGCTTCTGGATTGCGAGGGCGGAGCGGAAGGAAAGGGCGGCGGGGGAGTACTGCGGGGGGCCGTCGATGCCGGCTTCAGCATGCTCCATCCGCAGAGGGATTGTTTCGTTCGTTGGCGGGGGAAAGTCGTGATTGCCGCAACGGCCGACCGCAGTACTCCCCCCGTCGCGGCCCCTGCCGCTTGTCTTTTGCCATGCATCCGCCTTCCATTCATGGCCGCACCACCCCCCTCTCGGAGGAGGAGGATACTGTCGCCCTTCTTGCTCCTTGCATTCGTGGAATTCCATGGGTGGTGCCACTACATTTCCCGGAGCACTGGCGGGTTTTTCTGGAGCGGATCGGAAGGTTCCCTCCCGCAAGGTCGCGCGGAAGCGCGACCGGAGGGGACACCATGGGGAGGGCCGCGCTCCGTCGCGGCCGGGTGGAAAATGGCTGGTGAGACAATGGCTTGAAGCCACACGATTTTTGAAACCGCCGTCAGGCGGTGAAGTGCTGGAGGGATTGGAGGAGTTCCTTGATTTTCAGGGGTTTGGTGATGTGGCCGTCCATGCCGGCGCGGCGGGATTTTTCCTTGTCTTCTTCGAAGGCGTTGGCGGAGAAGGCGATGATCTTGAGTTTGTCGCCGCCGGGGAGGGCGCGGATGGCCGCGGTGGCCTGGTAGCCGTCCATCACCGGCATCTGGACGTCCATGACGACGATGTCGTAGTAGGAGGGGCCTTTTTCGCGGATGGCGTCGAGGGCGAGCTGGCCGTTGGAGGCGGTGTCGACGGTCATGCCTTGTTCGCCAAGGAGGAGCATGCCGACTTTGAGGTTGAGGCGGCTGTCGTCGACGAGGAGGACTTTTTTGCCTTGCAGGGTTGTAACGGGCGCGGCGGCGTCTTCGCCCGGGGCCGCGGGCTTGCCGCAGGCGCGCAGGAGGGCGCGGCGGAGGTCGGAGGGGAAGAGGGGCTTGGAGATGAAGTCGGTGACGCCGGCTTCGCGGGCCTCGTTCTCGATGTCCACCCAGTCGTAGGCGGTGAGGAGGAGGTAGGTGGCGCCGGGGGGGGCGATCTTGCGCAGGTGCCGGACGGTCTCGATGCCGTTGAGGTCGGGCATGACCCAGTCGACGATGTAGACGCGGAAGGGCTCGCCGATGCGGAGGGCTTCTTCGGCGCGGATGGCGGCTTCGCGCCCGGTGACGCACCATTCGCTCTGGAGGCCGGCGGCGCGGAGCATGTCGGAGATGCTCTGGCAGGAGTTGACGTCGTCGTCGACGACGAGGGCGCGCAGGCCGTGGAGTTCGGGGATGGCGGGAAGGGCGGTCTTGGCGTCGGCGACCTTGAAGGGGAGGGTGACGGTGAATTCGGTGCCTTCGCCTTTCCGGGTCTGGAGGGTGATGGTGCCGCCCATCATTTCGACGATGTTCTTGGCGATGGCCATGCCGAGGCCGGTGCCCTGGATGCCGGAGACGGTGGTGTTTTCTTCGCGGGTGAAGGGGTCGAAGATGACTTTGGCGAATTCGGGGGTCATGCCGATGCCGTTGTCCTTGCAGCGGAATTCGTAGGTGGCGCGGCCGTTCTCGGCGGGGGTGGTCTGGGCGACGCGCAGGGAGATGGTGCCGCCGGGGGGGGTGTATTTGATGGCGTTGGAGAGGAGGTTGAAGAGGACCTGGTTGAGGTGCATCTTGTCGCAGTGGACGAGTTCGTTGCGGACGCCGACGGTGTCGATGCGGAAGGTGTGCTGGCGGGACTGGATGTCGGCCTGGACGATGTCGTGGAGGGAGTGGAGGATGTCGGCGAGGGATTCGACGTGTTCGTGGAGGGTCATCTTGCTGGACTCGATGCGGCTCATGTCGAGGACGTCGTTGATGAGGGCGAGGAGGTGTTCGGAGGATTGGGCGATGGTCTTGAGGTATTCCTTGACGTGCTCGGGTTCGGCGAGGTGGGTGGCGGCGAGGCCGGTGAAGCCGATGATGGCGTTCATGGGGGTGCGGATGTCGTGGGACATGTTGCTGAGGAAGGTGGTCTTGGCGCGGTTGGCGGACTGGGCCATGCGGAGGGCTTCTTCGAGGTCGACCTGCTTGCGCTCGAGCTGCTTGCGGAGTTCGGATTCCTGGATGCCCTGCTGTTCGATGGTTTCGGAGTATTCGATGAGGGCCTGGTTGATTTCTCCGAGGCGGCGGTTGCTGAGGCGGGAGCCGGCGAGGGCGACGAGGAGGGCGGCGAGGATGGCGCCGGCTAGGATGGCGGCGAGGATGTGCTTGCGCAGGAGGTCGAGGAGGGAGGGGGTGTAGATGCGCCCGGCGTAGGTGTAGGCGGCCTTGTTGATGAAGTCGGGCTCGAGCATGGTCAGGCCGCGGTTCATGAGCAGGAGCAGGCCGAGGTTGTCCTGGGCGAAGGCCATGTGGAATTCGAACCCGTGGCGGCCGCGCATGGAGCCGAGGGGCTGGTATTTTTCGGCCTTGAGGAGGCCGGCGGTGCGCAGGCCGTTGAGGAAGGTGCCGTCGGCGGTACCGCCGAGGATGCCGTCGAGGCAGGCGTGGATGCCGTCGTAGTAGACGATCTGGGCGAGGGGGTGGGCGTCGCGGGTGTAGTAGTCCTGCATGAGGTTGTGGCGGTTGACGCCGATGCGCAGGTCGTTGTCCCGGCCGATTTCGCGGCCGTCGAGGAAGGCGAAGTCGCAGGCGAGGGTGAGCAGGACGCGGCCGCCGACGATGCGGAAGTCGCGCCGGACGGAGTTGCTGAGGTAGGCGGGGACCATGATGTCGATTTCGCCGGATTCGACGGCCTTGTAGCCCTTGAGCTGGTCGTCGTAGCAGACGAATTCGAGTTCGACGCGGTCGTCGAGCTTGAGGCGGCGGACGATTTCGCGGATGGCGTCGATGACGGCGCCGCAGGGGCGGCCGAGGTCGTCGCGTTCGCAGAAGGGGAGGTAGTCGTCGAAGTAGCCGACGCGGAGGCGGGCGTGGGTGTCGATCCAGTCTTTTTCGTCGCGGGTGAGGTTGCGGCTGAGGACGGTGTTGGAGAAGTAGCGTTCCTGGAGGCGGGTGAAGTAGTAGAGGTCGTTGTTGATGACCTTTTCCATGGCGAGGTTGATGTCGTCGACGAGGTCGGGGCGGAGCTTGCTGGCGACGAGGAAGTAGGAGGAGGAGCCGATCTTGGCGACGGCGGCGAGGTCGCTGTTGGCGAGCATGCTGACTTCGAGGTCGAGGTCGATTTCGCCGGCGCGGAGGGCGTCCTCCTTTTCGGGGATGCCGTCGTATTCGACGATGCGCAGGCGGATGTTCTTGCGCCAGGCCCACTGTTCGAGCAGGCCGATCTGGATGGTGCCGGTGGTGACGCCGACGGACTTGCCGTCGAGGGTGGCGTAATCGTCGGGGACGATGGAGGTGTTGTCCTGGGAGGCGTAGAGGTAGTAGTACTCGAAGCCCATGGGCTCGTCGGGGAAGAGGAGGGACTTGGCGCGCTCCTCGGTGTAGCTGACTTCGTAGTAGACGTCGGCGTCGCCGTCCTGGAGCTGGCGGATGCCGTCGAAGAAGTTGTCGCAGGGGACGAATTCGACGTCCCATCCGGCGTAGGTGGCGATGGTCTGGATGAAGTCGTAGGCGTAGCCGGAGACGGGCTCGCCGTTTTCGTCGACGATCATCTGGCGGTTGAATTCCTGGCAGGGGACGCGCACGGCCTTGCGGGCCTCCTTCTCGGCGGCGCGGAGGGCCCCGGGGAACAGCAGGAGCGCCGCGAGGGCGAGGAGCCCGGCGGCCCGGCGGAACGCGGATGGGGCGATGCGCGGCTTGTCGCTCATCGCGGGCCTGCGGGAGGGAATTTTCGGGGTTGGAACATGGCGCAGGGAATCTACCACGCCCCCCGCCGCACGGCAACCCGAATGCGTCACGCGCCGCGCCGCGCGGCGGGGGGCGCGGAGGGGGAAAAGAACAAACTCCGATTTGTCCGATGCCTCCGCTAACGCTCCGGCGAAACATCCCATTGGCCAACCCAATGCTCCCCAACCATGCGGGCAGCGACGGACGCCCCGTGTCCGGGGGCATCCGTCGCTGCCCGCGCGATGGGCATTTTTCCGATTCCGGCCCCCCAGGCGGCCATTCCGAATCGGAAAAATCTTCCACGCGCGCGCAAGGACGGAGGCCCCGCGTCCGGGGCATCCGTCCTTGCGCGCATTGGATGGCAAAAGAAGAAGCTTTCGGGACGCATCGCCGGAGCGTTAGCGGAGGCATCGGACAAATCGGAGTTTTCTTCGGTTTTCCCGCAGGCGGGCCGCCCGCGCTCCCAGTTTCGGCGGCGGGAAAGTTTTCCAATGATTGGAAAGTTTTTTCCAATGGTTGGAAAAAATGGGCCGATTTTTCCAATGATTGGAAAAATTTTTCGTCGGTTTTCCAATGATTGGAAAAAATTTTCGGAGCAAGGGAAGCGCAAGGGAAACAACACAAAGAACACAAAGGGGATGACGCAAAGAACGCAAAAGCGGGAAGTGGGAGGGACGTGGGAGGAAAGCGGGGGGTGGTTTGTGGTCTGGCCGCTTCTCCCTGCTCAAATCGGGAACCGCGCCAAAAGCCAGGCGCGGAGGAACGGGTTGAAAAACCGGTACTCCCGTTCGTGGACGAAGAGCAACCCCGTGCCCACCAGGGACTTCAGCGCGCGGGCGACCGTGGCCGCGGAGGGCGCTTCGGCATGCCGTATGAATTCACCGGAAAAGACCTTCTTGCCGCCCCACCTCGCGACGGCGACGAGCGCCTTGAACTGGAATCTCGTCAGCCGTTCCGTCTGGATTTCGAACGCTCCTCCCTCCTGGGCGAAGATGTCGGAAAGCGCCCGTTTCAGGTCTTCCCGCCCCACGACCGTTCCGGGGTCCGTCGCGTTCCAGACCGCCGAACAGAATTGCTGGACATCCCCGGGTAGCCGGTTCGTGAAGTCGAAGATTTCGTCCAGGAGGTCGCGAGCCACCGTCCGCCGCCCGCGGGCGAAGCGCTCGGTGAGGAAGGGCGCGAAATCATCGTCGGGGACCGGACCGACCGTAAGCGCGATGGCCGACTTGAAAAACGGGCTGGAAGGGTTCGTGAAGATGTCCACGATGTCCGCCCGTACGCTCCCGGAGAACACGAAGCACACTTCCGGCAGCATCTGTATCCGGCTCCGCAGCACGGCCAGCGCCTGTTCCCAGTCGGGAATCCTGCGGATTTCCTGGAATTCGTCGAACACGACGAACGTCCGCCCGCCCGCGGCCAGCTTGCCGACCATCCCCATCACGTCATCCATGCTGCGGGGATCGGCCGCCAGCGCCGAATCGACCGACACGACGGGCATGCCGCTGGAGGGATCGAGTGACAGCGTCGGCCGGAGCCGGGAAAGGAATTGCAAGGCTTTTCCGGCCAGGGAAGAGGCCGGTCCGAGGTGGGCGGCCGCCGTGGCGACGCGGTTGCAGAAGTCCGCGGCCGTGCGGATGTTCAGGAGGTCGGCGTACAGCATCCGCCAGCGCTTCATCCCCTTGCAGGTTTCGTGGATGAGGGATGTCTTCCCCGTTCGCCGTTCCCCGGTCAACACCACATTCTGGCCGTCCCGGATGTGCCCCTCCAGCGCCTTCTGGAGGCCGGGGCGGGGACAAAAGGCGTCATCCGTGACGACGCATCCATATCGGAATGGTTTCATGCCGTTTTCTCCTGATGGTTGCACCTTATCCACTGCCCGTCAGAAAATCAACAACATTGTTTATAACAACGTTGTTAAAACTCTCCTCCCCTGTCGGAGTCCCCCTGCCCCGCCTCATTTCACGTCCCTTCTTCTGCTCCAAGCAACGCCCATTCTTCCGGGCCCCTTCTCCCTTCTCCCGCTCTCCATCCACTGTGGCGCGGCAGGATGCCGCGGCGCCCTCCGGGCGCAGTGACAAGTGATTAGTGACAAGTGACAAGATGCGGTGCGGCCTTTCGGCCGCGCATTCTCCCCCCGGCGCGGCAGGATGCCGCACCCCCGGAAGTGGCGCAGGACCTCCTGAACAAGCATCGCGTGACTTCCGGAGGTGCGGCTTCCAGCCGCGCCGGTGGATGTGTGATCATGGAAAACATTGGCGTTTTCGCTTGTTTTCCGCTTTTCTGGAGCCCCGCGGGCGGGACGCCCGCGCTCCGGCTGCCCATCCGCTTTCCTCCCTCTTTCCATGTCCGCGGAGCGGTTTTCATGGTTTTCAATGTTGGCATCCCTCCCGCCCAGGAGAGTCGCAACGGGGGGACGTTTCCGGGAAGCGGCAGGACACGCCCCCCTCCGAGAGGGGGGTGGCGCGGCCATGGATGGGACGTGCGTGCAGGGTGGAAGGGATGCGGCAGGGGCCGCGACGGGGGGAGTATTGCGGGTGGCCGTCGCGGCAAGCCTGGCTCCGCGACGGCCACCCGCAGTACTCCCCCCGCCGCCCGTCCGGGCGGCACCCCCCTCTCGGAGGGGGGCGGATGCTTGCGCGCGATCCAAGCGCCAGGGTCAGGCTTTTCCACGCATCTTTTGAGGGAATTGTGCGGGCGGGGTTGGTTGGTGGGACGAGCTCTCCGAGCGAGCCGCCCGGGGGAGGAAAAGAACAAACTCCGATTTGTCCGATGCCTCCGCTAACGCTCCGGCGATGCGTTCCAGAAGCTTCTTCTTTCGCCATCCCATGCGCGCAAGGACGGATGCCCCGGACGCGGGGCCTCCGTCCTTGCGCGCGCGTGGAAGATTTTTCCGATTCGGAATGGCCGCCCAACGGGCCGGAATGGGAAAAATGCCCATCGCGCGGGCAGCGACGGATGCCCCCGGACAAGGGGCGTCCGTCGTTGCCCGCATGCTTGGGGAAGCAGTGGGGTGGCCAATGGGATGCTTTGCCGGAGCGTTAGCGGAGGCATCGGAAAAATCGGAGTTTTCTTCGGTTTTCCCGCGGGCGGGTCGCCCGCGCCCTCAGCGGGACGCCGCGGCGCTAGACGCCGAAGGTGCGGAGTTCGGAGAGGAATTCGGTGATTTTCAGGGGCTTGGTGATGTGGCCGTCCATGCCGGTGCGGAGGGATTTTTCGCGGTCTTCTTCGAAGGCGTTCGCGGAGAAGGCGATGATCTTCAGTTTGTCCCCGCCCGGAAGGGCACGGATCGCCGCCGTGGCTTCGTAGCCGCCCATCACCGGCATCTGGACGTCCATGACGACGATGTCGTAGTAGGCGGTGCCTTTGGCGCGGATGGCGTCGAGGGCCAGCTGGCCGTTGGATGCGGTGTCGACGGTGGCGCCTTTTTCGGTCAGGAGGAGGACGCCGATCTTGAGGTTGAGGTGGCTGTCGTCCACCATCAGGATTTTCTTGCCGGCGAGGGTGGTGTCGTCGGGGTCGGCTTTCTTCTTGGGCCGCACGGGGCAGGCGCGGCCGCAGGTCTGGAGGAGGACTTTGTGCAGGTCGGTGGGGAATACGGGCTGGGAAAGGAAGCCGGTGACGCCGGCGGCGCGCGCCTCGGCTTCGATGTCGAGCCAGTCGTCGGCGGTGACGATGAGGATGTCGGCGCCGGGGGCGAGGTGGCCGCGGAGGCGGCGTACGGTTTCGCGGCCGTTGAGGCCGGGGGCGAGGCAGTCGACGAGGACCAGGCGGAAGGGGGCGCCGGCGCGCCGGGCGGCTTCGGCGCGCGCGGCGGCGTCTTCGGCGGTGGTGGAGGCGTCGCTCCGGAGGCCGGCGTCGCGGAGCATGCCGGCGAGGCTGCGGGCGGCGTCGGGGTCGCCGGATACGGCGAGGGCGGGCCGGCCGTGGAGTTCGGGGATGTCCGGGTCGGGGGTCTTGCGGGCGGCGAGGCGGAAGTCGAGGGTGGCGGTGAATTCGGAGCCTTCGCCTTTCTTGGAGGCGACGGTGATGGTGCCGCCCATCATCTCGACGATGTTCTTGGCGATGGCCATGCCGAGGCCCGTGCCCTGGATGCCGGATACGGTGGAGTTGCGGGCGCGGACGAAGGGGTCGAAGACGGTCTTGAGGAATTCTTCGTCCATCCCGATGCCGTTGTCGCGGCAGCGGAATTCGTAGCGGGCGCGGCCTTCCTCCCCGGCGGGTTGCTGGGCGATGCGCAGGGTGATGGTGCCGCCGGGGGGGGTGTATTTGATGGCGTTGGAGACGAGGTTGAAGAGGAGCTGGTTGAGGCGGAGTTTGTCGCAATGGACGAGTTCGTCGCGGACGCCGAGGGTCTGGATGGTGAAGCGGTGGTGGCGGGCGCGGACGTCGGCGCGGACGATGTCGTGGAGGGCGTGGAGGATGTCGGCGAGGGATTCGTCCTTTTCGTTGAGGGTCATCTTGCCGGATTCGATGCGGCTCATGTCGAGGACGTCGTTGATCAGGGAGAGGAGGTGCTCGGAGGATTCGCCGATGGTCTTGAGGTATTCCTTGACGTGTTCCTTGTCGTCGATGTGGTCGGCGGCAAGGCCGGTGAAGCCGATGATGGCGTTCATGGGCGTGCGGATGTCGTGGGACATGTTGCTGAGGAAGGCGGTCTTGGCGCGGTTGGCGGCCTGGGCCATCTGGAGGGCGTCTTCGAGCCGGGCCTTGTTCTTTTCGAGCTCGTGGCGCTGGCGCTCGATGGTGGCGTAGTTCTCTTCCAGGCGGCGGTTGACCCGCGCGAGGTCGCGGATGTGGATGCGGCCGACGACCGCGAAGGCGAGCAGCGCCGTCAGGGCGATCGCCACGAGGATGATCGCCAGGATGTGGTCCATCAGGAAGTCCATCCACGTGGGCGGGGTGATCTCCCCGGCGTAGGAGTAGGAGGATTTGCTGATGAAGTCCTGCTCGAGCATCGAGAGGCCGCGGTTCATCAGCAGCAGCAGGCCGACGTTGTCTTCGGCGAAGGCGAAGCACAGCTGGAAGGAGTCCTTCGCCCGCACCGCCTGCAGGGAGTGGTACTGGCCCGGGCGCAGGAGGCCCGCCGTGCGCGCGCCGTTGACGAAGGTGCCGTCGGACGTCCCCTCCAGCAGGCCGTCGAGGCAGGCGCGGATGCCGTCGTAGAAGACGATCTGCGCGTCGGGGAAGGCGTCCTTGCTGTAGTAGTACTGCATGAGGTTGTTGCGGTTGACGCCGATGCGCGGGGTCTTCCCCGCCTCCGGCTCCTCCACGAAGGCCAGGTCGCTCGCGAGCGTCGCCACGCCCTTGCCGCCGATGAGGCGGTAGTCCTGGCGGACGGAGGCGCTGACGTAGGCGGGGAACATCATGTCGAGCTCGCCGGATTCGAGCGCGCGGTAGGCCTCGTCCTGGTCGAGGAAGCAGACGAACTCCGTGCGCACGCGGTCGTCCAGTTCCAGGCGCTTGAGGATTTCCGGGATGGCGTCGACGAGGGAGCCGTAGGGCTCGCCGGAGGCGGTCCTGGCGGAAAAGGGGAGGTAGTGGTCGAAGTAGCCGATGCGGAGGGTGTCGTGCTCCTCGACCCAGCGGCGCTCGTCGGTGGTGAGGTTGCGGCTGCGGACGGCGTCGGAGAAGTAGCGCTCCTGGAGGCGGGTGAAGAAGTACATGTCGTTGTAGAGGACCTTGTCCATCGCCGAATCGATGTCCGCGAGCAGGTCGGGGCGGTCCTTGTTCACCGCCAGGTAGTAGGCCGAGGAACCGACCTTCTCCACCGCCGAGAAGCGCAGGGGGGCCATCATGCTCACCTCGTAGTCGAGGTCGATGCGGCCGGCGTCGAGGTCGGCCTCCTTGACGGGCAGGTCGGTGTATTCGACGAACTCGAGGCGGACGCCCTTCTTTTCGCACCACTGGCGGAGGAGGTCGATCTGCATGGTGCCGCGGGTGACGCCGACGCGCTTGCCCTCGAGGGAGGCGTAGTCGTCGGGGGCGATGTCGGTGTTCTCCTCGGAGACGTAGAGGTAGTAGTACTCGAGGCCCATGGGCTCGTCGGGGAAGAGCATCAGCTTCTCGCGCTCCTCGGTGTGGCTGAGCTCGTAGAAGAGGTCGGCGTCGCCGCGGACGAGCATGTCGATGCATTCGGCGAAGTTGGCGGCGGGGATGTATTCGACGTCCCATCCGGCGTAGGTGGCGATGGTCTGGATGTAGTCGTAGGCGTAGCCGGAGACGGGCCGGCTGGCGGCATCCGCCACCATCACCCGGTTGAGCTCCACGAGGGGAATCCGCACCACCTTGCGCCCCGCCTTCCGCTTGGCCTTGGCGAACCCCGTCGAGGGCAGCAGCAGCACCAGCACCGCCGCCAAACAGACCCGCACGGCGGCCCGGAGGAACCCGGGTCCGGAAAAACCAAAATGCCTGTCGTTCGTCATCTTCGGCCTTTGTCTCGGAACATGCGGAGGCTCATGTTGCTCCGCGAGTGTAGCAAAGGGGCGGCGAAAGGACAAGGGAGATGGCGTCCGCAACGCCAACTGCGGACGCGCGGAAGCGCGACCGGTGCGCCCCCACGGGGAGGGCCCCGCTCCGTCGCGGCCGGGTGGAAAAACGCACCTGTATCGTTTCTGTCGAGTCCCGCGGACTCGGCCCGGACGGAGCCGGGCCCTCCCTGGGAAATCGCAATCTACGAAGTCTCATTCGGGACTGTGTACTGGAGCGGGTCAAGGAACGGGGTTGCCTCAATTCCTTGTGGTTTTCATGTGAATACATTTTCTTTTGCATTGTGCGACTACCCGGTAGGGGCCGACCTCCGGGCGGCCCGTCATGGGTCATTCTTTCGCACGGCCCGCCCGGAGGTCGGGCCCTGCCAGAGGAAGCATCCGACAAGAAATCGCAAGGTTTTCGCCTGGCAACACCCTTGTCCCGCCACCATTCCCACTGCGCGGTCGCGCGGAAGCGCGACCCTCCCCGCGGGCGCGCCCCGGTCGCGCTTCCGCGCGACCTTGTGGCCGGAAACCGCCATGGGAGGTGCGGCTTCCAGCCGCGCCATGTCCTTGGCCATGTTGCGCAAGACCTTCTGAACAAGCATCGCGCCACTTCCGGAGGTGCGGCTTCCAGCCGCGCCGCTGGATGACTTGGGCCGCCGGCGGATGCAATGTCGGCGCAAAGCACCACCGTCCCCCCCCCGCCCTGCTCTACTGGCCGGGGATGGAGGAAAAGACGGCGACGAGCTTGGCGTAGGTGAGGGGTTTGAGGAGGATGCCGGTGAAGAGGGCGCTGCGGGAGTCGCGCCGGTATTCGGTGTCGGCCGTCAGGGCGTAGACGGGGAGGTGCGCGAGGTGCGGGGTGGCGCGCAGTTTCTCGATGAACTCGGCGCCGCTCATGTTCGGCATCCAGAAGTCCGAGAAGACGAAGTCGTGCGGGTGCCCCGCCGCGTCGGCGGCTTCCAGCTTGGCCAGGGCCTCGGCGCCGTCGCAGGCCTGCTCGATCGCGGGCACCCCCGCGCGCTTGAGGAAGGCCGTCAGGACGGAGCGGTTGACCGGGGAGTCGTCCACGACGAGCACGTGGTTCGGCCGGTTCGACGGGACGGCGGGGGCCTTCTCCGCGGCGGCATGTTCCTCCCGCCCGCCGGGCACGGCCACGCCCGGGATGCGGGCGGTGAAGGTCGAGCCCTTCCCGGGTTCGCTCTGGACGAGCAGTTCGCCGCCCATCATCTCGACGAGGCGCCGGCAGATGGACAGCCCCAGCCCCGAGCCCCCGGCGCGGTCGGCGGAATGGGTGGGCTCCTGCACCTGCACGAAGGCGTCGAGGATGCTCCCCTGCATCTCGCGCGGGATGCCGCAACCGGTGTCGGCGACGGCGACTTCGAGGGTCGTGCCGTTGCGCACGGCGGACACCGTCACGGAGCCGCTGGTGGTGAACTTCACGGCGTTGCCGACGAGGTTGAAGAGGATCTGCCGGAAGCGGTGCTCGTCCAGCAACAGCTCCGGCACGCCCGCGGTGCGGTTGACGAGCGCGACGCCCTTGCCTTCGGCGGTCAGGCGGAAGGAGGCGAAGACTTCGCCGACCAGCTTCTCCAGGCGCACGGGGCCGGGCTGGAGGGTCATCTTGCCGGCGTCGATCCGGGCGAGGTCCAGGACGTCGTTGACCAGTTCCAGGAGGGTGGTGCCGCTGGCGCGTATGGATTCGAGCGCGGCGTCCCGCTCGGCCTGGTTCCAGATGCCGACCTGGAGGAGTTCGGTGTAGCCGAGGATGGCGTTGAGCGGCGTGCGGATGTCGTGGCTGACGATGCTGAAGAACATGCTGCGGGCCTTCTCGGCGGCGCGGGCGCGCACGAGCGCCTTTTCGAGCTCGGCCATGTGGCGGGCCGTCTGGTCGTCCGCCACGAGGAACACCTGCAGGAAGCAGAACCCCACGAGGGAGCCCAGCGCCGTGAACGGCGTCAGCGGCCAGATCACCTGCAGGAAGTTCGAGGCCGCCTGCAGGATGCAGAACATGGCGACCATCATGCTCCGCCGCCGGACGGCCTCGCGGCTGACGAGCGCCTTCGCGTAGACGAACAGCGCGAGCATGACCATGAAGGCGACCAGCAGGTAGAACGCCGGATTGCGCGCCCAGCCCGTCCGGTACACGCCGTCGGCACCGATGCTGAAGACGCAGCCGGTGAAAGGGTTGGCCGCCAGCGCCGCGAGGTTGAAGGCCACCAGCGCCCAGCCGGACCACGCGATGACCCGCGCCGGCCAGCCGGCGATTTCCAGGTAGGCGACCAGAAACCAGCTCCACAGGAGGGCGAACGCCACCAGCGAGAGGAAGAAGAAGATGCTGTCCACGTACAGCGCGCGCGTCCAGCCGAGCCCCGCGAAGAGCCCCCACGCCCCGTCCGCCACGAAATACGCCAGGATGCCCAGCAGGACGCCGCGGTAGCGCGTCCCGTGCGTGGTGATGCCCCAGCGGCCCGTGATCAGGTTGAAGTTGATGATCAGGTGGAGCGCGATCGCGACGAGGGAGAACGTGGAATACGAATACCCCTGCATGGCTTCACTCCGCCCCGGTCATTCGGGCCGCAGGATTGGCAATCTGTCCGCGTTTCGGCATGACCCTTTACGATACGCGCCGGCCCGCGTTTTGTCACGCGCGGATGCCCGGAAGCCCGGAAGCCGCCCCGGAGCAATTTTAGCGCATCCTCATTTTCCCGTAATCTTCCCTCCAGCGGCGCGGCAGGAAGCCGCACACCCCCAAGGCGTTTTCCAACCACACGGTCGCGCGGAAGCGCGACCCTCCGTTGCGCTCTCCAAGGGGAGGGCCGCGCTTTGTCGCGGCCGCGCGAACGGGGTGTTCCTGGCATGTCCCCGAAGCGCCCTGTGGACACGGCCCGGACGAAGCCGGGCCCTCCCAAGAAGCATCCGAACGCTCTCCAAGGGGAGGGCCGCGTTTTGTCGCGGCCGCACGAACGGGGTGTTTCAGGCATGTCCCCGAAGCACCCCGTGGACACGGCCCGGACGAAGCCGGGCCCTCCCAAGGCGCGTCAGCCGCGCTTCTTCGCAGGAGCCTTCTTGGCGGGGGCGGCCTTCTTGGCGGAAGCCTTGGCCTTGGCGGTGGGCTTGCGGGAGAGGCCGAAGGTGTCGTGGAGGGCGCGGACGGCGCGGTCGGCGTCGGCAGCGCGGATCACGACCGAAATCTTGATCTCGGAGGTCGAAATCATCTCGATGTTGATCTTGTTGGCCGCCAGGATGTCGAACATCTTGAAGGCGACGCCGGAGTGGCTCTTCATGCCCACGCCCACGATCGAGACCTTGGCGATGCCGGTGTCGAAGTGGACGTCGGCCGCCTTGGCCTTCTTCATGATCGGGTCGAGCACGGCCTGCGCCTTGTGGAGGTCGTCGGCCGGCAGCGTGAAGGAGAGGTCGGTGCGGCCGTCTTCGCTCATGTTCTGGACGATCATGTCGATGTTCAGGTTGGCGGCGGCCAGGGCCTTGAAGATGCCGGCGGCGACGCCCGGCTTGTCGGGGACGGCGCGCAGGGTGACCTTGGCCTGGTTCTTGTCGGCGGCGATGCCGCGGATGATGACGGATTCCATTTCTTCTACCTCCTCCCGGACCAGCGTGCCGGGCTTGACCACGAAACTTGACAACACTTCCAGGACGACGCCGTACTTCTTGGCGAACTCCACCGCGCGCGACTGCAGGACTTCGGCGCCGCTGCTGGCGAGTTCGAGCATCTCGTCGTACGTGATTTCGTCCATCTTGCGCGCGCCGGGCACGACGCGCGGGTTGGCGGTGAAGACGCCTTCGACGTCCTTGAGCACCTGGCAGCGGTCGGCCTTGAGCGCGGCGGCGAGGGCGACGGCGGTGGTGTCGGAGCCGCCGCGGCCGAGGGTCGCGACGTCGTTGTCGCGGTTGATGCCCTGGAAGCCGGCGACGACGACGACGTACCCCTGCGCGAGGTGCCGCTTGATGCGCTCGGGGTCGATCTGCTCGATCTTGGCCTTGAGGTGGGTGGAATCGACGCGGATGCCCGCCTGGCGGCCGGTCACGCTGATGGCCTTGACGCCCTGCGCCTGGAGGGCCATGGTGAGGACGGCGCTGGAGGCCATCTCGCCGGTGGCGAGGAGCATGTCCATCTCGCGCTCGTCGGGATAGGGGTTGACCTGCTTGGCGAGGGCGATGAGGTCGTCGGTGGTGTCGCCCATGGCGCTGACGACGACGACGACGCGGTTGCCGGCCTTCTGCGTGTCGCGGATGCGCCGGGCGACCCGCCGCATGCATTCGGCGTCGGCCACGCTGCTTCCGCCGTATTTCTGGACAAACAAAGCCATCTTCGGCTCCTCCTTCCTATTCGAAATCCTCGATCCGGTACGCGACCGCGTCGCCCTGCACCGCGCCGTCCGCCGCGGCAATCTCCGCGAGGGCCGCGTCGAGCTCGCCCGCGCGGGCGGCGCTCGTCACCAGGATGACCGGCACGTACTCCGCGTCGGGGGCGGCCTCGTGCTGGATCACCGAGTCGATGCCGATTCCGTGGTTGCCGAGCACCGTCGCGACGCGCGCGAGGGTGCCGGGGCGGTCGAGCATCGCGAAGCGCAGGTAGTAGCGCGAGCGGATGGCTTCCGGCGGGCAGAAGCGCAGCGCCCCGCCCGCGTCCCCGGCGGCGCCGCCGCCGGCCGGCAGCGGACGGTGACGCACGCCCGCCCGGAGCGCGAGCGCCGCGTCCGCGATGTCCGCCACGACGGCGCTCGCCGTCGCCGCGCGGCCCGCGCCGCGGCCGTAGTAGAGGGTGGTGCCCACGACGTCGCCCTTGACCTGGACCGCGTTGAAGACGCCCGACACCGCCGCCAGCTGGTGGCTGTGCGCGACAAGCGTCGGCTGCACGCTCGCCTCCACGCCGTCGGGGCCGCGGCGGACGATGGCGAGCAGCTTGATGCGGTAGCCCATCTCGGCGGCGTACGCGATGTCGGCGGCGTCCATGCCACGGATGCCGGCCGTGCGGACCTTGCCGAGCGGGACGATCTGCCCGTACGCGAGCGTGGCGAGGACGGCGGCCTTGTGGGCCGTGTCGTGGCCGTCGATGTCGAGGCTCGGCTCCGCCTCCGCGTAGCCCGCCGCCTGCGCGGCCTTGAGGACCGTGTCGAACGGCAGCTTCTCCTCCTCCATGCGGGTGAGGATGTAGTTGCACGTCCCGTTCAGAATCCCGTAGATGCTCTCGATCCGGTTCGCGCAAAGCCCCTCGCGCAGGGCCTTGATGATGGGAATCCCGCCGCCCACGCTCGCCTCGAAGAGCAGGTCCGCCCCGCCCGCGTCGGCCGCCGCGAGGAGCTCCGCCCCATGCTCCGCCAGCAGCTTCTTGTTCGCCGTCACGACGGTCTTCCCCGCCGCCAGCGCCTGCAGGATGAACTTCTTGGCGATCCCCGTCCCGCCGATCAGCTCGACCACGACATCCACGTCCTCCCGCGCGAGCGCCGCCGCCCCGTCCGTCGTGAGCAGCCCTTCCGGCACCACCACCCCGCGGTCCGTCGCGATGTCGAGGTCCGCCACCGCCCGCAGCGCGAGCCGCACCCCCAGCCGCCGCTCCAGCAGGTCCCCGTTCTCCAGCAGCGTCTCGACGACGCCCGCCCCGACCGTGCCGAACCCCAGCACCGCCACGCCGACTTCCTTGATGTCCTTGCTCATGCGCGTTCTCCAAAAGTGTGTTTTTGCATCCTAGCCCCACCCGCCCGCCGAAACAAGCCAGAATCCGCAACGGTCCGTTTCCGGTTGGGCGGCGCACCTTGAAAGAGTTGGCCCGAGTTGTCCCAGGTGTCTCTTTTCCCCTCCCGCATTCCATCCACTTGGCGCGGCAAGATGCCGCACCCCCGGAAGTGGCGTCGAAGTTTTTCCGCAACCATCGCGTGACTTCCGGAGGTGCGGCTTCCAGCCGCGCCGCTCTTCCGGATTCCGAGGGCGGCACGCCCGCGCCCCAGCCGTCGCCCGAGGTTGTGCACCCTCCTCCCTTCCTCCTCGACTTTGGGTGCCTTCTGCTTGAATGGCAAAGCCCCTGGTGGGGCGAGCCGTCCCCGGCGAGCCGGGATGGAAGGGGACAGGCGGTCTGGAAAACCGGCAAGAACGGCTCGGCGGGGACGCCTCGCCCCACCATGCACCTCGCGCGGGAAAATGCCCCGCCATGCTTGGCCACGGCGCGCCGGATGTGCTATCTTCCGGGCGAACAAAGAGGAATCATGGCAATGGAACGTGGATACTTTGCGAAATGGTTGCTGGCGGCGGGCTTGGCCGCGCTGCTGGCGGACGGGACCGCGGTGAGGGGCCTTGAATGGCCCCCCTACGACGTGTACGGCTACCTCGCCGACGCAGGCGACAATCCCCCCCTCAACTACATGAAGGTCTGCGATCCCGGTTCCTCCGGCGAGGAGAACGCCTCCTACGTCGTCCTCGGCATCTCCTGGCCGCGGACGTTCCAGGCCGTCGCCACCGGCTACGACGGGGACCTGCGGATTCCGGCGTCCATCGACGGCCTTCCCGTGCGCGCCATCGGCGAGGCCGCCTTCCTCCAGTGCACGAAGCTGCGGAGCGTATCCATCCCGGCCACCGTACGCGACATCGGCGACCGGGCGTTCGCCGACTGCTGGCAACTGACCAACGTCACCTTCGAGGCCGGCGTTTCGCGCGTGGGCAACGCCGCCTTCTCGAACTGCATCTCCCTGGCGGAAATCGACTTCCCCGCCACCCTCTCACGCCTGGGAACCGGCTGCTTCCAGGGATGCGTGGAACTCCGGGACGTCCATTTCCGCGGCAACGCCCCTCGTCTTGGCGAGCCCGGCGCGGACTTGGCCGACGGAAAATCCTGCCTGGGGGAGAGCATCTTCCGCCAAACCGGATACGGCCCGCGCTTCCGGGTCCACATCGACCCCGCGACGAGCGGCTGGATTGCCCCGGAGGTCAAGGGCGTCCCCGAAAAATGGCCGGTGGACTTCGGCTACATGCGCGCCCACCCGACCGTGGCGGAGCCCTCCGGCGGCGGCGACGCTCCCGCGCCGGAAGGCCTTGCGGCGGTCATCACCCAAATCGACGGCTCCCCCGGGGCCCTGGCCATCCCCGGCACCTGGGCGGCGCGCTTTCCCGGCTACACCGGAAGTTTCGGCACCGATTTCGCGGCATCCCTCACGCTCCCGACGGGAAAGCGGGATGCCTCCGGCGCCCTCCTGGCGGTGTGGCAGGATTACGTGGCGGGAACGGACCCCACCGACGAGCAGGATTGCTTCCGGGCATGGATCGAGGTGGAGGACGGGACCGTCCGCATCGCCTGGACCCCCGTCCTGGCCCCGGACGAAGCCGCCAAACGCACCTACGCGCTTTTCGGCCGCCGCTCCCTCTTCGACGGCGATTGGGAACCTGTCCCACCCGGCCGCGAAACCGACTACAACTTCTTCAAGTTGGCCGTCGGCATGAAGTGACCCCCACCACCCCGCCCCGGACCGCCCCGCGGCTGGCACGCTTCGGCCGTCAGCGCCTTCTTCGGGCAATGCCGGACGCAGCGTTGGCGTTGCATGCAGTCCGGATGCCGGAACACGCCATCCGCCGCTCCCATTTTTCCCCTCCCCCCATCACCCTCCGCACGCGACCTCGGCCGCCCGGCGCATCTCGCCGATGGCCTTCCCCATGTCGTCGGCCTTGAAGAGGAACGATCCGGCGCCCAGGATGTTGGCCCCCGCGGCGGCGCATCTCGCACCGGTCTGCGTGTTCACCCCGCCATCCACCGACAAATCCAGCCAGGGCCAGCGCCTGCGCAACTCCTGCAATTTCGGCAGCCCCGATTCCAGGAACGCCTGCCCTCCGAATCCGGGGTGGACCGTCATGACCAGCACCTCGTCGATCAGCTTCGCATCCGCAAGCCCGGCAACGGCGTCCACCGGCGTTTCCGGGCAAATCACCGCCCCGCACTTCTTTCCCGCGGACCGGATGGTTTCCAGCGCGCTCGCCACGTTGCACGGCGACTCGGCGTGCACCAGCACCGCATCCGCCCCCGCCTCGATGAACCGCGGGGCGTAAAAATCCGGCCGGTCGACCATCAAATGCACATGCAGGTACGCCTTGGGCAACTCCTCCCGCAACGCTTTCAGCACGTCCGGCCCCAGCGTGAGGTTGGCCACGAAATGGCCGTCCATCACGTCGAAATGCAATCCGTCCGCCCCCGCCTCCATCGCCCTCCCGCAATCGGCCGCCAAATGCCCCATGCGCGCCGAAAGGATCGACGGCAACACCTGAATGGTCTTCGTGCTCATGCCCCCCACTCTATTCCCGCCTTCCCCCTCTTGCAAGCTCCCAGCAACGGTCGCCCCCCGCCACCGCCATTGCCGCCGCGGGAAACGGCTTGCGATGCCCCGCGCGGTTGGTATCATGTCGCCCAATGGACGTTTCACCCAACAATCCATCCCCCGCCGGAGCCTCCCAGCCGGTCCCGCACCGCACCCATTCGCGGCGGAGCCAGGAGACCGCCGGGGCCCCCGGCTTCCAACCCGATCCGCTGGTCCGCCTCGTGCGCATGGTCCTGACCATCTGCTTGAGCGCCTTGGCCATGCTGCTCGTGTTCGTCGGGGCCGGCAAATACCTCCAGCGCGACTGGGCCGACAAGAACCAGCGCGCCCGCGCCCAGACCCGCCAACCTTCCGCCCGCACCGCACCCGATTTCCCCTCCGACTCCGCCAACGCCGGCCGGCCGTGGACGGTGCCCGCATCCTCCCGCGACGCGTTCCTGGCGACGCTCGCCGGAGGTCCGGCCTGGCACTTCTGGCTGATCCAGGGGTTTGCCCCCAACCAGCCCGCCGCCGCGCGGGGGCGGGCCATGCTTCTGGACCTTGCCGAACACGGCGACAGCGCCCAGTACCGCAACCTGTGCGCCGCCCTCCTGCTGAAGCACGGCGACGCGATCCACGCCGTCCGCCAGCTCCGCGCCGCCGAACGCATCGCGCCCGGCTACCCCCCCACCCTCTTCAACCGCGCCCTTTGCGCCCTCATGTCCGACCTCCCCGAACAGGCGCTCGCCTGGCTGGTTCGCTACCGGGCGCGTTTCCCCGCCGAGCCCCAGGCCATCCGACTGCATTACAACCTCCTTCTCCAGCTCGACCGCGCCCCCGAGGCCATGGACTTGCTCGACCGCTATCTCGCCACCCAGCCCCCCTCCCAGCCCCTTCTCCTCGACGCGGCCCTCCAGGCCGCCCAGCTCAACCGCGTCTCCGACGCCATCCGCTACCTCGAAACGGCCCAGAAGGGCCAATCCCCGGCCGTCATCGCCCGCATCTACCAGTCCCCCGCCTTCCGCGAAATCCGCCTCAGCCCCGAGGGCACGGCCTTTGCCGAGCGCCTCGCCCGCCGCGCGCGCGCCTCCCTCACCCGTTCCGCGGCCCTGCATCCCATGACGCCCGCGGCCGTCCCTTCTTCCGCCGCCATCCCCGTCGCCCCGAAATTCCACTGAGGGCGGTGTCCGCCGCCCGCCCGCATTTCCCCGTTTTGTTTTCAAGGCCGTTCTGCTAGGATATCCCGCCATGAAGAAAAAGCTTTTCACCAGACTGGCCGGCATTTCCAGGCTCCCGCACCAGCATCTCCGGAGAAAGGGGATGCGCTTCTCGTTGGGACAGCTGGCCCAATACATCCTGGACCTCGTGGCCCTGGGACTCGTCTTCGTGCTGTCCTACTACATCCGCTTCGACTTCGGGACCAGCCCCGACACCGCCCGCTTCATTTCGAACATGCCGCTCCAGTTGCCGTTCGTGATCCTGTTGCAGTGGGCGTGCATGCTTCTTTTCCGCACCTACCGCCGGATGTGGCGCTTCACGAGCCTGATCGACCTGCCGCCCTTCTTCGCCGCGTTCCTTGCCAGCGGGGGGCTCCTGTCGCTCCTGCGCGCGATGGTTCCCAGGCTGTTCGGCTCCAAATCGGTCTTCTTCCTCCCTTATTCCATCGTCCTCCTCACCTCCGTCCTGGGCCTTGCCGCGGTCCTGGCCCTGCGGATCGCCCGGCGCATGACGTTCGAGTGGCGGGCCCGCCGCCGCGTGTCCCTCGCATCCGGCGGACGCAAGGCGTCCCGCATCGTCCTCCTGGGGGCCGGCGCCGCCGGCGTCATGGTCGCCCGCGAGATGAAGAACCGCGCCGATTCGGACCAGAAGGTGATTGGCTTCCTGGACGACGACCCGGTCAAGCAGGGCACGCTCATCGCCGGCATCCCGGTGATGGGCCCCATCCGCGCCATCCACGAACTGGCCGCGCGCAACGCGGTGGACGAAGCCATCATCACGCTGGCGAACGCCCCGCGCCACAAGATCGCCCGCGTCATCCGCCAGTGCCGCCGCGCCGGCGTCCCCTCGCGCATCATCCCGGCCCTCTATGAAATCGTCAACGGCCACGTCGCCGTCGGGGCCATCCGCGAAGTGGACATCGTGGACCTGCTCGGCCGCGACGTCGTGACCCTCGAGGCCGACTCCATCCGCTCCTTCGTCCGCGGCCGCCGCGTGCTGGTGACGGGTGCCGGCGGCTCCATCGGCTCCGAGCTGGTCCGCCAGGTGGCCCGCTTCGGCCCCGCGCGCCTCTGCATGCTCGACCAGTGCGAATGGGCCCTCTACGAAATCAACCGCGAAATGGTCGCCCAGGCCACCGGCGTCCCCCTCCGCCCGGTCATCGCCGACATCACGAACACCGAGCGCATGGAAGCGGTGTTCGCGCAGGAGCGCCCCGAAGTGGTCATCCACGCCGCCGCCTACAAGCACGTGCCCATGATGGAGGCGAACGTCCGCGAAGCCGTCGTGAACAACATCGGCGGCACCCTGATGACCGCCCGCCTGGCCGGCCTGCACAAGGCCAACGTGTTCGTGATGGTCTCCACCGACAAGGCCGTCAACCCCACGTCCGTGATGGGCACGACCAAGCGCGTCGCCGAGCTCGTCGTCCAGCAGCAGGCCGGAATCTTCCCCTCCACCCGCTACGTCTCCGTCCGCTTCGGCAACGTCCTCGGCTCCTCCGGCTCCGTCATTCCCCTGTTCCGCGAGCAGATCAAGCGCGGCGGCCCCGTCACCGTCACCCACCCCGACATGCGCCGCTACTTCATGACCATCCCCGAAGCTTCCTCCCTGGTCCTCCAGTCCGCGGCCCTCGGCAACGGCGGCGAAATCTTCGTCCTGGACATGGGCACCCCCGTCAAGATCGACCAGCTCGCCCGGGAAATGATCCGCCTCTCCGGCCTCCAGCCCGACATCGACATCCCCATCCGCTACACCGGCCTCCGCCCCGGCGAAAAGATGTTCGAGGAACTGAGCACCCGCGAAGAGAGCGTGGACAAGACCAAGCACCCCAAGATCTTCGTCGGCAAGATCGCCAAACCCGACATGCCCACCCTCGAAAAGGGACTGAAAGTCCTCCAGGACGCCGTCGCGGCCAACGACGAGGCCGCCATGCGCAACGCCCTGTCCGCCCTCGTCCCCGAGGCCACCCTCTCCTCGGCCGGCTGAAGCGCCCCCCCGTACCCGTCACTCCCCCTGCGCGCGAACCCAGCGCAGCCAATCCTCCATCCCCTCGCCCGTCTTGGAGGACACGGCCAGGATTTCGGCCTTGGGGGCCACCTGCCGGATGTTCGCCTCCGCGGCCGCCCGGTCGAACTCCACGGCCGCCGCCAGGTCGTTCTTCGTGACCAGCACCAAATCCGCCTCGCGGAAAATCACCGGATACTTCAGCGGCTTGTCTTCCCCTTCCGTCACGGAAAGCAGCACCACGCGCCGCTTCTCCCCGAGGTCGAACGAGGCGGGGCATACCAGGTTCCCGACATTCTCGATGAACAGCCACCGCACGCCGTCCCCCGGCAGCCGGTCAAGGGCGTGGGCGACCATGTGCGCATCGAGGTGGCAGGTCTCGCCGGTGGTGATCTGCACAGCGCGCGACTCCCCGGCCGCCGCCCGCAGGCGGTCGGCGTCGCGTTCGGTCTGCAAGTCGCCCACCAGCGCCGCCGACCCGTCCAGCGCGGCCAGGGTGCGTTCCAGCAGGGCCGTCTTGCCCGAGCCTGGGGAGGAAAGCAGGTTGAAGACCGTCCACCCTTTCGCCCGGAACCAGCCGCGGTTCTGGTCGGCCAGCCGCTGGTTCAGCGCCAGCGCATTGGACCGCACCGGGATGATGCGCCCTCCGGCCACGCCGTGGTCATGGCCGTGGACATGGGTGTGTTCGTGGCCGTGCTCGTGGCCGTGGTCATGCCAGTGGCCGGCCGTTTCGCCGCATCCGCAACTCTCGCACATCATTGCACCTCTATGCTTTCCAGTTCCATTTCGTTCCCGGCGGCGAGTTCGCCGCGCGCCGAACCGCAACCGGGGCAACGATACGCCCCCACCGGCGTTTCGTAAAGGCGTCCGCAGTCCGGGCACCTGAACTCCGGCCGCGTTTCCACCACGTCCAGCCGCGCGCCTTCCGCCGCCGTTCCCGGCGCCATCGATTCGAACGCGAACCGCAGCGCGTCGACAACCACCCCCGAGAGCGGCCCCACCCGCACCTTCAGCGCCCGTATCTTCTCCCCGCCCGCCGCCGCCGCCGCATCCCGCAGCAGGGTTTCCATGATGCCGAACTCGTGCACCGCACCTACGCCCGCCGCACCGCCCGTCCCGGCGTCACTTGCCCCCGCCGACGGCCCGCCGGAGCTTCCGGTTCTCCTCGCCCTTCCGGCGAAGCTCCTCCAGGTATTGCTCGTGGCGCGCCTTCTGTTCCGGCGTGAATTGGGCCTGAAGCTCGGCATCCAACTCGGCGACCATCGCATCCACTTCCGCGCGGCGCCGTTCGCGCGCCTCGCGCATCCGGACCTCGTGGCGCTGCATGATGCCGAGCACGGCGGTTTTCTGCGCCTCGTCCAGCCCGAGCACTTTCGCGAGGTTGTCGGTCAGCAGGGCCGGCATGTTCTCGGCGGGTCCGGAAAGCCTTCGGACCCGCGCGCGGATGATGGCGGCGTTCGTCTGGAATCCAATGCAGAAGCCGGCCAGCGCGGCCCCGAGCAGGATCAGGACCAGCGTGGCCTTGGGCAGGACGAGGCGGGTCGGCTTCATGGCACCCTCCCGCCGAAGGGGCCGATGCCCGGCATGACGTTCTGGACGAACTCCGTCGGTTCGACGCTCCTGGCCCAGGCCACGCCGATTTCCCGGTCCGCCTGCCCGGCGGCCCGGACGAGCAACCCGGCCGCCGCGAGGAACGCCAGCGAGGCCGCCACGGCCCCCCACCACCGGGGCACGTCCATCGGCACGTAGTCCAGACGCCGGGCCGGCCGCGCGGCCGCCTCGGCACGCACCGCGTCCATGATCGACGCCGTGTCCAGCGGGGGCACAGCCGGGGCTCCCGCCTCGGCGAGCATCCGCCGCCATTCGTGTTCGATTGTCTTTTTCATGCCTCTGCGTCCTTTCGTGTATTCTCAAGCCAGTGTTTCAGCCGGTGGCGGGCCCGGAAGGCCCGCACCTTGATTGCCGACAGCCCGCAACCGAGCTCCCGCGCCGCCTCTTCCATCGAGCGCCCCTCCAGCTCGACCAGCGTGATGACGGCCCGGTCGTCCGGCGACAGGTGCGCCATCGCGGCCTCCAGCCACTCGCGGCGCCGCGCCCGCCCCTCGTCCTCGCGCGCGGCCTCCTGCTGCGCCCGGTACGCCGCCGCATCGGCCGCCGCCGCGCCGGGATCCACGTCGTCCCCCTCCCCGCCCGCGCCGCCGCCGGACAGGTCGCCCAGCGGCATCTCCTGGCGGCGGTATTTCTTCCGCCAGAAGTCCATGGCCGCGTGCCGTGCGATGGCCAGCACCCAGTTGCGGAGCGGGACCTTCCGCTGGTAGGACGGCAACGACCGGTACAGCCGCACGAACGCGTCCTGCGCCACCTCCTGCACGTCCCCGGCGGGGAGCCGGCGCGCCAAGTCCGCCGCCACGAGCCGTTCGTACGCGCGGAGGATGACGGCGAACGCCTCCGTGTCGCCGTCGAGCACCCGCCCGAGGGCCTCCAGCGCCAGCGCTTCCGCCTGGTCATGGTTTTGGTTTCCGCTCATGGTCTTTGCAGTGGTTGCGGCCTTCCACGCCGTCTGCACCACACTTTTCCACAGAACCGACCGGAGCGCAAGCCTGGCTTCGCAGGCCCGGCGGATTGCCGCCCGGCGGGCCAGGCTTGTTCGCCCTTCGTCCCCAGTCAGTCGCCCCCCGTTGGCGGGAAGTTACACCCCAAACGCTCCACACCGCTCCAGCGGGTCTTTACGGCCTGCTTTCCGAAAGTTCATTTCCTTTTGCATTGCCCCGCTGGCCCCTGCGGTTATGATGATTCCATGCCATCCGCCCTCTCCAGAACCATCGCCGCCGCCGCCCTCCTTCTGGGCGCCGCGCTCTGTGCGTTCACGCCCACCACACGGGCCGACGGCGAAGAGCCCCCGCCCACCGTGGACGTTGCTCACCCCTCCGCGGAGGTTGAGCTCCCCCCCGGCGACCTTGCACTGCCGCCCGCCATCCTTGTTCCGCCCCCCGTGGACGGCCTTCCCGCCCCTTCCGGGGACGAGCCCCCGCCCCCCGACTCCGAAGATGCGGCACCTCCCCCCGATGCCCTGGCGCCTTCCCCGGAAGGCATCGCCCCTCCCGCCGGCGGCGACCTTGCACCCTCCACCAACCAACCGCCCCCCGCGCCCGGCTTCTTGGAGGACAAAGGGGCCGCCCGCGCCCTCTACGTCGCCGAATCCAAGGGCATTGACGTGGATTCCGACAGCATCCGCAAGGACCAGCAACGCATCCTCCGCAAGATGAACTCCCATGCCCGGGACGCCCTGTACAGCGGCATCAACCATTTCACCCAAACGCTCGACCTCTGGCACGACAACGCGTTCCTCCTCCTGGACAACCTCATCCGCACGCTGGACATCCGCCTCGGCCGGCCGGATTCGGAATACAAGCACGAAATCTCCTCCTGCGTCCTTTCCCTCTCCGGGCGGGCCGGCGGACGCGGCAACGACGACGACTTCGAAGGCAAGGTCCGCTTCGGTGCTTCCATCGCGCTGCCCGGCCTCGAAGAGCGGTTCCACCTGGTTGCCGACAACTTGGGCCGCGACGACCTCCCCGGCACCGACCCCATGGTGCGCGAAAGCGACGTCCGCGTCGGCGTCCGTTCCTCCTGGAAATCCTTCTTCGGCAACCGCTGGGACCTGGGCGGCGGCGTCCGCATCCACGACATGGCGCCCGTCGGCTACGTCGACCTGACCTGGGACTGGTCCGCCGACTGGGCCGGGGGGACCCTCAATTTCGATCCCAGCGGGGTCTGGTACACCGACGACGGATTCGGCGAGAACGCCTCGTTTTCCTGGACGAGCGACCGGACCCGCCACACCATCTGGCAACTGATCACCGCCGAAAGCGTCCGCGAGCGCGACTCCGGCGTGCACCTCGAGGAAACCCTGCGCGTCGGTTTCCCCCACCACGCCAAGGGTTGCGGCTGGATCGTCCAGGCCAGCCTCTTCCCCCACGTGAAGGACGAAGGCCATACCTTCTTCGACGACATCGTCCTCAACGTCACCTGGCGCGACGCCCTCTACCGCCGCTGGATGTACTACTCCATCACCCCCCAATGCGACTTCGCGGCCGAAGACGGCCACGACCCCAAGCCCTCCCTCCGCATCGGCATCGTCATCCTGTTCGGCCGCGAGACCGGGGAGCTGCTCTGACATCCCGCCCCAACCAACCCGGAGTCCCCATGCCCCCCACCCTCCCCCCTCCAACGAAAGCCTTCGTCCTCGCCGCCGGCCTCGGCACCCGCCTGCGCCCCCTGACCGACGCGCTCCCCAAGCCCATGCTCCCCCTCTGGGGCGTCCCCATGATCCGCCACACCCTGGAAATGCTGCGCTCCTGGGGCGTCCGCGAAGCCGTGCTGAACCTCCACCACGCCCCTGGCCCCATGATCCGGTACCTCGCCGCGCATCCCGTCGACGGCCTGCGCGTCAGTTGCCTGTGGGAACCCGAAATCCTCGGCACCGGCGGCGCCCTCCGCCAGGCCGCGGGCTTCATCGGCGACGCCCCGTTCTGGCTCGTCAACGCCGACATCTTCGCCCGGCCCGATCCGGCCCCCCTCCTCCGCGCCTGGACCGCCACCCGCCGTCCCCCCATCGCGGTATGCTGGCTCACCGAAGACGCCGGACCCCGCACCGTCCTCTGCGAACGCGGCACCATCCGCGACTTCAACTCCCCCGACCGCGGCCATGCCACCTTCTGCGGCCTCCAGCTCCTCGACTCCCGCATCCTCCGCCACCTCCTCCCCTCCGGCCCCGACAGCATCATCGACGCCTACCGCCGCGCCCAGGCCGCCGGCCACCGCGTCGCGGGCGTCCTCGAACCCGGCGCCTACTGGGCCGACATGGGCACTCCCGACCGCTACATCCAGGCCCACCGCGACACCGCCGCCCTGCTCGGCCATGCTGGCGAGACCTTCACCGTCCCCGCCGCAGCCGTGTTCCCCCAACCGGAGCGCGACGCCCTCCGGCGCCTCCGCGTCACCGCCTCCACCCCCGTCGACGTCCTGCCCCCGCGCGGCTCCTCCCGCGCTTTCTTCCGCATCCGCCGCGAAGGCCCCTCCCCGGCCACCCTCATGGCCGTCCGCTGGTCCCCCGAACGCGAAGACAACCGCCTCTACGCCCCCCAGACCCGCTTCCTCGCCCGCCTCGGCGTCCCCGTCCCCCGCCTCCACCTCGACAATCCCGCCCTCCACCTCCTGGTCATGGAAGACCTCGGAACGGACACCCTCGAAACGCTGGCCCCCACCCTCTCCCCGGCCCGGCTGCTTTCCGTCTACCGCCGCATCCTGGACGCCCTTCTCCCCTTCCACGCCGACGGGGCCGCCGCCCTCCGGCGTTCCCGCATCCCCTCCATGCCGCCCTTCGGCCCCGAAACCATCGCCTGGGAACACACCTACTTCCTCGATGCCTACGCCGCCGGCCATGCCCATTGGCCCCCGTCCCGCATCGCCGCCGCCCGAGCCGCCCTGGTCCGCGCCGCCGACATTCTCCAAGCGTCCCCCCGCGGCCTCATCCACCGCGACCTTCAGTCCAGCAACATCCTCTTCCGCGAAAAGCTCTCCCCAGTCCTCATCGACTACCAGGGCATGCGGCCCGGCCCCGTGGCCTACGATCTGGCCAGCCTTCTCTGCGACCCCTACGTCTCGCTTCCCGCCGCAACGCGGCAAACCCTCCTCCGCCACTACTGCCGCCGCCATCCACTGGGCCGAGCCATCGCCGGAGCCTTCCCCGCCGCCGCCGTCCAGCGCCTCTGCCAGGCCCTCGGCGCCTACGCCACCCTTTCCCGCCGCCCCGGCATGGCCCGCTTCGCCGACTACATCCCCCGCGCCCTCGCCCAACTCCGCCCCCACGCCGCCGCCTTCGGCTTCCCCGTTTGACCGCCTCCCCGCAAAACGTTCTCGCCTTTCCCCCTCCCCCGGCGTAAAATCCCGCGCGTTTTTACCGGCATTGGGCCGGACGACAGGAAGCGAAAGGATCGCAACATGAAAAAATACAACGTCTGCATGGTCGGCATCGGCGCGGTCGGCACGGAAATCGTGCGCCTGCTCCGCAAACGCAATTTCCCGATGGCCAAGCTCACCGCCTTCGCCCGCAGCGAGCGCACCGAGATGATCGACGGGCTGCCCGTCGAGGTCAAGGTCGCCACCGGGCCCGAATCCTTCCGCGGATACGATTTCGCCTTCTTTGCCGGCACCGAGGGCGCCAAGGGCGCTTCCAAGACGCTCGGCTGGGAAGCCGCGTCGGTCGGCTGCACGGTCATCGACAACGGCGACGACTTCCGCATGGACCCGCGCGTGCCGCTGTGCATCCCGGAAATCAACCCGGAGGCCCTCCGCGCGAACCAAAACTTCGTCTCGAACCCGAACTGCTCGACGGCCATCGCCCTGATGCCCCTCTATGCGCTGCACAAGGAAGCAGGCATCAAGCGCATCGTCTGCTGCACCTACCAGGCCGTCTCCGGCGCCGGCGCCGCCGCCATCCGCGAGCTCGCCGACGAGACCCGCGCCTGGGCCGCCGGCGAACCGATGCCCGAGCACAAGGTGTTCCCGGCGCAGATCGCGTTCAACGTGGTCGCGCAGATCGGCAGCGAATCCAAGGACATGCCCGGCTACACGTCCGAGGAAGTCAAGCTCGGCCGCGAAACGCGCAAGATCCTCGGCGACGACTCCATCCAGGTCGTCTCCACCTGCGTGCGCGTGCCGGTGTTCAACAGCCACAGCGAGGCGCTGCACGTCGAGTTCCACCGTCCGCTCTCGCCCGAACGCGCGCGCGAAATCCTCTCGCACACCCCGGGCGTGAAGGTGCTCGACGATCTGGCGGCCTCCGAATTCCCGACCCCGATCGCCGCGACGGGCCACTACGACGCCTTCGTCGGCCGCATCCGCAAGGACCCGACGGTCGAGAACGGCCTCTCCCTCTTCGTCTCCGGCGACAACATCTGGAAAGGCGCCGCCCAGAACGCCATCCAAATCGCCGAAAAGATGATCGAGATGGGCCTCAAGTAACCCCCCTCCCCCCTCCCCGGCGGCGCCCGCGCCCTCCGCGCCGCGCCGCCGTTTCTTCACCCGCACAGGAAAAACGACAATTCCGACAACTCTGAAAAACAATTCCGACAACCATCCCGTTGAATTCCCGTCCTCTACAAAGAAATTGTCGAAAATTGTCATAATTGTCTGACATAAAAGGAGCCCCGCCATGTTCAAGCCCGTATCCAGCAAACTCTCCTTCCCGCAGATGGAAGAAGGCATCCTCCGCTTCTGGGAAGAGCACGACACCTTCCGCAAGTCCCTGGCGAACCGCGCCGGCGCCCCCGAATACGTCTTCTACGACGGCCCTCCCTTCGCGACCGGCCTTCCCCACTACGGC
>JAFYAC010000008.1 GCA_017540905.1 Kiritimatiellia bacterium | reverse complement strand
TCAGACCAGCTAACCGTCATAGCCTTGGTGGGCCGTTACCTCGCCAACAAGCTGATAGTGCACGGGCTCGGCTCCAAGCGGCAGGCCTTGCGGTCCCCACCTTTAGTTTCGCCGGGATGCCCCGGCTCACCACATTCGGGATTATCCCCGCTTTCGCGGAGTTATACCCAACTTGGAGATGGATTGCCCATGTTGTACTCACCCTTCCGCCACTTTCCTCCAGCGAACCTTGTCCGAAAACTTGATTCCCTAGATTCTCGTTCGACTTGCATGCCTAATCCACGCCGCCAGCGTTCGTTCTGAGCCAGGATCAAACTCTCCATAATGAATATGGTGAGACCTGCGGGGTTGCCCCCGCGAGGCTGGGTTTGAATCCTTTTGGGCCGACCGAATTAGGTCCGGCCGGCTTGAAGAATTAACTTAGACTCTTCACAAGCTGTTTTGTACTTACCTCGCCGCTTCTGATCCGAAGCGGCGTACATGAACGATATTCCGATTTCCAAAGACCGATTTAGACGCGCAATTCTTTGTTCCCTTTCCCTACTTGGTCAAGGGCGACCCGAACTGCGATGCGGAACTGGAACAGTCCGCTGTCTTGATTCTGCCGTGACTTTAGCATGTCTCTTGAGTTTGTCAACACCCAAAATCACTTTTTTTCTGACAGAACCTCGCTTGCCCTTCCCTCGGCTTTCGTTCGCCTTGGTTCGTTCAAGCGTGGGGCAATGTACATGAGCCCCCATGCGGCGTCAACAACTTTTTTCAAATTTTTTTTCGATTGTTTTCAATCCGCTCTCCCGCAATTGGATGCAACCTCACTTTTTTTGTGGATTTTCCCTTTCACGCCCTAGATCCGCCCCTTCCGCCACCCCGAAACGGCTCTCTCCGCCCCCAATTCGGCGAGGACCTCGTCCTGATCGCAGAAGGATTAAAATGATCTGATAATTTTCAACCATTCTCGACAATCATGTATAAATTCCTTTTTTTTGATTTTTCTTCTCCCGTTGTCGGCCAGATTGTTCGGGACAATCCGGACCCCTCCCGACAACTTTTTCACGGGCATTGATCAGTCTGTTTTTCCGTAAAACATGCACAAGAAAACTCGTCCAAAAATGGACAAGATTATTTGAAATTTCAAATTTGAAATATTTGAAATCTCATATAAAACTCAACTCATCATGCATCACAAAATTTCGCAAGAAAATCCTGTCGCTTCCACGAGCCTTTTTCTCGCTTGCGGTTGCCAGGCATGCGCGGCGCGCAGGGAAACTTCGCAGTCTGAGCGATGGGCAATGGGCCCTTGTGTTGTGCTTTTTTTTCGCGCTGCTTCCTCCGCTTCTGCAAACGCGGGGAAGAGTCAGTGCGCCGAATTCATCCGTGGATTCGCAAAAACACAATAAATTTTGTCCGTTGAATTTTTCCAACCATTGGAAACTTTTTTTCCAATCATTGGAAAAACTGGCCCGGATTTTCCAACCATTGGAAAAAAGTTTTCCAATCATTGGAAAATTTCCGGGGGCTCGCGGCGGGAGTGATGCCGGGCCGGGGCTTGCGGGTTGTCCGCGCTGTTGCCAGATGCATCGGGCGTTTGCTATCTAGTGGCGGAAACATCGCATCGGCAACCAACCTTCGGCATCGAAACCATGACAACACCGGAAACATTTCCAGCGCCCGATCCGCTCCTTGTACCGCCCTTTCCGCTGCACGTCCTCGCGACCCTGCGCGGGGCCGGCCACGAAGCGTGGTTCGTCGGCGGTTGCGTGCGCGATCTGCTCCTGGGCCGCACGCCCAAGGATTACGATGTCGTGACTTCCGCGCGCCCGGACGCCATCGAAAGCCTTTTCAAGCATTCGCTGCCCATCGGCAAGGCGTTCGGCATCATCACCGTCGTGCCGGATTCCGCACTCTTCCCCGGCGAGGCCCCGGTCGAGGTGGCGACGTTCCGCGCGGAATCCACCTACGCGGACGGCCGCCACCCCGATCCCGGCACCCTCCGCTTCACCGACGCGCGCGAGGATGTGCTGCGCCGCGACTTCACCGTCAACGCCCTCCTGCTGGATCCGGTCCCCCCCGCGCGCGTCTGCGACTGGGTGGGCGGACGCGCCGACCTGGCCGCGCGCACGGTGCGGGCCATCGGCGAGCCGTCCAGGCGCTTTTCCGAGGACCGCCTGCGCATGCTGCGCGCCGTGCGTTTTGCCTCGACCCTGGGCTTCGGCATCGAGCCGGGGACCTTCGGCGCCATCCGGGCGCTCGCCGGCGGCATACTCGGAATCAGCGCCGAGCGGATCCGGGAGGAACTCCTCCGCATCCTGACGGAAGCCCGCGACGCCGGGGCCGCGCTCGACCTCCTCGACGCCTCCGGGCTGCTCCGCGAAATCCTGCCCGAAATCTCCGCCATGCACGGTGTCGAGCAACCTCCCGAGTTCCATCCCGAGGGCGACGTGTACGTCCACACCCGCCTCATGCTTTCCCGCCTCCCGCCGCACCCGTCCCCGCGCCTGGCCCTGGCCGTGCTGCTGCACGATGTCGGCAAGCCCCCCACCGCGCGGCTCGCCACGCTGCCGGACGGCACCCTGCGCTGGCGCTTCGAGCGCCACGCCGCCGTCGGGGAAGAAATGGTCCGCGGCATCCTCGCGCGCCTGCGATGCCCCAACGCGCTGGTCGACGACGTCGCCTGGATGGTCGGCAACCACATGCGCCTCGCCGACGCCCCCCGCATGCGCCCGGCCAAGCTGCGCCGTCTGCTCGCCGCGCCGACGCTGGAAGACGAGCTCGTCCTGCACCACCTCGACTGCGTCTGCTCGCACGGCGACCGCAGCATCCTCGGCTTCCTGGCCGAAGCCCGCGCCCGCTTCGCCTCCGAACCCGTCCTCCCCGCCCCCCTCGTGATGGGCCGCGACCTGGTTGCCGCCGGATTGACTCCCGGTCCGGGCTTCAAGCCCATCCTGCAAGCGCTCTACGACCTCCAGCTCGAGGGCGAGACCGACAAGGCCGCCCTCCTGGCGCGCCTGCCGGAATTCCTCCCGCCCGCCGCCCCCTGACGGGGCGGGTCAGTCCCCCGCCGATTCCGCCGCCACGGCCTCCGCCAGGCGCGCGAACGCCTCGCCCGCCTTCATCGGCAGGAAGATGTCCGTGATGCGTCCCGTGTAGTCCGAGGGGACGGGGTTGACCTCAATGATCGTCGCTCCGTTGCGCTTGGCCAGCACCGGCATGGCCGCCGCCGGATACACGACGCCAGAGGTGCCAACCAGCACCATGCAGTCCGTGCGCGCGGCCGCCCGTTCCGCCTCTTCCATCGCATGCGGGGGAATCCCTTCGCCGAAGAACACGAAGTCCGGCTTGAACAGGCCGCCGCAGGAGCAGCGGGGCACCGCATCGCGCACCGTCTCCCCGTTGAGGGGAATCTGCCGGCCGCAGTCCAGGCAGGTCATCGTGCGGCAATGGCCGTGGAACTCCACCAGCTTGCGGTTGCCGGCGGCCGCGTGGAGGCCGTCGATGTTCTGCGTGATGACGCACTGGAGGAGCCCCTCCTTCTCCCACTGCGCCAGGACCTCGTGGGCGCGGTTGGGGCGGACGGGCGTGCGCCCTTCGGTCCCGAGGAACGAGGTGAACATCTCCCGTATGGCCGGCCAGGAGCGCTCCGGATGCGCGCGGAAAAAGTCGAGGTCGAGGATTTCGGGATCGTATTTCTCCCACACGCCGTTCTCCCCGCGGAAGGGCGGGATTCCGCTTTCCACCGAGATGCCGGCCCCGCTGAAGGCCGTCAGCCAGCGCGCCCCCGCGATGGCCCTCGCCGCATCCCGTATCCGTTCCTCGATGTCCGCTTTTGCCTTCATGCCGGTTCCTTTCCTGGTTTCCGTCCACACCCTACACCCTCCGCCGCCGCGCCGCCACCCATTTCTCCACCCATGTTTGCAATCACGGGAAATACAAGGAAAACGCGTGCATTCCCTCGCCGTCCCCCCCCATGGCCACCCCGCTCCCGCCCGCCGACGCCCGCGCTTTCCGTTGGACAAATCCCCCGGCTTGCCCCAAGCTGGCCCCCATGAACGCCCTCCCCTCCTGCATGCGACCCGCAACTCCCGGCGACGCCGGTTTTTTCCGCGACGAATCCCGCCGCTCGGGCACGGCCAACTTCATGGCCTTCCCCTCCACCGAGGGCGAAGTCGCCGCCGTGCTCGCCCGCGCCCGCGCCGAATCCCTGCCCGTGACCCCGCAGGGCGCCCGCACCGGAATCACGGCCGGCGCCGTCCCGCGCGGCGGCATCGCGATGGATTTTTCCCGCATGAAGCGCATCCTCCCGGCCCCGCCCGACCCCGCCACCGGAGCCCCTAGGCTCCTGGCCGGACCCGGAGCCACGCTCGCCGAAATACGCGCCGCCTGCCCGCCCGGGTGGTTCTTTTCGCCGGATCCGACCGAAACCTCCGCCTCGATCGGCGGCATGTTCGCCTGCAACGCCTCCGGGGCCATGTCCTTCCTGTACGGCCCCGTCCGCGATTCGGTGGCCGCGGCCCGCATCCTTCTCGAAGACGGCAGCCTGCTCGACCTCGAGCGAGGACGCGACCGCCTCCAGGGGCTCGCGCTGTCCCTGCCGTCGGGCCCCGTGGAACTCCCGGGACTGCCGGAGCGCCCCCGCGTCAAGAACGCCGCCGGCTACTATCTGCGCCCCGGCATGGATGCGCTGGACCTTTTCATCGGCGCCGAAGGCACCCTCGGCATCCTGACGGCGGCCACCCTGCAACTCCGTCCGGCCCCGGCCGAACGCTGGGCGCTGCTGGCGTTCCCCGGCGACGGCGATCTCGCGGCCGCCGCGGTACGCGCCCTGCGCGGCGCCTTCCGGGGCGGAGAGGCGCCGTCGGCCCGGCTGGCCGCGCTGGAAGCCTTCGACGCCCGCGCCATGGACTTTCTGCGGGCCCGCACGGACGACCCCGTCGCGCACGGCGCGCCCGCCGGCCGGGCCGCCCTCTACGCCGAATTCCATGCCGGCTCCCCCACGGCGGCGGAAGAAGCGCTGCTCCGGGCCTCCGACCTCCTCGAAGCCGCCGGGACCGACCCGTCCTCCGCCATCGTGGCCGACACCCCGGCGTTGCTGGAGCGGTTCAAGACCTTCCGGCACGCGTTGCCGGAAAGCGTCAACGCGCTCCTAGACGAGCGGCGCTGCGCCGTCCCCTCCATCGTCAAGCTCGGTTCCGACATGGCCGTCCCCGACGACCGCCTCGGCGACGTCCTCCGCCTCTACCGCACCGGACTCGACGCTTCCGGCCTGGAGCACGTCGTGTTCGGGCACATCGGCGACAACCACCTGCACATCAACATCCTGCCGCGCGGCGAAGCCGACATGGAAGCCGGGCGGGCCCTTTTCCGGACCTTTGCCGAATCCGTCGTGGCGTGGGGGGGGAGCCTTTCCGCCGAGCACGGCATCGGGAAGGCCAAGACCGACCTCCTGCGGCGGATGCACACCCCGGCCGCCCTCGGAGCCATGGGCCGCATCCGCGACATCCTCTCCCCGCGGCGCCTGCTCAACCCCGGCAACCTCGGCATCTGAATTCCGCCATTTCCCCTCCCCGGGGCGCCCGCATCCATTCATGCAAACACGGGAAATCCTTGACATTCCCCGTCCCCTCCCCCATACTCGCCCCATGAACATCCTCAAGTCCGCCACCCGGGAAACGGCCTCCTTCCTCCGCGAAATCGAAGAAGGTCCCGCCCTTGGCCCGAGCTACGCATTCCCCGTCACGGCCGCGCTCGTCCTGGCCGTCGGGACGGCGGCCTTCACCGCCTACCTGGCCACCGCGACGGGACGCGCGATCCTCGGCGAACTCCGCCGCCGCCAACGGCTCCGCGAAAAACGTCCCGACGCCCCCTCCCTCCGCGGCGCCCCCACGCCGGAAGAACTCGAAGCCGACGGCGCCATCGCGCCCCGCACCCTGGCCATCCGGCTGCGCCTCGGCTCGCGCCTGGCGGACCTGGAACCCACGCTCGACTCGGGCATCTCCTGCAAGACCCTCAAGAACGGCCAAAAGCGCATCAAGGCCCGCGCTCCCGGCCTCAAGGGCTGGCTCTCCGACCGCCGCGTATCGATCAACTACAGCACCCTTGTCCGCTACAAAAAGCTCGCCCAGCGCCTCCGCCAGCTCCTGGCCCTCGACGACCGCCTGCCCCTCGAGTGGTTGCTGCCCGGCACCGCCCCGGACATTCCCCTCCCCGCCGACCTCCGGTCCCAGTACGTCTCCGCCCACCGGCGCCTTGCCAAGCTCCTCCGCGAGCACGGCAACTACACCCGCCTTTCCCGCCACGTCGCCGCCAAACTGGGCATTCCCCCGCTGCTCGCGGCGCGGCGGACCGCCCGGCGCGCCGCCCAAGGCGGTGGCCGGCGCCGCCGCGGAGGGGCCCGACGCACACCGCCGGCACCGTCGCCCGAGCGCGTGGACGCCACCAAGCGCGAACTTCTCCGCTTCCTCCGGGAACCGGCGCGCACGGCGCCCCTCGCCCGCCTGCGAGACCAGGCCTTGCAATGGCTCCGCACGGCCGGCGGACCGGCGAAGTAGGCCGGGCAAGCGCGCCGCACCGCGGTGCGGCGCGCACGAAACAAACGACCCACGCCGCGAGCGCAGCGGCGCGAGGGGGGATTCCGTCTTTTGGGGGGATTGCGGAGGGGGGACAAGGCTCCGGCGGATGATTGTGCACGGCCGGGGCGGAGGAAGCGGGCGGGCGAAGGCCTCCCGACCGCCGATTTTGGGGGGATGGCGAAGTTTCCAACCATTGGAAACTTTTTTTCCAACCATTGGAAAACCCGGCGTGCGGCGGCGGGAGGGTGGAAAAGTGGAGGAAACGCGAGGTTTTCCCGTGATTGCAAAAGTGGGCGGGGCTTGACGGGGGGAGGGGGAGGCGGTATAGCGGTGGGGCGTTTCCGGGAAGGCGCACACAGGCCATCGGCAGAACAGAAAGAGGCAGCGCATGGGCGAAAAGACATATCCGAGGGTATTGAGCATCGCGGGCAGCGACTGCAGCGGCGGGGCGGGCATCCAGGCGGACATCAAGGCCATCTCCGCGTGCGGGGCGTACGCGATGAGCGCGGTGACGGCGGTGGTCGACGAGAACACGGTGGGCGTGTCGGGCATCTGGGAAGTGCCGCCGGAGTTCGTGTGCGGGCAGATCCGCTCGTGCCTGGAGGACATCGGGGCGGACGCGATCAAGATCGGGATGCTGGGCACGCCGGAGCTGGTGCGGGCGGTGGCGCGCCAGCTGGCGGAAAGCGCGCGCGGGGTGCCGATCGTGCTGGATCCGGTGATGGTGGCGCAGAGCGGCGACCGGCTGGTGGGGGACGAGGCGGCGGCGGCGCTGCGCGGGGAGCTGCTGCCGATGGCGCGGATCATCACGCCGAACCTGCCCGAGGCGTCGGTGCTGCTGGGGCGGCCGATCTGCCGCCGCGCGGACCTGCGGGAGGGGGCGGCGGAGCTGTGCCGGCGCTTCGGCTGCGCGGCCGCGCTGGTGAAGGGCGGGCACCTGGCGGAGGGCGAGGACAGCGACGACCTGCTGTACGCGGCGGACGGCGCGGGCGGCGGCCGCTGGGTGGAGTTCCCCGGCGAACGGATCGCGACGCGCAACAACCACGGCACGGGGTGCACGCTTTCCTCGGCGATCGCGGCCCAGCTGGCGCTGGGGCATCCGCTGGAGGAGGCGGTGCGCCGCGCCAAGGCGTACATCACGGAGGCGATCCGTTCCGGCGCGGGCTACCGGATCGGCAAGGGCCACGGGCCGGTGGACCACTTCTGGGCCTGGCGCGGCGGCGGGGCGGCGGCGGGCTGACGGAATCCGGCGGGGGCGTTGTAACCTTTCCGGCGCCCGCGTGTATGCGGGGCGAAGGACCACAACCAGGAAACCGCCATGGGCACCCCTTCCAGACAGACCGCCCCATTCACCGCCGGACGCCTCCGGCGCCCTCCCGCCGTTGCGCCGCATCCGCCATTTCGGGCTTTCCAACGGCCGGCTTTTCGGTTATTTTCCCGTATGCAACGGTCAGGAGGCCGACCATGAACACCACCATCGTGCCAAACGAAATCCGGGGCGACGCCGTCTACGGCATCAAGCAGTACGACTACACCGTCAACGGCGCCCAGGGCAACAGCTACGCGGAAGCGCTGGCCGCGGCCGCGTTCACGGAGTCGGTCGCCATCGAGCAACTCGCGGGCAACTACGCCGAGGTGGTCCGCCAGCGCAAGCGGAAGGTGGAGGACCTCGGCGAAATCCTCTCGTGCCTCGCCCAGGCCGTTGCGCGGTTGCCGGTGAAAGACCAGAGCCAGAGCGACGCGGTTTCGATCAACAACGCCGCCTGGGTGAACGGCACGGCGCTGAGCTACGGCATCACGCTCGTGTTCAATCACAACACGGACCAGATGACCCGCGGGAACCTCCAGAGGGGGCAGAACGACGTGCAGTACGCGCTCGACGTCGAGGACAACAACCTCCAGCAGGACAACGTCTCCCTGCAATCCTACATTTCCAAGCGGGACAACGCCTTTTCCACCGCCGCCCGGGTCATCAAGAAAGCCAGCAACACCGCCACCTCCACCATCTCCAACATCTCGGGATGAAGGAACGCCGCCGGAACCGACACAGAACAAGGAGCACGCCATGTCCGTCATCGACACCCAAACCCCCGTCACCCTCAGCCAGTCCTGGGGAGTGGATTTCAGCGACTACACGTACAAAGACGAGCCGGTCGACTTCCAGGACCTGATGGTGGCCGTCGCGGAAAACCGGGCGGCCACCGTGGAGAAGGAAGTCACGCCGCTCACCACGCGCATCCGGAACCGCAACAAGACGCTGGACGAGCTCGGGGGCATCCTCGCGGAACTCACCAACCTGCAATCCCAGTTCTCCTCCAACGCGGGCGGTTGGGACCGTGCGGGGACGCTCTCGCTGGACTCCTTCAACCTCCTCATCAAGATATTCGGCAGTCTGGATTTCTCCCTACGGCAAATGGCGAAGTGCGAGGTCGAGGAGTGGATCCAGAAGGTCAAGAGCAAAATCGACGGCCTGAACAACGAGTCGCAGGCCGACATGACGCGCTTGCAGAGCCTGGTGGACCGGCGCGACGAATCGTTCTCGACGGCGTCGAACCTGATGAGCACGATCAGCGACACCCGCGGCAACACCATCCGGAACCTGTAGAGCGGGTGTAGTTTTCCGCTTTCTCGTACATCGGCGTGGTAGGGGCCGACCTCCGGGCGGCCCGATCCAGTCAATCCAAACGCACGGCCCGCCCGGAGGTCGGGCCCTACCAGCCTGCCAATCAAACGGGAAGTTTCTCGCCTGACAACTCCAACGGGCGGCGGCCACGCCGTTTCCGGAACCGCCGCGGGCGCGGGCGCGGCCGCAGCTCACTCGTCTGGCAGCACGGTCACGCGCTTGACTTCCATGGAACGCCGGTGGGGGGCGAAGGGGACCTTCTTGCCGTGGCGGGCGACGAAGAGCCCGGCGGTGAGCGTGTAGGTGCCGGGGGCGAGGTTCGGGGTGTTGAGTTTCCACCGCACCGGGCCGCCCTCGAAGGTGGCCGCGGGGAGGTTGTAGTCGAGCGTCCACGCCAGGCCGCCGTTCGCGTCTTCCAGATGCAGGAAAAACGCCAGCTCGGCGAACCGCTTGTGGGGGATGGACGGATCGAGGCGGACGGTCACGGCGTAGGGGACGGTGTCGGAGACGTGCCAGGCGTCCGGGATCCGGATGTCGAGCAGCGTGCCGATGCCCGGGTAGGAGAGGCCCAGCGGCGTCGCGGGAACCGCGTCGGGGTCTGCGCCGCCGGGGAGCAACGGGGCGGCGGGCGGCGGGGGGACGTAGCCGCCTTCGGCCGCGAGCGCCACGGGATCCGGCTTGAGGTTCCAGGAGAGGAGCGTGACGCCGGGGATGCCGGCCGAAGCCCGCAGGGTCGCGCCGTAGGGGGCGTAGGGCTTCTGGAAGCGCCACTCGATGTCGCTCTCGCCGGCGGGCACCGCGAAACGGGCCGAGGGCAGCGCGTCGGGCGCGTCGCTTTCGTTGCGGTCGGCGAGCAGGAACGAGACCTCCGCCGGCGCGGGGGAATCCACGCGGGCGCGGAAGAGATAGGGGCCGGCGGGCAGCCCGGGGCCGGCGCCGGGGACGGGCGGCGGCAGCGGCGCATCGCCGTCGGCGGGCAGGACGAGGGGTCCGGCGGAATCGAGGTAGCGGATCCGTTCGAGCTCCCCGGCAAAGAGCGGCAAATCGGCGGCCACGGGATGCACGGCGGGCGCGGCGCCGGGCCCGTGCAGCGCGAAGAGCTCCTCCTCTTCGGGGCTGCCGAGCACCGTCACCCACACCGGGCCGAGCTGGGCGCGCACCCGCAGGCGGCAGGCCCACACCGCGGGGCGGCCGGCTTCCCCGTCGGCCGCAAAGGCGTACACGGGGTCGGGGCGCGGCAGTTCCAGCACCGTCTGGCTCTCCGGCGGAAGCAGCCGCGGGGTGGCGGCGCCCGACAGCGAGGTGGTCACCTCGCAGCGGACCGGCATGCGCCCCGTGCGCAACCCGATCCGCAGGTTGCGCGGCGCGGCGGGGAACGCCAGGATACGCTCGGTCCAGGCGCCGCGCGCCGAAAGCGTGTCGGCGTACAGCGGCGACCCGTCCGCCGCGGCCGCGGGCTGCCGGTGGCCGTTGCCGGTGGCGGGCACCGCGAACATGCGGTCGCTGCGCGGGAACACCGGGCCGTCCATGAAAATCCAGCAATCGCCGGCGGAGGACGGCATCGGGACCGGCGGGACGGGCAACAGCGCCTGGCCTTCGCGCCAGGCCTCCCCGGGGCAGGCCAGGACGGACGCGGCATTGCGGAAGCACGGCAGCGTGGCCGGTTCCACGTAGTACCGCTTGATGCCGCGGGCCTTGCCGGCGTGGCGCCCCATCCCCCAGCCCGCGTCGCCGAATGCCGCCTCCGCCTGCAAGCGGGCCGCGTCCCGGATGTCCGGGCGCCGCCAGAAGAACGCTTCCCGCGCCGCCCCGCACGCCTCTTCCGCCAGCACGGCCGCCGCCAGCGCCAGCGCCGCCGCCGCCGCCGGCGGGCGCGGCGCGCCGTCCGGCGGCTCCGTCCACCACGAAATGGCCAGCGCCACGCCCAGCGCCAGCGGCGGGACCAAGAACGTGAAGTGGAACGGCTGCACCTCCAGCTTCAGCGCCGTCGCCAGCAGGAACGCCAGCCACGGGAACGTCGCGATGCCCAGCAGCCAGCGCGAGGCCCGCGCCGACGCCTCCGCTTCCGCGCGCGCCTCCTCCGGGGTCGGCGCCGGCTCCGCCGGGTCGTCCGGCCCGGGGATGCCCACTTCCGCGTCCCCCGCCCCGACGCGCCCCAGAGCCTTCCGCCACGACGCCCCCGCCAGCACGGCCGATGCCGCCAGCCCCACCGCCACCAGCCCCCACCCCAGGCACCCCGCCACGAACGGAACGTTGTGCGACAGCCCCCAGGCCACTTTCCGCCCGAACGGCCACGCCAGCCGCTCCGGAGGAACTCCGTAGTTCTGGATGAAGCCGAAATTCTGCCATGTGTCCTTCCACGCCCGCGACGTATCCAGCGCCAGCGCCGGATTCAGCAGCACCGCCGCCCCGGCGAACCCCGCCGCGGCCAGCAGCCCGGCCCCCGCCAGGCGCTTCCAGCCGCGCCACCCGTCCCGCAGCCCGAGCAGCAGCGGAGGGACGGCCATCCACGCGGCCAGCGCCCCCTGGAACTTGCACGCCCAGCCCGCGCCGCACGCCGCGCCGAAGGCCACCCACCACGCCGCGCGCCCGCCCACCGCCAGCGCCGCCGCCGCGTAGAGCGCCGCCGCCACGGACAGGTCCACCCCGATGTCGCCCGTCGCCGCGTGCGACACCAGCGACGCCAGGGGCGACGCCGCGTAAAGCGCCGCGCCCGCCAGCGCCGCCCACCGGCCCGCCCCCCACCTGCGCGCGGCGGCGAACACCAGCAGCGCGGCCGCCATCCCGTACAGCAGCCGCAGGACCCGCGCCTGGCGGTACACCGCCACGTGGTCCGGCAAGCCGGCCGACACGCTCCCCTTCCCTTCCGCCCACGACCCCGCCATGGCCGCGAGCCCCTGCCAGGCCCGCAACAAGCCCTCGTCCACGCGGTTCAGCCCGTAGGGATACCCGTCGTAGAAGCGGCTGCCGACGTGGTGGACGTACACCCCGCGCAGGTAGGATTCGAGGCGCTTCACCTGCTTGGGTTCGTCCGGATGGAACACGATCTCCTGGTCCAGCCCGTGCCACAGCCCCGCCCCGCGGAACCACACCCCCGCCGCCAGCACCGCGGACACCGCGATCCCGAACAACCAACCTTTGCGCAATTTTTTCATGCCGCCGATTCTTCCCGCCCCGCCCGCCAAAAGTCAAGACTGCCGGCGCGCCCCCCTCCGCCCCCAGTTTTGCAATCACGGGAAACCCCGCGCCAATCCGCCGCTCCACCCCCCTTTTCCCCCCATGACCATCCACGTCCTTCCGCCTCCCCCCGGCGCCCCGGGCGCGAAATTCTTCTGGCGCGTCCGCCCTCCGGCGGCTACAGTCCGGGGCCATGAAAATCCATCGCGCCCTTCTCAGCGTATCCGACAAGACCGGCATCGCCGACCTCGCCCGCGGGCTGGTGGCCGCCGGCGCCGAACTCCTTTCCACCGGCGGAACGGCCGCGGCCCTGCGGGCGGCGGGCCTGCCCGTCACCGACGTGTCGGCCGCGACCGGCTTCCCGGAAATCCTTGGCGGCCGCGTCAAGACCCTCCACCCCGCGGTGCACGGCGGCATCCTCCGCCGCCGCGGCAACCCGGACGACGACGAGGCCTGCGCGCGCCTGGGGATCGGCGAAATCGACCTCGTGTGCGCGAACCTGTATCCGTTCGTCCGCGAACCGTGCATCGAGCAGATCGACATCGGCGGCCCGGCGATGCTCCGCGCGGCGGCGAAGAACCACGAATCGGTGGTCGTCCTCTGCGATCCGGCCGACTACGCCCCCGTGCTGGCCGCCCTCTCCTCGCCCGAAGGCGTCCCCGCCGCCGAACGCCGCCGCCTGGCGGCCAAAGTCTTCGCCCACACCGCCGCCTACGACGCCGCGATCGCCGCCTGGTTCGGCGCCGGCATCCCCCTGCGCTACGGCGAAAACCCCCACCAGCCCGCGACCTTCGCGCCCGACCTCCCGCCCCCGCCCGAGGCCAACCTCGCCTCCGCCCGCATCCTGCACGGCAAGGAAATGTCGTACAACAACTACGTCGACGGCGATGCCGCGCTCGAAACCGCCTGCGAGCTGGCCGACGCCCCCGCCGCGGCCGTCGTGGTCAAGCACACCAACCCCTGCGGCGCCGCGACCGGCCCCACCCTGGCCGACGCCCTGGCCGCGGCGTGGGAAGGCGACGCCGTCTCCGCCTACGGCTCCGTCATCGCCCTGACCCGCCCCGTCGACCTCGCCGCCGCGCAAGTCCTGAAGGGCCGCTTCGTCGAGGCCCTGATCGCGCCCGCCTTCGAGCCCGACGCCCTCGACTTCCTCCGCGCCAAATCCAAGAACATCCGCCTCATCTCCCTCGACCGCCCCCTCTCCCTCCCCGTCCCCGCCCCCCGGTCCCGGCGCATCCGCGGCGGCACCCTCCACCAGACTTCCGACGCCGCCGCGCCCGAAGCCTGGCGCTGCGTGACCCAAGCCCCCTTCCCCGACGCGCTCCGCCCGCTGGCCGACTTCGGCATCCGCATGGCCAAGCACCTGAAATCCAATGCCATCGTCCTCGCCTGGGAGCGCGCCCCCGGCTGCCATTCCATCCTCGGGATGGGCGCCGGGCAGCCCAACCGCGTCGACGCCCTCCGCAAGCTGGCCATCCCGAAAGCCGACGAAAACATCGCCCGGCTGAACCTCGACCGCGACGCCGTGCTCGCCAGGACCGTGCTCGTCTCCGACGCCTTCTTCCCCTTCGCCGACAACGTCGAAGCCGCGGCCGCGGCCGGCATCCGCCATCTGGTCGAACCGGGCGGCTCCAAGCAAGACGAAGCATGCATCCAGGCCTGCGACGCCGCCGGCCTCTCGATGGTCTTCACCGGCACGCGCCACTTCCTCCACTGAGCCATGGATTGGGATGGATTTTGGGCGCGGAGGGGGGTATAGGTCGGGAAGGAAACAAAGGAGAACACGATGAACGATTGCCTGTTTTGCAAAATCGCGGCCGGAGCGATTCCCTCGACCAAGGTGTACGAAGACGACAAGTGCCTGGCATTCATGGACATCGGGCCGGTCGTGCAGGGGCACGCGCTGGTGATCCCGAAAGAGCATTTCGCGAACCTCTCCGAGGCCACGGACGAAGTGGCGGCGCACCTGATCTGCATCGCCCGCAAAATCGCGGTCGCGCAAACGAAGGCGCTCGGGGCCGCCGGCTTCAACGTCATCACGAACCAGGGCGCGGTCGCGGGCCAGACGGTCGGGCACCTGCATTTCCACGTGATTCCGCAGTTCGAAGGGAACGCGCACAAGTGGAACTGGGAAGCCCGCCCCTACGGGGATCTGTCGGAAGCGGCCGCGCTCGCGGAAAAAATCAAGTCCGCCCTTTGACGGGCCGGGGGGGGGAAAAGACACCCGAATTTCCGTATTCCCCCGTCGCGGGGAAGCGGCGCATTCTCCGCAAGAGGCAGGCCAAGCACAAGGATTGCACCCACCAAAAAAACCTCCGGAAAACCACTTTTGCAATTACAGGAAACTGTTTGATTTTTCGCATGTTTTCACATGGAAATCCCCCATGAAAACCGACCGGGGTGGAGGCCGCGTGGAAGCAAGGGGATGCGGCCGGGTTCATGCGGGCGGGCCGGCCGCGCAGCGACAAAGGGAGGCACCCGCGCAGGGGGCGCACCGCATCTCGTCACTCGTCTCTCGTCACTGCGGGCGCGACGCGCCCGCGTCAGGACTTGCGGAGGTCTTCGAGGTAGGCTTCGACTTCGGAGATGCGGGTGAAGGTGAGCATTTCGCGGGCCTGCCATTCGGCTTCGTCGATGTTGATCTTGCCGATGGCTTCCTGGACGGCCGGGATGCTCGCGGAGTCGATGCTGATGGTCCGCAGGCCGATGCCCAGCAGGAAGGGGAGCATCTGGACGTCGCTGCCCAGGTTGCCGCAGAGGGAAAGGGCCTTGCCGGTGGGCTTGACGGCTTCGGCGATGCGCGCCAGGGTCCGCAGGACGGCCGGGTGGTGCGGGGAGAAGAAGCTCGAGACGGCGCTGTTGGTGCGGTCCACCGCCAGCAGGTACTGGATGAGGTCGTTGGTGCCGATGCTCAGGAAGTCGGCCGCTTTCGCGAAGTCGGCCGCGAGCATGGCGGTCGCGGGGATCTCGATCATGACGCCGATCTCGGGCAGGCGGCAGGGGATGCCTTCGGCCCGCAAATCGCGGTAGCAGGCGAGGGTGATTTCCTTGGCGGTCCAGTATTCGTCGAGGGAGGCGACCAGCGGGAACATGATCTTGGCCCGCTCGGACACGTGCGCGGCCCGCAGGAGGGCCCGCAGTTGCTGCTTGAAGATTTCGGGGTTGCGCAGGGAGAAGCGCAGGGCGCGAAGGCCGAGGAAGGGGTTGGATTCGTGCGGCGTGGGGAAGTAGGAGAGGGCCTTGTCGCCGCCGATGTCGAGGGTGCGGAAGACGACGGGCTTGCCGGCCATGCGCTCGAGGACGCTCTTGTAGCCGACGTACTGTTCTTCCTCGGTCGGGAAGGCGTTGCGGATGATGAAGGGGAATTCGGTGCGGTAGAGCCCGATGCCTTCGACCTTGGCGCTCATCGCGAGGTCGAGTTCGCTGACGAGGTTGAGGTTGGCCATGAGGGTGACGCGCGTGCCGTCGAGGGTGCGGGTCTCGGGCTTGCTGCGGCGGGCGAGCTGCTCGGTGGTGGCGAGGTTGCGCAGCAGTTCGCGCATGGTCTGGATGGCTTCCTCGCCGGGACGGATGACGATCTGCCCACCCTTGGCGTCGAGGAGCACGGGGGTCTTTTCGGGGACGGCGAGGAGGCGCCGGTCGCCGCAGACGACGAGGGGCAGGTCGAGAGCCTTGGCGAGGATGGCGACGTGGGAGTGCTGTCCGGTTCCGAGCAGGATGAGCCCGGCGGCGCCCTCGGCGGAGAGTTTGAGGATGTCGGACGGCAGGAGGCTTTCGGCGATGACGATCTGCCCGGTGTAGTCGGGCATGTCGGCCTCGGCGGCGGCGGGATTGAGGTTGTGCAGCAGGCGGTGGCCGAGGTCCTCGACGTCGAGGACCTTTTCGCGCATGAGGGAGTTGGGGCTGTGCTCGAAGAGGTCGGCGTAGTGGCGGATTTCCTCCATGACCGCGTCCCACGGGTTCTTGCCCGCGCGGATCTTGAGGCGGATTTCGCCGGCGAACGCGTCGTCCTTGAGCATCAGCACGTGCGCGCCGAAGATCATCGACGCGGCGTCCTGGATCTTGTCCTGGAGCCGCCGCTGCAGCTCCAGCAGCTGGCGCTCGGTGAGGGCGGCCGCGCGGTCGAAGTCGGCCTCCGTGAGCCCTTCCGGCGCGGGGTCGTTGAGGGCGGTGCGCTCCAGGTAGTGGCCGATGCGGGTGGACAGGCCCATCGCCATCCCGCCCGCGGCCCAGATGCCCGGTATGCAGTGCGTGCCGGTGGCGAGCAGCAGCGCTTCGGGGCCGTCGGTTTCGAGCTTGCCGCCGGGGCCGTCGGCGGAAGTGGAGACGGCGTCCTGGTTCTTGCGGAGGGCGAGGAGCAGGTGGGCGTTCTCGACGACGCCGGCGAGCTGCGAGGCGATGACGCGCAGCGCCTGGATGTCGTTCGCCGTGAAGTAGTTGTACTGCGGGTCCTGGACGACGATCACGCCCACGGGGTTCATCTTGCGCGTGATGGGGACCGCGAGGTAGGAGACGAACGCCTCCTCGCCGCTGTCGGGCACGTACTTGTAATTCGGGTTGTCGCGCCCGTTCGCCTCGCAGATGGGTTTCAACGTCTTGAGGCTGGTCCCGACGAGCCCCTCGCCGAGCACGAACCGCAACCGCCCGACGAGCGCCGGATTGAGCCCCTGGTTGGCGCGGAGCACGAGGTCCTGGGTTTTCGCCTCGTAGAGGTAGATCGAGCACACGGCGGCGCGCATGTGCCAGGCGACCATCGACACCGCGCGCTTCAGGAACGAGTCCAGCCCGCTCTCGAAATCGAACAACCCGACCAACTCCCCGATGTCGCACATCAGCGCGACCGGATCTTTCTGGAAATCGCTCATGCCTTATGCCGCTCCATCCACGCCACCTAGATACCTAGATGCCTAGATACCTAGAAATCCAGCTCCTCCTCTCCCCCCTGCAAACCCCGCTTGACAATGCCCCGCGAAAGAGTAAGGTAGTGCGAGTTGCCTGCCCGATGGTGTAACGGTAGCACAGCAGACTCTGGATCTGTTTGTTCAGGTTCAAATCCTGATCGGGCAACCACCCTTCGGCCGGACCGCGCGTCCGGCCTTTTCCGTGCCCCGCCGCGGCCCGCCGGAAAATTTTCCAACGATTGGAAAAAAGTTTTCCAATGGTTGGAAAACCCTTTTTTCTCCGCCTGACCTGTAGCCGACCTGTCCATCGTGCGCGGGATTGTACCGCCCCCCCCGCCCCCCTGCAAGAGGGAAAGTTCCCCCGCCGCGCGACGGCTGCTGGAACCCCGGAAACCTAGATACCTAGAAACCTAGAGCGGTTTAAGAAATACTGTAGCCGTTTCGGGAGGGCCGCGCTTTGTCGCGGCCGTGTGCAAGGAGGAAAAAAAAGGCCCGGACGAAGCCGGGCCCTCCCCCCGGCTTGCGGCTACACTTTTTCTTAATTTGCTCTAGATATCTAGAAATCCAGTCCCGCCCGGATTCGAACCGCCCGTCCGGCCGGAAGCGCGGAAGATGGCGGCCACATGCCGCCCCCCATGAAAATGGAGGGCGGACGGAGAGCGGGTGGACAGTGGGCGGGGGCCTGTGGTAGTTTGCGGGCATGGACTCGAAATGGATCAATACGGCGCGGGCCGCGTTGCTGGCGGTGGCCCTCCAGGGATTCTGCGGCTGCTCGAAATGGCCGTCGGAAACGGCCCTCGGCGACCGCAGCTACCGCCGGGGCGCCATGGAACGCGCGGCCCTCCACTACGACCGCGCCCTGGAAGCGGATCCCGCCGATGCCGCCGCCTGGCGCGGCCGGGGCAACGTCCTCGCGGAAAACGGTGAATCCGACCGCGCCCTGGACTGCTACCGCCGCGCGCAGGAACTGGCCCCGCAGGAGCCGATGGGATACTTCCTCGAAGGCATCCTCCTCGGGGAACGCGGGGAAACGGATGCCGCCATCGAAGCCTACGGCAAGGCCATCGCCTGTCCCGGCGGCTCGCCGTGGGCCCGGATCAACCGCGGCCAGCTGCTCCTCGAAAAAGGCGATTGCGCCGCCAGCCTCGCCGATTACGACGCCGTCATCGGCACCGGCGGCGACTCCGGCGGGGTGCGCATGATGCGCGGAAGGGCCCTCTCCTGCCTGGAGCGCTGGAACGAAGCCGAATCGGAGCTGGGCAAAGCCATCGCCCTCCACGCCCCGGCAGGCGCTTGGAGCGACCGCGCCTTCGTACGGGTCAAACTGGGGAAATGGGAGGAGGCCCGCTCCGATGCGATGAAGGCCCTGGCCGCGGACAAGACCGTCGCCAACCTCAACAACCTGGCCCTTCTCTTGCTCGCCTCGCCCCACGAAGATCTCCGGGACACCGAACGCGCCCGCGAACTGCTGGCGGAGGCCCGGTCCCTGGACCCCGACAACCGCTACGCCCCCTGGATGGCCAGCACGGAAGCGGGCCTCGCCTTCGCGGACGGCGATACCGCCCGCGCCATCGCCCTCCTCCAGGGCCTCGTGGATGCCGGCACCGCCGAACCGGACGACCTGAAGCAGCTGGACGCCTATCGACGGGGCGTCCCGTACTACCTGGGCGGGGAATAGAGCGGTTTCAAAAACAGTGTGGCTTCGAGCCGTTATCTCACCGGCCATTTCCCACCGCGGACGCGCAGAAGCGCGTCCCTCCCCGTGGAGAACGCACCGGGAGGGTCGCGCTTCCGCGCGACCTTGTGGTTGGGAAACGTCTGGGGAGCCACAGAATACTCTAGAACTTGCGTGGGCCGCCACCGCCCGGGCGGCGGGCGCGGTCACGGGGATGGGGATGGCGGGGGCGTCTTGCGGCGGACCATCTCGGCGAAGGAGGCGATCCGGTAGTCGCACCCCTCGCGCTGGCGCTCTTCGCGGGTGGATACGAGATTCCAGAGGCAGCTGGGGACTTCGCCCGCGCGGAGGTTCTTCATCATGCAGGGGGTGCAGCCCTTGCCGTGGTTCGCGGGATGCAGGGGGCATGCGCGGTCGGCGCAGGTGCAGTAATCGGCCTTGGTCGTGTTCATGGGGGCTGCTCAGGGGAGGCGCGGGGGGCGGCCGGCGAGGCGGGCGGCGGCGCGTTCGGCTTCGGCGACGATTTCGGCTTCGCCGGGGATGCGGCGGTCGCGCATGACGAACCGGCCGGCGCAGAGGACGGAGCGGATGGAGGAGGAATCGGCGGAATAGACCCAGTTGCCGGTGAAGTCGTGGGCGGGCGCGAGGCGTTCGTCGGCGAGGTCCACGAGGAGGGCGTCGGCGAGGTAGCCGTCGGCGATGCGGCCGGCGCGGAGGCCGTAGGCCGCCGCGGTGGAGGCGGTCGCGAGTTCGAGGGCGCGCGCGGCGGGGAGGGTCTCGGCGGTGCCGCCGGGGGTGGCTTTGGCGAGAAGGGCGGCGATCTTCATTTCCTCGTGCATGTCGAGGTTGTTGTTGGAGGAGGCGCCGTCGGTGCCCAGGCCGAGCTTCATGCCCGCCGCGAGCATGGCCGCGATGGGCGGGATGCCGCTGCCGAGCTTGAGGTTGGAGCAGGGGTTCAGGATGGCGGTGGCGCCGGCGTCCGCCATGCGCGCCATCTCGGGGCCGGTGAGGTGGACGCAGTGGGCGGCGACGAGATTGGGGCCGAGGGCACCCCAGCGGTCGAGGAGTTCGGCGGGGGTGCAGCCGTGGGTACGGAGGCAGTCATCGACTTCGCGGCGGGTCTCGGAGAGGTGGGTGTGCAGGATGTAGCCTTCGGCGCGGGCCACCTCGGCGCAGCGGCGGAAGACGTTTTCGCCCACGGTGTAGATGGCGTGGGGCATGACGGCCAGGCGTACGCGGTCGGTCTCGAAGCGGTGTTCGGCGAGGAAGCGGAAGTGTTCTTCGATGCGCTCAGGCGGCTCGAGGTTTTCGGCGATGGTGACGCCGATGGTGGTGCGGATGCCCATTTCTTCGACGACGCGCATGGTGATCTCGCGCTGCCAGTACATGTCGGAGAAGAAGACGGTGCCGGACTTGATCATTTCGAGGACGGCGAGGCGGGTCCCGATCTCGATGTCGCCGGGCCCCAGGCGCGCCTCGAAGGGCCAGATGCATTCCTGCAGCCACTTGTCGAGGGGCATGCCGTCGGCGTAGCCGCGCAGGAGGGTCATGGCGGCGTGGCAGTGGCCGTTGTAGAAGGCGGGGACGAGGGCGAGGCCGCGGCAGTCGACGGTTTCGGCGTCTTCGCGGTCCTGCGGGGTGAGGTCGCCCGTGGTGTTGGCGAATTTGCCGTCCGCAACGAGCACGTCGCGCGGGCTGCCGTCCAGCCAGGCGGATTCGAGGATGAGTTTTTCCATGGCCGATTGCCCTCCGGGATGCGGCCTCCGGCGCACCGCGCGCCCGGGCCCGATCCGGGCCCCACTCTACAGGAAACGGGGCGCGGGGGGGAAGCGGGAAAATGGGGGGCAGGGCGAGAAAATCGACTGCAATCGATTGCACTCGAATGCAGTCGATTGCGGAAAGGCACGGTCGGGGAGGGCGGCAGGACCGCGAGCGGGTTGCGAAAAACAGCTGTTATTTCGCGTTGCCCCCGATGGAGGCGATGACGGCACCCATTTCGTGGCAGCGGCGGTGGAGGGTGGCGTTGTCGGGGCGGGCGGCTTGCGGGGGCCAGAGGGTGAGGAAGAGCATGCGTCCGGCGGCGCAGAGGGTTTCCTTGGCGCGGGTGGGGTGCCAGCGGTCGGGGAAGCCTTCGGGGGACAGGACGATGAACGCGCCGCCGGCGCGGTAGATGGCGTTGCCGCAGGCTTTTTCGCAAGGGCTCAGGAAGGTTCCCACGCCCGCGCCGCCTGGACCGGTGCGGGCGGCGCGGGACAGGGCTTCGCGCCACTCGGGGCCGTCGGTGGTCCAGGAGCGGGAGCACCGGAAGGGTTCGAGGACGGGGAGGTCGAGAAGGGCCGGGTTGCCGTAGGAAAACCAGTGGCGTCCGGCGAAGGCGAGGGTTCCGGGGCGGGTGAAGAATTGGCGGTTTTCGCGGCGGAGCCATGCGCGTTTGGGGTTCTCGCGGATGTAGCGGGTGAAGGCGGCGAGTTGGCCGCGCTTCATGACGATCCAGTCGTGCCAGTTTTTCTCGAACACGGGCGGCACGGGGGCCGCCCGGCCAGACACGGATACCGGCGCAGCATCGGCGTTTGGCGGGGCGGCCACCGTGCCGCCCCCGCTCCCGACCACCTCCCACAACGCCTTTGCAAGCGCCTTTTCCAACTGGAAGACGTAGGTGCCCAGCGGGAGCCGGTCCGGTGTCTCCTCGATTTTCAGCAGGAGGTGCAGGTGGTCGGGCATGACAATGAAGTGTTCGATGGGGGCAATGCCCCGCCACTTCCCCGCAAAGCCGCGGATGGTCCGGGCGAATGCCCGCGTGATTCCGTTGGCGCGCAACCAGCATTCGCGCCCCCGGTCGTCGCGCGGCGGCGGGGCGCCGGACGGGGCGAGGGTGGAGAAATCGGGCACGCCGGGACGCTTCTTGAGCGTCACCATGTAGTAGAGCGGGCGCGTGTAGTCGAAGCCGTCGAGGCGGCAACTCATGGGGCGCGCGCCCTTCGCCGGGGGCGGTACGTCAGCTCAGGCGGATGGGCATGAGGACGTAGACGAAGCTGACGGTGGAGCGGATGACGCCGGGGGAGGTGTCGTCGATGAGGTCGAGGTAGACTTCGTCGGTCGTCAGGTTCTTCAAGGGGTCCATCAGGAAGGCCGGGTTGAAGGAGATGGTGACGTCCTTGCCGGAGTACTTGACGGCCATGCGCTCGCGGGCTTCGCCGATGTCGGGGGCCGTGGCGAGGATTTCGAGCTGGTCGGCGCCGAAGGTGAGCTTGACGCCGCTCACCGCGTCGCTGACGAGCTGGGAGGTGCGCCGGATCGCCGTCAGGAAGCTGTCGCGGTCGAGGGTGACGCGCTCGCCGCTGGCCTGGGGGACGACCTGGCGGAAGTTGGGATAGACGCCTTCGACGAGTTTGCTGGTGACGAGGATGCTGCCGTATTCGAAGGCCGCCAGCTTGGGCGTGGCGGAGATGCGGATTTCGCCTTCGCTGCCCAGAGTGCGGAGGAGTTCGTCGACGGTCTTGAGCGGGACGATGAGGTCGGCTTCGTCGCTCTCGGGGATGGCGAGTTCCTGCTCGACGAGGGCCAGCCGGCGGCTGTCGGTGGCGACGGCGCTCAACCGCCCGCCCTTGAAGCTCAGCAGGACGCCGTTGAGCAGCGTGCGGTTGGCGTCGGTGCTGGCGGCGTAGCTGGTCAGGCGGAGCATGTTCTTGAAGACGCCCTGGTCGAGGGTGAAGGTCTTGGCGCCGTCGAGGGCGACCTGCGCGGGGTAGTCCTCGGCCCCGAGGCCGTTGATCTTGAAGTCGCTGCTGCCGGAGTGGATGGATGCGACGTTCTCGGGGCTGATGTCGAGTTCGGCGGTGTCGACGGGCAGTTCGCGCACGACGCCGAAGATGCGCTTGGGCGGAAGGGTGGTGGTGCCGGGTTCGGCGACTTCGGCCTCGATGGCGGTCTTGACGGTGAGGCTGGTGTCGGTGCCGGTCAGTTCGAGGCGGCCGTCCGCCGCGCGGAAGAGTACGTTGGACAGCACGGGCAGGGGGTTGCGGGTGTTGATCACCGACTGGACCTGCTGCAGGGCCGTGATGAAGGCGTCCTTGTTGACTTTGATTTTCATGTGCCGTCTCCGGTTGGGATAGTGTTGGTTTTCAAAAAGAGTTTTTTGATTTCTCTTATTCTTATGTCCTGTTCACGCTGTGCATATCATCACAACGCCTTGTTTTCAAGGGGCTTTTGCGGTCCCGCGGCTGTTCGCAACAGGCCCCCTCCCCCCTGTGCGGAATGTGCGCAACCCGGCGTTGTCCACAGGGCGGGGAGGTTTTCGACAGGTTGTGCACCGCCGGTGCACGCGGTTGTCGACAGGGCTGCCGGGCGCGCGCGCATCAGTTGGGGGCCGCGACGGTGCCGAGGCGCTGCTCGAGGGAGAGGATGGTCTGGCGCAGGGCGGCGTCGGTCTTCATCTTCTGGCCGATGAGGCGGTGGGCGTGCAGGACGGTGGCGTGGTTGCGGCCGAAGGCGTTGCCGATGGCCGGCAGCGACTGGCCCGTCATCTCGCGGCAGAGGTACATCGCGACCTGGCGCGGGAAGGCGATGTTCTGCGGCCGCTGCTTGCTCGTCATGTCGCCGAGGCGGATGTCGTAGTGCTCGGCGACGAGGCGCTGGATGCCCTCGATGGTGAGCGCCGTCTGGTTCTCCTGCTCCAGCGTGTCGCGCAGGAGGTACTCGAGGGTTTCCTGCGTGAGTGCCTTCTTGGTGAGCGAGAGGTACGAGGTCACGCGCAGCAGCGACCCCTCCAGCTTGCGGATGTTCGAGCGGATGTGCTCGGCGATGAAGAAGAGCGCGTCGTCCGGCACCTGCAAGTCCATCTGCTCGCGCTTGCGGCGGAGGATCGCCACGCGCGTTTCGAGGTTGGCCATCTCCATCTCGGTGACGAGGCCCCACTCGAAGCGCGAGACGAGGCGCTTCTGGAGATTCGCGATTTCGCTCACCGGCCGGTCGCTCGTCAGGACGATCTGCTTCTGGTTCTCGTAGAGGGTGTTGAAGGTGTGGAAGAACTCCTCCTGGATGCCCTCCTTGCCGGCGAGGAAATGGATGTCGTCGATCAGCAGCATGTCGATCCCGCGGTACTTCTTGCGGAAGTCCGCGATGGCGTGCTGCTGGATGGCCTGGATGTACTCGTTGGTGAACTTCTCGCTGGAGATGTAGCAGACGGTCCCCTTCTTCCCCTTGAGCACCGCGTCGCCCATCGCCTGGATGAGGTGCGTCTTGCCGAGGCCCGTCCCGCCGTGGATGAAGAGCGGATTGTACGCCCTGCCCGGCGCCTCCACCACCGCCAGCGCCGCCGCGTGCGCGAACGTGTTCGACGGCCCCACCACGAAATTCTCGAACGTGTTCTTCGGGTTCAGCGGACTCCCCACGTTGCAGCTGCGGACCGCGGCCTTGCGCGAAGAAGACTTCGCCGGCGCGGCCGGCGGCACCCCGCCCTGGAGCCGCTCCTCCGGCATCTCCCGCAGCTGGCGCGAGGCGTCGACCGCGAAGTGGATCGCCGGATTCTCGCACCCCGCCGCCGAGAGCGCCTTGCGGATGTGGGGCATGAAATTCTCCACCAGCCAATCCTGGTAGAAATCATTGGGCACGGTGAGCGTCAGCTGGCTGTCCCCGAGGTCGTCCCCGGCGGCGTCGATGACGCCGATCCAGCGCTCGTATATGTCCGGCGACAGCACTTCCGCGAGGAACTCCCGCGCCTTCTTCCAGTATTCAATTGCCTGTTTCTCTTGCACGACACAAACCCTGTTACCCGGCGGGCGACGCACGCAACTATCGCACGAAACCCCGCGCGGCACAAACCAAATGGTGACCGGACGCCGATGACTCCCGGCGCCCGCCGTTCCATCGCCCCGGAAAAGTTATCAACAGGTTGTTCACACTGCCCATCCTTTCCTTGGCTCCGAAAACGGCCCCGACGATAACGGCCGACCGCCCCCTTGGCAAGCCAAGCGGCCCGTCCTCCGGCAAAAAAGTGTTTTCAACAACATGTAGGTGGATATCCGTTTTGGAGACACTGCATCTTGTATGCACGTTTTTTTTCTCTCAAACCGCTTGACAGCCTTCCAATCGCTTCAAGTGGTTGATAACACCCGCCGATAGAACCCCCGCCCCCCGGAAAACCGCACCTTTTCCGGGAAGTAATTCACACGCCCGCGCGCCAAACGTCCCAACTCCTTCCACCGTCCCGCAATCCGCCCACGGACCCGCCAGGTCCCCGGATCCGAAAATTTTTTCCAATCATTGGAAAACTTGCGAAAAATTTTTCCAATCATTGGAAAAAACGGGTCAATTTTTCCAATCATTGGAAAAAAAGTTTCCAATCATTGGAAAACTTTTTGGGGAGCGGGTTGGCGACGGGGCAGGACTCGTTTACGGAGGACCGGGCGCATGGTGTGTTCCTGTCGCGTTCCTGTCAGTTGTTCCAGTCGAATCCCCTGCACAAGGCAGGGATTGACGGAGAGGCGCGGGATGGGGGAGAATGCTTGCCGATTGGAGAAGCATCGGCATGGAGAACGAGGAGAAGTCTTTTGGAGATTTGCCGACGTTGGGACGGATCGAGGAATCCCGGCGCGAAGAAGGGGTGTCGGATGGCGAAGGGGGGGGGGATCCGGCGGAATCCATCGGGGATCTCGAAACGCTCAAGCCCGAGGGAATCGTGGACGGCGGGCGAACGGCCGGGACGCGGCGCTGGAAGGCCGGGGAAACGATTCTGGGCCGGTACGTGGTGGAGCGGGAACTGGGAGAGGGAGGGATGGGGGTGGTGTACGAGTGCCTGGATACGGTGGGCGGTGTGAAAGTGGCCGTGAAGTCGCTGCCGCCGGAGGTGGGGCGGAACCGGGACGAAATGGAGGAAGTCCGCGAAAATTTCCGCTTGGTATACAAGCTGAGCCATCCGAACATCGCGGGGGTCCGGGTACTGGAAAAGGACGGGCGGGGAGAATACCACCTGGTCATGGAACTGGCGGAGGGGGAGAGCCTCCGCCGCTGGAGCCGGCAAAAACGGAAGGGAGCGGGTGTCCCGCTGGAGGACGCGGTTCCGGTCTTGCGGCAGGTGGCATCGGCGCTGGACTACGCACACTCGGAAAAGGTCGTGCACCGTGACGTGAAGCCCGGGAACGTGATGGTCGATGCGAAGGGGCGGGTGAAGGTGCTGGACTTCGGTCTGGCGGCGCAAATCCGCACGAGCATGAGCCGTGTGAGCCGCGAAGCGGGCCGGACGAGCGGCACCCGCCCCTACATGGCTCCCGAACAGTGGGAGGGTCAGCCACAGGATGCCCGCACGGACCAGTACGCCCTCGGCGTCACCGCCTACGAGCTTCTGGCGGGGTGCCTGCCTTTCGAGGGTGCCGATGCGGAAGTGCTCCACAGAGCGGTCCTCGCTGGCCGCGTGCGGAACATCGAAGGCGTGGGCGCCGCCCCGATGGCGGCCCTGCGGAGGGCGCTGGCAAAAGTCCCGAAGGAACGGTTTGCCACCTGCGGGGAGTTCGTGGATTCTCTGGCGGGCGAGAACGCGGCGAAGCCCCGGACAACGGAATCCCGGAAGGAGAATGGGGGGGATGCAGCCGGCGGGGACGTGTTTTTGAGAAAGGTCCGGCTTGGGAAGGAACTGGAATCGGCGGGAAAGGACAATGCAACTTCGGCGGAACAGGATGCCCGGGCCAAGATTGTGGAACTTTTCGAGGCTGGCTCGGAAGCGTTGAGGGCGGGACAGAATCATGTGGCCGGAGGACTGTTCGCACGGGCGGAAGAAGGCTTGGCAACATGGCGGAAAAGTCGTGAAACGCGGATTGAAAAAGAAAGAAAAGAAGAAGAAAAGAATTGAATTGCTGAAAATATTGGAGCAACGCCGCCGAACCGAGGAAGAGAAACAGGAGAGACTGCGCCAGAAAAAAAAGCAACGCAGGAAGAAAAAGGCCGAAGCCAAACAGCAAAGGGCAAAAGCGGAGGCAGAACGGCGCAGGCAGGAGGAAGCAGACCGGGTGCGAATGCAGTGGGAAGAAAATGAACGGGACAGACAAAAGGCAGAAATACAGAAATTGCTTCAACGCTGGATGGAGCTGGATCAACAGTTGCGCCAAGCCGGGACAGGCGATCTCCCGCAAGACGAACGGGATGGGCTTGCAGCCATCCGGGCAGTGTTCGATGAAGGAGACGCGGCCTATTTCGAAGGACAGGACAAAGAAGCAGAAAGGATGTTCGCACGGGCGGAAGAAGAATTGGCAACATGGCGGATGGTGCGGGATGCACGTCGGGATAGGCAGGAACAAGCTGAAGCCGAACCGGCGGAAGACAAGAGCCCGCCGGGGAAAGATGGTACAGCGCCGGCGTGGCGGAAAAGTGAATTGCCACGGACTTACAATTTCACCGATTTGCCGATAGGGATACTTGCCGTTATCCTGTTCCTTTTTGTTTTTCTAGGGTCGGACTTCTGGCACATACTGGCAAATTTGAGGCAACGCTGGGAGTCCACGAAAGCGGAACGGCTGGTCCGCGCGGAAAAGGAGGCGGAGAAACGACGCTTGAAGGAAGAACAAGCGGAAATCGAGACCATCAATCATCGGCTGCGGGCCCACGACCTCCACCAGCCCGGTGAGCGGAAAACCATTCCCTTGGCCAACGGCGTGACGATGGAAATGGTGTGGTGTCCGCCGGGAGCCTTCATGATGGGGAGCCCGGAAACGGAAGCCGGACACGCTGGGGACGAGAAGCAGCACCGTGTGACGTTGACGAAAGGATTCTGGTTGGCGAAACACGAGGTGACGCAGGAACAATGGAAGAGCGTGATGGGGTCCAATCCGTCGCTGCTCAAGGGGGATGCGTTGCCGGTGGAGAACGTGAGCTGGGAGGACTGCCAGGCTTTCTGCGGCAAGACTGGGTTGCGGCTGCCGACCGAGGCGCAATGGGAGTATGCGTGCCGATCCGGTACGACGGGGCCGTTTTCCGGGACAGGGAAGTTGGAGGAGATGGGATGGTACGCGAAAAACAGCGGCCAGCATCCGCAGCCGGTAGGCAAAAAGCCCCCAAATGCATGGGGACTGTACGATATGCACGGGAATGTGAGGGAATGGTGCGGCGATTGGTACATGGGGGATTACGGGGCGGGGGCGGTGACAAATCCTCCGGGACCAGCCACCGGGAACTACCACGTACTCCGCGGCGGGAGCTATCGGAGTTCTGCGCAGGCCAACTGCAGATCGGCAAATCGTGTCAGAAAGCCGGGTGTCGGAGACTCCGGGTTCCGTCCGCTGTCCCAATGAATCCCGTCTCTTCGACACGGGACCCAGCGGATTGGCGGCGGGTCAGGACTCGTTTTCGGAGGTGACGCGGAGGACTTCTTCGAGGGTCGTGATGCCGGCGAGGACCTTTCGCCAGCCGTCCATGCGCAGGGTGTGCATGCCGTGCGCGACGGCGTATTCCTTGATTTCGCCGGAGGTTTTGCGTTCGACCACCATCTGGCGGATTTCGTCGGTCACGGTCAGGATTTCGTAGATGCCGGTACGGCCGGAGTATCCGGTTCCGTGGCAGGCTTCGCAGCCGACGGGTTCGCAGATGGTGCCGTCTTTGAGGGTCTCGATCGGGAAGCCGATGTTTCGGAGGAAGGGTTTGTCGACCTTCCAGGGCCGTTTGCAGTGGGGGCAGAGGCGGCGGATGAGGCGCTGCGCGGTCAGGGCTTCGACGCTGCTCGCGACGAGGAAGGGTTCGATGCCCATGTCCACGAGGCGGTTGACGGCGCCCGCGGCGTCGTTGGTGTGCAGGGTGCTGAAGACGAGGTGGCCGGTGAGGGCGGCGCGGATGGCGATGTCGGCGGTTTCCTGGTCGCGGATTTCGCCGACCATGATGATGTCCGGGTCCTGGCGCAGGAAGGTGCGGAGGGTGCTCGCGAAGGTGAGGCCGATTTCGCTGCGGACCTGGACTTGGTTGATGCCCGCCATTTCGTATTCGATCGGGTCTTCGACGGTCAGGATGCGTTTGTCGACGGAGTTGATGGTGTGCAGCCAGGCGTAGAGGCTCGTGGATTTGCCGCTGCCGGTCGGGCCGGTCACGAGGAGGATGCCGTGGGGGCGGCGGATGAGGCGGTTGAGGACGGCTTCGTCGTCGGGGAAGAGGCCGAGTTTTTCCATTCCGAACATGCCGCTGGATCGCATGAGGAGGCGGAGGCTGACGCTTTCGCCGTAGACGGTGGGCATGGTGGAGACGCGGACGTCGATTTCTTCGCCCTTGACCTTGAGGCCGATGCGGCCGTCCTGGGGGAGGCGCTTCTCGGCGATGTCCATTCCGGCCATGACCTTGATGCGGCTGATGATCGCGGACTGGAAGCGCTTCATCTGCGGCGGCAGGGGCGTGGGATGGAGGACGCCGTCGATGCGGTAGCGGATGCGCAGGTCGTTCTCCATCGGCTCGATGTGGATGTCGGTGCCGTTGTCGTGGCGGCATTCCCAGATGATCTGGTTGACGAATTTGACGACGCTCGCTTCCTGGTCGAGGTCGTTGAGGTCGCCGAGGGTCGGGACGGCGCCGTCGTCGGCGTCGTCGACGTCGAGCCGGTCGAGGGTGTCGGCGCCGACGCCGTAGAGGGTCTTGACCGCCTTCTCGATGTCCGCCGACGGGGCGAGCGCGAATTTGACGCGCAGGCCCGACGCCAGGCGCAGGGCGTCGGCCAGTCCGGACCGGAAGGGCTCGCTCGTCGCGACGCGCAGGACGCGGCCGGCGTCTTCGAGGGCGACCGGGATGACGGTGTACTGGAAGACGGCCTTGGGCGGGATTTTGGCGAGAACATCTTCGGCGATGGCGGCGTCGCCGAGGCGCATGTAGGGGATTTTCATGGCCTTGGCGAGGGCTTCCAGGAAGACGTCCTCGCGCACGGTTTCGGAGGCGGCGACGGCGGCGGTGAGCAGTCCGTCGTTCTCGCGCAGGCGGATGAGCCACTCCTCGACCTGGGACGGGGTGAAGAGCCCCGTCGCCGCGAGGAGGGTTTTCATTCGGCTGGAAACTGGTGCAGGCACGGGGCGAACCATACCCGTTCCCCCCCGTGCGCGCAATCCCGCTTTTGATGGGCGTGACGGGACGAGGGATGTGAAAGAATAGTTCGAGGGGGGGACGTGCCCAGGAATTCCGGACAAGCCTCCGTTCCGTGCGAAGCACGGCCCCCCTCCGAGAGGGGAGTGCCGCGCAGCGAATGGTGGGCGGACGGGGTGCCCAAGGAGGGCGGAAGGATAGCGCGGCGGGGGGAGTATTGCGCGTCACATGGGCGGTGGGGTTGGATGGGCGGAATACCGTGTGGGGGAGTCGGGATGAACGCCACGGGATGTCGCGAAGGTTCCTGCGCAGGCAACCCGCAGTACTCCCCCCGCCGCCCGTTCATTCGTTCCATGTGCATTTGCCATGGGCTTTTCTTCCACCGGGCGGCACCCCCCTCTCGGAGGGGGGAAAAGAACTCCGCACGATTCAATTGCCACGGACAGGCGACCCTTCCGCCTCGCCCTTTCGCTCGGCGGGCGGATGCGCCGTCAGCGGGGTTCGTAGCGGCGCTTGTGGTCCTTGACGCCGGCGAGGCGGAAGGGGCCGCCGCGGTAGGGCGCGAAGACGTGGTCGCCGCCGTCCTGCGGGACGCCGTAGTTGAAGATGTCCTCGTACTGGCGGTACGTCAGCTCGGTGCGCGTCTCGAGCATCGCGCGGTGGCGGTCGGTGAAGAGGTGTCCGCGGTAGCCCGGCTGCACGACGCCGGAATAGAACTCCGCCACGCAGCCGGACCCGTAGGAGAAGAAGCCGAGGCGGCGGCCGTCCAGCGGCGCGGGGGCGTTGTCGAGCAGCGAGCAGAGGCCTTCGTGGACGCAGGCGCTGTAGGAGTTGCCGGTGCGGCGGTTGTAGACGGTGGCCGGGCGCAGGATGCGCGCGGTCTCTTCCTCGTCCGGCTCGGGGACGCCGGCGGCGCGGCAGAGGCGGGTATACGACTTCCACGCGATCTTCGTGAACGGCATGTGGAAGGCCAGGTGCGCGTGGTCGGCCAGGGTGCGGCCGGACGCGGCGGCGTAGGCCTGCCAGGCGGGTATGAGGGTGGTCAGGTACATTTTCGTGGAGTATTTGCCGTCCACGAACGCCTCCGCGCGGTAGTTCGGCCGCCAGAAGTCCATGATGTCCTCGGCGTGGAACCCCGTCTCGGGGTCGAGCGCCAGCACGCGCGGGTTCGCCGTCACCAGCATCGCCACCGCGCCCGCCCCCTGCGTGGGCTCGCCGGAGCTGCCCAGGTCGTAGCGGGCGACGTCCGCCGCCAGCACGAGGGCCTTGGTGTGCGGGCGCGCGGCGACCATCGCGGCCGCCATGCGGAGGGCGGCGGTCCCGCCGTAGCAGGCTTCCTTGACTTCCGCGCAGCGGCACGTCGGCGGCAGCCCCAGCAGGCCGTGGCAGAAGAGCGCCGCCGCCTTCGACTGGTCGATGCCGCTCTCCGTCGCGAACAGCAGCAGCTCGATGCCGTCGCGCCCCGCCTCCTCCAGCACGGGGAGGGCGGCGTTGGCGGCGAGGGTCACGATGTCCTGGTCCGGCGGCGGGATGGCCATCTGCTCCTGGCCGACGCCGATGACGAATTTGTCCGGATCGACGCCCCGCCGCTCCGCCAGGACGCGCAGGTCCAGGTAGTACGCCGGGGTGTGGAACGAGATGAGGTCGATGCCGATGTTCATGCCCCGAGCTTCCACGCCGGGCGCCGGGCTGTCAACCCGAAATGGCGGTTGATTTCCCCGGGCGTTTCGCCTATGCTGGCCGGGCACAATACATAAAAGGAAAATCAAGGAGCCTCCATGAAGATATCGGTAGTCGGAACGGGATACGTCGGGTTGGTCACGGGCGCGTGCTTCTCGGACGCGGGCCACGAGGTCATGTGCATCGACAACAACCCCAAGAAGATCGAGATGCTCCACCGCGGCGAAATGCCCATCTACGAGCCCGGACTCGAGGAAATCGTCAAGCGCAACGTCGAGGCCGGCCGCCTCAAATTCAGCACCTCCGTCAAGGAAGGCACCGAGTTCGCCGAAGTCATCTTCATCGCCGTCGGCACCCCTCCCGGACCGGGCGGAGAGGCCAACATGACCTACGTCGAGCAGGTCGGCCGCGAGGTCGCCGAGAACATGACCTCCTACCGCCTCCTTGTCGAAAAGAGCACCGTCCCCGCCAAGACCAGCGAACACCTCAAGCGTACCGTCCTCAAGTACCTGCGCGCCGACACCGACTTCGACGTCGCCTCCAACCCCGAATTCCTCCGCGAAGGCACCGCCATCCCCGACGCCACCAACCCCGACCGCGTCGTGGTCGGCGTCGAATCCAAGCGCGCCGGCGACCTCCTCGAGGAAATCTACAAGCCCATCCTCGCCAAGGGCGGCGGCAAGTTCCTGCGCATGAACGTCACCAGCGCCGAGCTCACCAAGCACGCCTCCAACTCCTTCCTGGCCATGAAGATCTCCTTCATCAACGCCGTCTCCCGCATCTGCGAGCTGGCCGGCGCCGACGTCGAGCAGGTCGCCCAGGGCATGGGCCTCGACCCCCGCATCGGCCCCCGCTTCCTCAAGGCCGGCGTCGGCTACGGCGGCTCCTGCTTCCCCAAGGACGTCGACGCCTTCGTGCGCCTCGCCGACGCCCTCGGCAACGAATTCACCCTCCTCAAGGAAGTCCAGAAGATCAACAAGACGCAGCGCGAGCACGTCATGAAGAAGATCAAGCAGGAGCTCTGGGTCGTCCAGGACAAGCGCATCGCGATCTTCGGCTTGGCGTTCAAGCCCGAGACCGACGACGTCCGCGAGGCGCCCAGCCTCTACTTCGTCCCCGAGCTGCAGGCCATGAAGGCCAAGCTCCGCGCCTGGGATCCCATCGCCGAGGGCAAGTTCAAGGAAATCCACCCCGACCTCGAGACCGTCCCCGACCTCTACGAGTGCGCGAAGGACGCCGACCTCGTGCTGATCCTCACCGAATGGGACGCGGTCAAGAACATCGACCTCGCGAAGCTCAAGAGCGTGATGGCCTGCCCGGTCATCGTGGACGGCCGCAACACCTTCGACCCGGCCACCGTCCGCGCCGCCGGCTTCACCTACCACAGCATCGGCCGCGCCTGAGCCGCCGCCGCTCTCCCCCACCCTCCCTGCCCCCACGCCCCGGGATTCCCTCCCGGGGCGTTCCTTTGCCCTTTCCGGAGTCCCGCGAGATTAAGGAAAAGATTGGACTTTCCTTCGATTTCCCCCCATGTCCATCCCCATGCAAACCGCGCCTCCCCGCCTCCCTATCCCGCTCCCTCCGCCCCCCCGTGTCGCCCCTCCCTCCCGCTCGCGGTGACCGCCCTCTACCCTCCGTTCCCCCCTTCTCTCGCGCGGGGGCGCGCGAAAAACCTTATTGCGCGAAACGCAAAGGTGGTATAAAGATGAACCAAACCGCCGGAGTGTACCGGCGTGGGAGAAAAAGAACGCAACGGAAGCGGCCCGAAGGCGGCTTCCGCGCGGGTTCCGTCCCCGACGGACGGAGCCCGGAAACGGAACGAGCGAGACATGGAAAACGAAAACATCCCCGGGAACGGGCAGCAGGAAGAAAAGCCGGAACTGTCCTTCGATTTTGATTTCACGCCGGACTGGGCGCGCAAACCGCCCGAGAACCCGTACGCGGGCCGCGAGGACGCGGGCGCGGAGTTCGGGGATGGCGGCGGGCGTCCGCCGTTCCGCCGCGGCGGGGGCGGCGGCTTCCGCAGGGGCGGCGACCGTCGCGACGGCGACCGCCGCGAGGGCGGGTTCCGCAGGGATGGCGGCAACCGCGACCGCCGCGACGGCGACCGCGGTCCGCGCCGCGAGGGCGG